>JBFIJN010000092.1:0-21619 GCA_041600735.1 Nannocystaceae bacterium
GCGCCGAGTAGCGATCGGCGTAGAAGCGCTGGTCCAACGCCCCGCGCGACTCCTCGATGGCGGCCTCGTGCTCCTGGAAGAACAGCGCGACGACCGAGAGTGAATTCTTGGCCCTACCGCGCCCAGAGGCGCCCTCGGGGTAGCTCGTGGCCGCGGCCGCAAACGCCTCGCGGGCCTGCGCATGCAGCTGCGAGGCCTTCTTGCGCTGCAGCTTGGCCGCATCGTCCTGGAGGCACGCCTGCGTCTCCACCGCGTCCACCAGCGTGCGAGCATCGTTGAGCAGCATCACCCCGCGCAGGTAGTAGGAGTCGGCGTGCTCGGGATCGACCCGCAGCGCACGCTCGAGCTGGAGCTTGGCGTCCTCGAACATCCCGTTGTGGAACGAGCCCACCGCCACGTCGTAGTGCTTGTCGGCGGGGCTGGTCTCCGGCACTCCGGGATCCTCGGTCCCAGGATCGCGGCGCGCAGCGCAACCAGGTGCGCTCGCTACGCTTCCCACGAGGGAAAGCACCACCAGCGCACGAGCCGCACGCGCACCAAGGACTCGGGACGGGCCGGGCATGATGCGACGATAGACACGCCTGGGCGCCCGCCCCAAAAACCCGGCGAGGATCGAGACACCCTGCGCCACGACCCAGCTCAGTGGGCGCCCGCTGAGTTTGGCTTGCTTGGCCAGCGGTATGCGGCATGCTGGGCCACGTGTCGGCTGCGCTCCTTGCCCTGCTCGACGCCCATCCGGAGGGTGCCGCATGGGCCCGTCCTTGGTTGGAGCAGACGCTGCGTGCGAACCTCCCGGGGTACGAAGACCACGCGCGAGATCTGACGCTCCGCGGTTGGACCGTGGGCGCGGCCTGGGGCGCGGAGACCCTCGTCCAGTCGCGACCCATCGTGCGCAATCGGGACATCGATCCCATCGACGACCTGCTGCGCACCCCGGGCTCGTGCGTGCTCGCGGCCTTCTGCGTGCACTCGGCCTCGCGAGACGGGCTGGTCGCGCCGCACTCGCCGGCCCTGTCGCGTTTTCGCCGGTGGTTGGGGGTGCGCGTGGGTAGCTCGCTCCCTGCGGCCAAGGCCGCGGCGCTGCGCCAGGCGCTGCCCAGCTTCCTCGAGCGCCATCAGATCGATCGCAGCGACGGCGAGCTGGTGTTCTTGTCGTTCTTGGCCCAGCTCCACGAGCTCGGCGGTCTGCGCAAGACCTACGCGCCGCCCGAGCTCGTTCGTCAGGCGCTCGACACCACCGTGCTGCGCCTCGAGCTCGAGCCGCTGCACAACTTCATGGTGAGCGACGGTCGCACCTTCGCCATGTCGCATGCCGGAGGTGTGCTGCTGTCGTTCGAGCCGCCGCCGCAGAGCAGCCCCACCCGCTTTCGGGTGACGGGCCAGACCGGTGATGGGCGGCGCACCCACCTGCTGCTGTACACCCCGCATCCGCACGAGCAGGCCCCGCAGCACGGGGGTGAGCGCGTGGCCGAGGGCGTGTTCTCCATCGATGCCCGCACGCCCCGCGCGATCGAGCGATGAGCGAGCCCGACGCACGAGATCACGCCGGGGCGGCCCTGGTGACGCTGCGCCTGCGCGTGGACCAGCACTTCTCCGCTGCAATCGCGCGCAACCCCAGCGACATGCAGTGCCGCGCAGGCTGCTCGCGCTGCTGCCACCAGCGCTTTGGCGTGTTCGAGGTCGAGGCGCACCGCCTGCGCGCCGCGCTCGCCCGACTGTCCCGCCGCGACGCGGCGCTGCGCGAGCGGGTGCGACGGCAGGCCGACGATCCGGCGGCGGCCCAGCACTGCGCGCTGCTGGTCGACGATCGCTGCGCCGTCTACGACGAGCGCCCGCTGATCTGTCGCACCCACGGGCTCCCCACGCGCGTGCGCGACGAGCACGGCGCGATCTCGGAGCAGGGCTGCGCGCTCAACTTCACCGCGGCTGCGCCCCCGGCGAGCAGCGTGCTCGAGCTCGCGGCCGTCAACGCCCCGCTCTCGCTGATGGCGCGCATGTGGGACGGCCACGGCACCCGCGTGGCCCTCGATGCGCTCGCGCGGGCCGCCGACGCGCTCGACGAGGCGTGAGCGGCCGGCGGCGGCTCAGCCCTTGCCGAAGCGCTCGGCCAGCTTGCTGAGGTCGAGCTTGAAGTTGAGCACGCGGTCTTCTTTTTCCTGCGGCTTGGAGCCGCCTCGATCGCCGCGGTCGCCCTTGCGATCCTTGCCGTGGGGGCCCTTCGGACCGCCGCGATCTCGCCGATCTCCGCGCGCCCGATCGCCGCCGCCGCGATCTCGATCTCCGCCGCGATCGCCCCGCGCTCGCTCGCCGCCCTCACCGTCGGGCTTGCGGCGACGGTTGCCCGCCGGCCGCCCGTGGCTCTCGGGCTTGGGCTGGAGCGCGCGCAGGCTGAGCGAGAACCGCTTGCGCTCGGGGGTCACCTCGATGACCCGCCCGCGCACGCGCTGGCCCACGTAGACCGCCTCGAACGGGCTCGAGATGAAGCCGTGGGCGAGCTCGCTGACGTGCACGAGCCCCTCTTGCGGCAGGCCGACGTTGACGAACGCGCCGAAGCCGGCCAGGTGCGTGATGACGCCGGTCAGCTCCATGCCGACCTGGAGATCGGCGAAGCTCTGCAGCGCCGCCTCGAACTCGACCGGTTCGAACGGAGGCCGCGGGTCGCCGCCCGGGTGGCGCAGCTGCTCGAGGATGATCCCGAGGCTGATGCGCCCCAGCGGCTCGCCGGTGGCCCCTGGCTTGTCGAGCTGGTGCTCGGGGTGGAGCCGATCGACCAGCTCGGGGTTGCCCACGAGGTCGCCGACGGTGAGGCCGGCCTCGCGCGCCAGCTCGGTCACTTGGCTGTAGCGCTCCGGATGGATCCCCGTGCGATCGAGCGGCTGCTCGCCGTCCTCGATGCGCAAGAACCCCGCCGCCTGCTCGAACGCCTTGCCGGCCACGCCGGGAACATCGAGGAGCATCTGGCGGCTGCGCAGCGGGCCGTGCTGCTCGCGATGGCTGACGATCGCCTTGGCGAGCGCATGGCTGATCCCAGCCACCCGCGCCAGCTCATCGGCACCTGCGCGATTGAGGTCGACCCCGACCTCGTTGGTGCAGGACACCAGCACTTGCTCGAGCGCGGCCCGCAGCTCCTCTTGGTCGACATCGTGCTGGTGCTGGCCGAGGCCGAGCTTGCGCGGGTCGATCTTGGCGAGCTCGGTCAGCGGATCCTGAAGCCGTCGGCCCGCCGAGATCGCGCGCCGCAGCGGGGGGTCGGCGTCGGGCAGCTCCTGCTTGGCCGCGCGGCTCCCCGCGAACACGCCGGCTGCGTCGGCGTCGGCCGACACGACCATGACGGCGGCCAGCGCCTCGGTCTCGCCCACGGCCTCGCGACACAGGCGATCGACCTCGCGCCCGCCGTTGCCATTGAGGATGGCGATGGCCACGACCCCGTGCTCGACGCACAGCTCGATGATCCGCGCCTTGGTCTGGGGCGCCTGGAGCTTGGGCTCGAGCGGGAACACGGTGTCGTCCGCGAGCACGCTGCCGTCGGCGCCGAGCACCACCACGCGACAGCCGGGGTCGAAGCCCGGATCGATGGCGAGCACGGGCTTGCGCCCGAGCGCGGGGGCGAGCAGCAGCGGGCGGTAGGCCTCGCACAGCTCGGCGATCGCGGCGCGATCGACCCGTTGCTTGATCACCTTGCGCGCGCTGGCCCGCACCGCGCGACCGGCCGCGCCCATCCAGGCCTCGCGCATCGCCTGGCGCAGCTGCGCGCCGCACGGGCGCGAAGCGTCGATGCCCAGCATCTCGGCGCACACCGCATCGAAGGGCTCGGGCTCGATCTCGAGGTGCAGCTCGAGCACGCCATCGCGCTCGCCCCGCATCAGCCCCAGCAGGTAGCCGGGGTTGGCCTTGGCCACCAGCTCGGCGCGCTCGGAGAGCTTGGCGTAGCGCCCTCCCTTGTCCTTCTTCCCGGGCACGAGCACCGCGCGAATGCGGCCTTCCGAGAGCACGAGCTCGCGGAGCCGACGGATCAGCGCCGGGAGCTGGAAGGCGTCGTCGCCCGCGATCAGGCGCGCGCCCGCGAGGTCGCGCTCGGGCGAGCTGGTGAGGTCTTCGTCGTCGGACTCGTCGCTCGAGCCGGCTTCCTCCTCATCGTCGTCGTCGTGGGCCGAGGCCTCGTGCGAGTCCTCATTGGAGGCGGACGCCTGGTCGGAGCCGGAGTCCTCATTGGAGGCCTCGTCGGAGCCGGACGCCTCGTCGGAGCCGGACGCCTCGTCGCCCGAGGTCGGGGCGGTCGACGCTTCCTCGCTCGCGGCGGAGGCCTCGTGGCCCGAGGTCGACGCCTCCTCGCCCGCGGCGGAAGCCTCGTCGCCCGAGATCGACGCCTCGTCGCCCGAGGTCGGCGCCTCGTCGCCCGAGGTCGACGCATCATCGGTGGCCGCGTCCGCTCCGGCCGGGCTCACCGAGGTCTCGGCGCTCTCCGAGGTCACCTCGGGCGTCGCGGCCTGGTTGCGTCCCTTCCTCTTCCTTGCGGGCCGCGGCCCCACGCGACCGGGGTGCTGGACCGCGAGCTCGAGGGGATCCGCGTCGGCGGGGCCGCCCGTCTCGCCGCGCATGCGACCGTCGCTGCCACACGCCCACAGCTCGCGGGCGAGCGTCGTCAGCCCCCGCCCTCGGGCCTTTGCGGCCGGGCTGCGCTTGCGCCTGCGTTGCCCCAGCCGCACGTCTTCGAGCTCGACGAGGTTGGTGGCGGAGGCGAGCAAGGCCTCGGTCTCGTCGCTCAACGGGCCGCGCTCGGCGAGCTCCTGGCGGAACTGCTGGCGGCGAAATGCGAACGCGACGGCATGCGCCGCGCGGGCCTGCACGTGCTCGAGATCGCGGAGCTTGAGGTTGCCGATGCGCTCGGGACGGAAGCAGGCGAGGAACGCCGGCTGAGCGCCCATCGCGAGCAGGCGCAGCACTGCTGTCACCGCAACCTCCGACAGACCGAGCTCGCGGGCGATGGGAGGCGCGAGGGCCTCTGGCGCCAGCGCGGCGCTCATGTCGGAATCCATGGGGCGAGAAACCTACGGAGCACGGGTTGCGGGGTCAAGCGGGCAGCCTCGATTGGACTGGGGGCGACCGGCCCCATGGACCGGAGCGCGGGGCGGCTGGCCCTACGGGGCAGGAGCAACCCGTTCGTGGGCTGGGGCGCGAGACCGCGAGTCCACGGCCGGGACCGGTCCGCCTAGCGGGTTTTGCGCACTCCGGCAAAGGGGCGCGGCGACGAGCCGCGGCGAGGAACGCAAACGAGGTATTGACGCCTCGACGACGCGGCACTATAAACCGCGACACTTCGGAAACGAAGACCTGGTGCGGGGTGGAGCAGCCAGGTAGCTCGCCGGGCTCATAACCCGGAGGTCATAGGTTCAAATCCTGTCCCCGCTACAACTGAAGAAGCCGCTCGGAGGAGACTCCGAGCGGCTTTCTCACTTTGGTTGGCTCGCTTTGGTTGGCTCGCCTTGGTTGGCTCGCTCGGGGGCCGGGCTCAGCGACCCGAGGGTCGCAGCGGGAAGCCAAACGCGATGCCGGTGATGAACGTCACCCCCTCGTTGGCGAGGTCGGGCACTCCGGCGATGCGCTTGCGCGCGCTCCACTGCTGCTTGACCTCGCCCGTGAGCGAGACGTAGTTGGTGATGCGCAGCTCGAGGCCGGCGTGGAGCTCGAAGCCGGGGCGGGCCACGGTGTCGATCAACCGCGTCGTGTTCACGCGATCGTAGTCGAGGCGGATCACGTCGAGCCCGAAGCCGAGGCCGGCGTAGGGGCGCAGCGGGAACTCGTCGAACAGGTAGATGTTGCCGCCGACCCACAGCGGTACCGCCACGTACGAGAGCTGGGCCGCGTCGCCGGTGAGCGCCCCACCCTCGCGTTCGAACGTGGCGCGGCCCGCTTCGTAGCCCGAGCGAAAGTAGGCGAGCGTGCGCGGGAACCTCGTGCCGTGGTGCACGCGAAACAGCTGCCAGCGCAGATCGAAGCCGCGGATGTGCTCACACGCCTTGCCCTCGCGCGGGCCTAGGCATGCCTCCATGTCGTTGGCGGTGATCCGCTTGCTGCCGGCCGAGAGCGGCGCGGTGGGTGAGAACGGAGTCACCGGCAGGCCGAGGAAGATCGCGCCCCACGGGCGCGTGCTCTGGCGCTGCTCCGACAGGCGATCGGCCAGCGGCGTCGGGCCGTCGTGATCGTCGTCGTCGTCGGTCGTGTCCCCGTGGCCTTCACCGTCGACGGCCGCGGCGAGCCCGTTCGCGCCGGCGGGCTCCGCCTCGGTCGGCCCGCGCCACACGGGATCGGCGAGACCGAGCAGCCCGAGGCGCGAGGTGTAGCCCTGGTAGTAGCCGGGGCCAAAGGGGGTCGAGAACAGCCCGCGACGGAAGGCTTGGTCGAGGGACCCGCGCGCGGCCGAGGGCGCCGGCGCGTAGGCGAGCAGCCCCGCGAGCAGCACGCCGTGCGCATCGGCGAGGACCTGCACCTCTTCGCGATCCTCGGCGCTCGTGCTGCGACCGACGAACACGTCGCCCGCGGGCAGCAGCAGGTAGCCCGGCTGCTCGCCGCTGCGCCGCAGATCGGCCAGGCGCACGCCCCGGGCATCCTCGACGGTGTAGTGATACTGGTCGCCGGGTCCGAACAGCAGCAAGCGCTTGCCGCGAAGCTCGCCGTGCGCGAGCACGGGCAGCCGCTCGTCGTCGGCGGGCGGGCGCACCACCACCTCGAGCCGCGCCCGAGGGTCTTCCACCCCGTGGTTGGCGGCCGAGACGAACGCACCGAGCTCGCTGTACTCGATGCGTCCGTCGCCGTTGAGATCGGCTCCGCCGCGCAGCCCGCTCAGCAGCTCGTGGGTGAAGATGCCGCCGCGGTAGCGATCCCACTCGTGCGTCTGCTGATCGGCGGAGTGGGCCAGCACGACGCCGGTGTTGGGGTAGCCGCCGAGGTGGTTCTTGTCGAGGTACTCCTGCACCGAGCGCCCGAGGTCCACGTCGGCGCGATCGGGCTTCCACTCGCCCTTGCCCCGCGCGAGCACGAACTGCTCGCTGCGACACGCGTCGATGATGAGGTGATTGTGATCGGCCGGCGAGCGCGAGAGCATCTCGCCGAACAAGCGCGCGCGCGTGAGCGTGTCGCCCTCGAGGGTGAGGTAGCCCTGGCCGTCGGGGCCCACGTCGCCGTGACCCGAGTAATAGAAGAGCAGCTCGACCGCATGCCCCTCGTCCTTGGCGGCCTGCATGCGGGTCACGAGCGCGGCGTAGGCCGCATCGAGCCCGGCGCCGTCGGGGCGGCGGGATCGACTCACGAGCGCGGGGAACATGGCCTGACTGTCGCGATCGAGGCGCGTGACCAGCTCGGTGTCCACGCCCGAGTCGCCGAGCAGCTCGGCCACGCGCGCGGCGTCGTCGTCGGCAAAGCGCAGCGCGGCTTGGCTGGGATCGAGCGAGTGATTGCTGCCCACGACCAGCGCGAAGCGCTGCGGAGGCGGGGCCGCTCCCGAGCCGGGCGGAGCCGCGAGCGCACGAGACGGCAAGCCGAGCCAAGCCAAGCCCACCAGCAGCAGGCCCGAGGCGAGGGCGCGAAGACGAAGACGGGGGCGCGTGATCATGGGCGTGCCTTGGGGCGAAGGGTCAGACGCAGCTCGGCCGCGTCGCAGGAGGAAGGCTCGGGGCACAGCCGCCGCAGACTGCGGGGCTCCACCCGCGCGGTCCAGGGCGGATCACCCGGCTCGGCGGAGCGCAGCGGAGCGAGCTGCTCCGCAAAGGATCGCACTTCGTCGACGGTCGCCACGGAGGGGGCCACGAGCCCGTAGATCCGCAGCGGTCCCGCAGCATGATTGACCGAGAGGCGCACCGCGAGCGGGAGCGCGCGCCAGTGGCCGGCCTCCACCGCGGCGCCCGTGGCCTCGGCGGGCGTGGGCAGGTAGAACATCGCATCGCCCTGCGCATCCACGCCGAACACGGTGAGCTGACCCTCGCGATCGGCGGGCACGCGGTAGGCGAGGCCCATGAGATCGCTCAGGCCGCAGTCGCGCGGGCGCAGGATCGGGGCCGCGCCCTCGAGCGTCTCGGACCCGCACAGCGCCTCGAGGGCGAGCCCGTCGGCGCGACCGGGGCCGCGCGCCTGCCAGCCGTCGTCCGACCAGGGCTGCAGCGCACGTCCACCGGTGAGCGAGCCGATCCATAGCAGCGCCAGCGCGGCGGTGAGCCCGGCGAGCAGCGCGGGCCACCAGCGGCGCGCGTGATCGAGGACCGCGGTGGGTGCGGTGGCCTCTCGATCGGCGGCGAGCCAGCGACCCACGACCTCGAGCTCGCTCGGGGCCACGTCGACATCGCCCTCGAGCACGCGCAGCGCCTCCACGGCGCGATCGTAGCGGGCGCGGGCCCGCGGATCGCGGCGCAGCACCTCGTGCAAGCGCGCGCGTCGGCGAGGCGCGAGCCCTTCGCCGAGCTCGCGCTCGATCCAGCGATCGACACGGGCCTCGCGCAGTGATCGCATCATCGCAGCACCTCCCCCAGCAGCTCGAACAGCGGCGCGCCCAGCAGCGGCAGCGGCAGCGCGAGGCCGACGGCGACCAGCCCCTCTTCGCCTTGTCGTCGTAGGTAGCGCAGCAGCTGCTCGCGCAGCTTGGCCTCGCGCCCGCGGATCTGCTGACGCCCGAGGCCCAGCGTCTCGGCCGCGTCGCGCTGCGACTGGCCCTCGACGAAGCGCAGCTCGAGCAAGCGACGATCTGGCGCGGCGAGCGTGTCCAAGAAGCGCTTCACCACGGCTCGCACCTGGGCCCGACCGACGTGCTGCTCGGGGGTCTGGCTGCCCTCGTCGACGACCTCGATCGCGCTGGTGACGGCCTCGCCATCTTCGCGGATCTCGGGGAACTGCACCTCGCGCGCCCGAAATCCGCGGAGCACCACGTTGCGTGCGATGGCCCGTAGGTAGGGACCGTAGGGGCGCAGGCCGTCGTAGCGCTCGCGGGCCGGGGGCTCGAAGGCGCGACGAAAGGTCTCGTGCAGCGCGTCGTGCAGCTCGAAGGCCGAGCGACAGCCCACGAAGCGGTGGTGGCGACCGGCGGCCTGGAAGGCGAAGCCGTAGCGCAGCTGCTTGGTCACCTCGTCGGCGTGGCGCCGGTAGACCTCGCCGAGCGCGTCGGTCTGGCCCTCGCGAAAACCGCGCAGCAGCGCCCAGGACCACCCGTTGGGGGCGATCGCCTCGGAGACGGCGGCGGTGGGCACGGACACGTGGTCGTTCCTATCCGACGAGGCGCGCTTTGGGTTGCTCGTGCCGCGTCCACGGCCACTTTTTGGAGAAGGTCGCGAGATCGCGAAGATTTTCTGGCCCGCGCCACGCCCACCCGAGGGCTCGCGCGAGGCCGCGGCGGGTGTACCGTGGCGCCGCGATGAACGCTGCGACCGTGGTGGGGCCCCGCGCCTGGGGGGCGCTGTGGACGTTGGTGGTGCTGGGATTGGTGGTGGGGTTCGCTGCGCTCCGCACTCGGCCGCCCGCCCCCGCCTCGCTCGACGCGCCGCTCACCGCATTCTCGGCCGCCCGCGCCCGCTCCGTGCTCGAGCGCATCGCCGGGGACGAAGCGCCGCACGGAGTGGGCACCGCCGCCAACGCGGCGGTCCGCGAGCGCATCGAGGTCGAGCTGCTCGCGCTCGGCCTCACGGTGCGACGACAGTCCTCGATCTCGTGTCGCGGGATCAGCTGCGCGCCGGTGGTCAACCTCGTGGCCGAGGTGCCGGGCTCGCACGCGGGCGGGCCGGTGGTGCTGCTGACGAGCCACTACGACTCTGTGCATGCAGGCCCGGGCGTGGCCGATGATCTGCACGGGGTGGCGGTGGGGATCGAGACGGCCCGCGCGCTCTTGGCCGGGGATCGCCCGCTGCATCCGGTGCGCTTGCTGATCGACGACGGCGAAGAGGTGGGGCTGCTGGGCGCGGCCGCGTTCGTAGAGCAGGATCCGGCGATCGACGAGGTCGCGGTGGTGGTCAACGCGGAGGCGCGCGGCAGCTCCGGGCTCTCGGCCATGTTCGAAACCAGCGACGGCAACGCGGCGCTCGTGGCCGCCTATGTCTCGGCTGCGCCGCGGCCCAACGCGACCTCGCTGGCCTACGAGATCTACCGGCGCATGCCCAACGACACCGATCTCACGGTGTTCAAGCGCGCCGGGCTGGCCGGGGTGAACTTCGCGTTCGTGGGCGACGTGGGCCACTACCACACGCCGCTCGACGACCTCGCGCACCTCGATGCGGGCAGCCTGCAGCACCAGGGCGACAATGTGCTGGCCGTGACGCGGACCCTGGCCACGGGCCCGCTGCCCCTGCCCGCGGTCGACGATGCGATCTACGCCGACGTGCTGGGCCTGTGCGTCGTCCGCTGGCCGCGAGGCTGGGCGCTGGCGGTCGCGATCGGGCTGCTCGCCTGGATGCTCGCGCTCGGCGGGGTCGCGCAGCGTCGTGGACGGCTGCGCCTGCGCGGCGCGGGGCTCGGGCTCGCCGCGGTGCTGGGCATGCTGGGGCTGACGCTGGCGACCGCGTTCGTGGTGGCGATGATCGTGAATGCCGTGCAGGCCGAGGCCGTGCCCGCGTACGCGTGGCCGGGGCCGCTGCGCATCACGCTGTGGGTGGTGGCGATCGCGGTCGCGCGCGGGCTCGCGGTGGGCCTCGGCCGCTTCGCTCGGCCGCTCGAGCTCGCGCTCGGGGTGTGGATCACGTGGGGCCTGGTCGCGGTCGCGCTGGCCCAGGCGGTGCCCGGCGCCTCGGTGATCTTTTGCGTGCCGCTAGGGCTCGCGGGCCTCGGGCTCACGTGGGCGGTGCTCGGTGCTGCGGGCCGAGAGCGGCACGGGATCGGACTGGCGATGGCGGGGCTCGCGGCGGTGTGGGCCACGCTGTCGCTGGCGCTCGAGGACGTGTTCGGGTTCGCGTTGGTGCCAGCGGTGGCCGCCACGATCGCGATCGCGGTGACCGGCGCGCTGCCCGGGCTGGTGCCCGAGCCCGGTCGAAGCCCGCTGCGGCTGCGGTGGGGGCTCGGCGCCGCGCTCGGGCTCGGACTGATCAGCGCGAGCCTGGCTCCGCTCTACGACGAGAGCCACCCGCGAAGGATCGCGCTTCACCACTATGACGACCGCGCCACCGGTGAGGCCATCGTCGCGGCGCTCGCCATCGATCCACTCCCCGACGACCTGCGCCGGGTCGGTGCGCTGGGCGAGCACCCGATCGCCGCGCTGCCGTGGACGGCCCGCGCCATGGACGTAGGTCCAGGCACGCCGGGCCAGGATCCTCCGCCGCAGCTCACCGTGGTCGACGGCGGCGCGCCGGGCGAGCCGCGCCGGGTACGGGCCCGCCTTCGCTCGCCCCGCGGGGCCGACCGCGCGATGGTGGTGCTCCCCGCGAGCCGGGTGCGAGGCGCCTGGGTCGAGGGGCGCCCCGTCGACACGGCGGGGGATCCCGGGGGGCGCCTGTTCGTGTTCGGGCTGCCCCAGCACGGGTTCGTGATCGATCTCGAGATCGAGGGCCGCGATCCCGTGGAGGCCACGGTCGTCGATTGCGTAGGCGGGCTGCCCGAGTCGGCAAGCCAGCTGGTGACGGCTCGTGATGCGCTCACCGCCGTGACGATCCAATGGGGTGACGTAGGCTGCGTCGGCACCCGCGCCACACTCTAGCGGCCCCTGCTACCCTGCCTAGCGGATTCCGTGCCCACTCGCGATCCACAGTCGGTGGCGACGCCGCAGCTCGAGCTCGACCTGCTCGCCGATGCACGCGACGTGCTCGAGCGCTGGTGCACCTCGCGAAGCCGTCGCCACATCTACCCCGAGGGCCCCAACGTGGCGGTGGTGCTCGAGGCCTGGCAGGAGCTCGATCGGCTGCGCGTGCTGGGCCGCGTGCGCGAGCGCCCCAAGTCGCTGCGCCGGGTGCTGCGCCGCTTGGTACGCACGATGGCGCAGCGCGACGCGCTGGCGCGGAGTCGACGGCTGCGCTGGCGCTACCCGCCGCCGCGGATCCGCTCGCCCCACGTGCGCCCGCAGCTGGTGCAGCGCGCCCTCGCGCGCGTAGACCCCGACGCGCGCAGGCTGGTGCGAGCGCGCCTCGACGGCGACTGGATCGTGCCCGACCCCGGATCCTCGCTCGCCGGTGAAGCGGTCCGCGAGCAACGCGGGCTCGATCAGTTTCGCGAGGCGATCGTCAACGAGGCGCTCGGCCACCCGCGCCAGCTCGCGGCCCTCCACCCGCAGTACCTGCTGTTCGCCGCCTCGCCCCCGCCGCTGGTGCGTCGCTACCCGCTGGCCAGCTTCCTGCTGGTGAAGCTCCCGCTGCGGCTGATGTCGACCATGGTCACGCTGCTGTTCGCGGCCTACGTGGGGGCGTTCATGTTCCTCAACGACGAGCGGCTGGCCGAGATCGTGAGCGACGGGGTCAGCGGCCTCGTGGAGGGCGACCTGCGGATGGACAAGATCCACTGGGAGCTGCCGCTCATCGTCGACCTGCTCACCGGGCAGCCCACGCACGTCGTGGTGGAGGGGATCTCGATCTGGGAGGCGAGCGCGAGCTATGGCGGCGTGCCCAAGCGTCGCACCGCGTGGGCGCGCCGCATCGAGGCCGACATCGTGCTCCACGAGATCATCCCGTGGAACCGCATTGGCGTGCCGCAGGCGATCGAGATCCCGTGGTTGCTACACCTCACCGACGCGCGCTCGACCGGCGATGCGTGGTTCGTGGTGCGCGAGTACGACGACACCGACGACAGCGGCCAAGACCACACGTTGATCAGCTTGATCGACGCGTTTCGAGCCCTCGATGCGGACCCCGACCTGCGCGGGATCAGCTTTCGCGTCGATCGAGCCCACTTCGGCCGCGCCACCCTCGACGTGGACTTCCTGCACGGGCTCGACGGGTGGGAGGTCGCCACCGAGCTCCGCGACCTCACCCTCGAGCTGCGCTTCGACGCCCCCGGCCCGCGCGAGGGCCTGGGGCTGGAGCTGCCGCTGCGCTTCGACGTGAGCGGCCGCGCGACCCAGGGCTACTTCGCGCTCGATGACATCGAGATCCCGCTGGCCGACTTTGCGCTCACGCAGCTGGCTTCGGGCACCGACAACGTGCCGCTCGGCGACGTGCGCTTCTCCGGCGAGGGACTCGCGGCCGGCTCCCCGCTGCGGCTGGATGGCAACTTGGCCGATGCGTTCTCGCGCGAGCCCGCCGCGACCGAGCCGCTGCCGCTCGATGCCATCGTGGTGTATGGCGACGCCGCGCAGGTGCAGCTCACCGCGGGCTCGAGCGACCCCCGCCTACTGGCGGGGCACCTCGAGCGCCAGCTCGGGCTCGCCTCGGGCACGCTCGTCGCCAACGATGCCAAGCTGTGGGCGAACGTGGATGGCCCGCTCGACGAGCCGCGCTACCACATCGCCGCCGAGGGGCTGACGCTCGATCTGCTGGGCGAGCCGGCCTGGGTCCTCGACGACGTCCAGGTGAGCGTCGACATCGAGCAAGGTCCGCTGCCCGATCGCTGGCGCGATCGGAAGCCCGGCGATACGCGCCGCTTGATCGCGCGGTTCGATACCTTCGAGGGCCGCGCGCTCGCGGGCGACTTCATCCTCGATCCCGGCGCCCAGGAGCCGGCTCATGTCGTGTTCCCCGAGGGCGACGAGCCCTACCTCATCGCGGTCCCGCTCACGCTCGAGGGCTTCGATCCCGGGCTGCTCGTCCCCGACGACGCGAAGCTGGCGGCCACCTTGGGGGGGCACGCGAGCGGCCGCGTCGATCTCCACCGCATGGTGCTGGGGCCCAAGCCCGTGTCCCCCGCCGCGGGTGCTCCCGCCGAGGGTGCCCCCGCCGAGGGTGCCCCCACCCAGGCCGAGCCCGCCGAGGACATGTCGCTGCTGCTCGCCGAGCTGCGCCTCGACGACGTGCGCGTGGTCCGGAACCTCGGACCCGCCGCAGATGGAATTCCACGCCGGGTCCGCGCCAACGGCACGATCCTGATCGACGCCGACGGTGCGATCGATGCCGACGGGCTCTTGATCGAGACCGACGGCACCGCGCTCGAGGTCAGCGGCGGGATCGACGGGAAGCTCGCCACGCTCTCCTCGACCCAGCTGCGGCTCGACATCCACGATGGCAACGCGTTCGCCCGCGCGTTCGACCTGCCCGCCTACTTCGACACCCTGCGCGCCAGCCTGGGGGTCTACGGATCCACCAGCGCGCCGAGCGGCCGCGACGGCAAGCTGTGGCTCGCGGGCGTCGGTGTGCAGGGCGGCACGCCCACCGACGCCACCATGTCGCTCGACCGCGGGGTGCTCCACGTCCACGCCCCTCGGGCGCACCTGTTCGGCGGGACCGGATCGATCGACGCCGACATCACGCTGTTCGAGCGCGGCGGCCTCAGCAGCGACCCGCGCCTGCGCGCCACCGTCGAGCTGCGCGAGGTCGAGCTCGCCGACCTGGTCGGCTCGGGGTTGTCGGGCAAGGCCAACCTGCGGCTCTCGGTCGGCGACGCGGAGGGCAAGGCGCTGCCGCTGTCGAAGCTGCAGCTCCGCGGGCAAGCGACCGTGCCCGATCTCCGCATGGGCGGCACCCGCTACCGGGATGCCAGCGTGAAGCTCTCGCTGGGCCCCGAGCAGGTGCTCATCGAAGAGCTCGTGCTCCCCGTCCACCGCGCGGTCAGCCCGTTCCATTCCCCGGACGTGAGCGTGCCCATCGGCAAGATCGTCGCGAGTGGATCGGTGGGGCTCGACGACGACACGGAGCTCGACTTGAAGGTCACCGCCGAGGGGGTGCCGCTGCGCCTCGTGGCGCGCCTGCTCGAGGCCGACGTCCCGGTGCACGGGCAGATCGGCGCGGGCACCGAGCTGCGGGTGAGCGGAGCGCTGCGGCGACCGAGCGTGGCGGGAGTCGTGCGGCTCGCGGGGCTGTCGGCCGAGGGCATCGCGCTCGGCAGCGGCCTGCTCGAGGTCACCAGCACCGATGTCGAAGCGGAGGCGGGGCTCAGTGCGCACCGCGAGCTGCGAGTCACCGGCGAGCTCTCCAACCCCAACAGCGCGACCGGTGGGATCCAGTGGACCGTGGACGGGCTGATCGCGCTGGGCGAGGTGCCCCGCGCGCGCCGTCGCAGCGACGATGGCGTGCCGCCGTTCGATGCCGAGGTCGCGATCAACCTCGACCGGATCTCGCTCGATACGCTGATGCGGGGGCTGGATCGCGGCTCGGGGAAGTCCCCCACCCTCTTCGGTCGCCTCAATCGGGTGGGCGCCGTCGTGGTCACCTGCGATCCGCACGCGTCCATGATCTCGGCCTGCCGCGGATCGGACCGCGAGGAGCAGAGCCTCGAGATCTCGCTGGCCATGGAAGACGCGTGGATCGGCGGCCACGATCCCACGACCGCCAATCCCTGCCAGGACCCCACCGTGCTGTGCGCCAAGCCGCTGCGCGCCTCGGTCGACTGGCCGCGGATCGTGCTCGAGGAGCCGTGGAACTGGCAGACGAGCGGGAAGAGCCCCGCGAGGGTCACGCTCTCGGGCTCGTTCGATCTGTCCTCGCCCGCGGCCGGCGCCCGCACCCGCGCCGCGCTGGGCACCTGCGACGTGCCGGCGCCTCGCGCCGTGGTCAAGGGAGCCTCGCGGGTCGCGATCGGCGACGCGCTCGCCAGGCTCGAGGGCACGATCGACATGGCCGTGATCGCCGACTTGCTCGGCTCCGAGGTGCTGCGAGCGGCCCACGGCCGGCTGAAGGTGGATCTCGGGCTCACCGGCCCGGCCGCGCTCACCCAGATCTCGGGGAACGTGCAGCTGCCGCGCGCCGCCGCGGGTCAGCCGGCCGAGCACCTGACGCTCGACGTGGCCGGGCTCGCGACTCCGGTCGAGGTCTCCGTCGAGGCGCTCGACCTTCGCGTCGACGACCAGTGGCTGACCGCCGCGGGCGAGCTGCGAGTGCTGGGCGAGACGCTGCGCTTCGGCAGCGTGGGCCCGCCCGGCGGGCAGGATCACACCGGGCTCGCGATCGGGGGCGCGTGCGCCGGACGCTGGGGCATGGCCGTCGATGGCACCGTGGGCGCGCGCATCATCAACCAGCTCGCGGGCGAGGGCACGGCCACCAAGGGCGGGGTCGAGATCCAGCGCATCAGCGCGGGCGGCAGCATCGACGACGAGTCGCCGCTCGAGTTCGCCCAGGGCTCGATCGCCTTTGGCCGCACCTCGCTCACGCTCCAGCTCGACGACGGCCTCCCGGGCGTCGAGCTCACCGCGGGGCAGCTGGACTTCGCGCTGTGCTCCGAGGGCGTGTGTCCGCCCGAGGTCGGGAGCGGCATGCTGGCGCTCTACTTGGGCGGTCGCCAGAGCGCCGCGGGCGAGCAGCGGCCCGCCAATGCGCTGCGGGCCAAGGTGGGCCCGCGCGGCGACGCGTTCGCGTGGGGCATCGCCTACCTCGATCTCGACTTCACCGGCGTCCAGGAGACCCGCGTGTTCCTCGAGCTCGAGGACGTGCCCTATCGCGGCTACGACCAGCGCGGCCGCCCCGTGTTCGAGGCCGAGCTCTCGAGCCGCCCCGTCACGCTCCAGGGCGGCAACCCGCTCGTGGTCGCCGGCCTCATCACCATCGATCGGGCGCGCTACGTGCAGGATGCCGTGCAGGGCGTGGAGATCCTCGCCTTCACCGACGACGTGGAGCTGCCGTCGGCCCCGCCGCCCGAGCTCGTGCGCGACCTCCAATTCGATCTGCGCGTGCAGACGAGCGCGCCGCTGCGGGTCGAGAACAACATCGCCCGCGGGGTCGAGGCCGACGCGGTGATCGAGGTGACCGGCACCTACGACGACCCGGACTTCACCGGCCGCGTCGAGGTGGAAGCCGGGGGCACCGTCGACATCCCGTTCCTCACCGGCACCTACGAGATCCAGCGCGGCCGCATCACGATGATGCACGACCTCGCGGATTCCGAGGTCGACGTGCTGGCGATGCGTCGCGAGCTGGTCTACATCGACGACCAGTCGCGCCAGGTGTATCTGCTGCTCGGGGGCACCGCCGAGGCGATCACGTGGAAGTGCATCGCCGACGGCGACACCAGCGGCGCGGTCGAGACCCAGCGTGGCTGCCTCGACTACCTGGTGCTCGGCGCGGGTGACGTGCCCGCCTCGGCGCTCACGGTGCAGCGCACCGGCGGCGGCGGCCTGGCCAACGCACGCAAGCCGCTGCAGGTCGTGGGCCACGTGACCGAGTTCGACTTTGGGCGCCGCATCGAAGACGCCGTCCCGCGCTTTGGGCCCTATGTGCCCGACATCCGCCTGCGGCTCGGCCAGATCGGCCCCGAGCTCGAGGTCACCACCCCGCAAGAGTGGCTCGACTTCGACTATGCCCACGGGACGTTGGGTCTCGACTACACTCGCGGCTACCCCGGCTTCCTGCTCCAGCAGAGCCGTGAGGTCACCTTCGAGCTACGGGCCGTAGACCGGCTCGTGTTCGAGGTCTCGCGCGACATCCGGTCCTACCTCAACAACCGCATCATCTTCGACCCGCTGCGGCAGACCACCGTCGAGTTCCGCGTTGACTTCGAGATCCCCAGCCTGCGCTAGCGCTCGCGTCCTGTCCCTGCGGCGGGTCACGGGCTGGGCGCTCGTCGCGGTGGCGTGGCTCGTGCTGCTGCACGGGGCCGCCCGCGCGGCGCCCGCGAGCGAGCCCGCGAGCGAGCCCGCCACGCCGCGCGAGGGCGACACCGACTCCGACTCCGATTCCGACGCCGGCCTCGACGACCCGGGCCCTTCCCCAGCCGAGCCGATCTCCGAGTCCGAGTCCGAGTCCGAGCCCGAGTCCGAGTCCGAGTCCAAGTCCAAGTCCGCGCCCGAGCGCGGGCGGGAGCGCGAGCTCGACCCCGATTCCCGCACCGCCGCCGAGGACCGCTGGCTCGACGAGTCGGGGCTCTTGCTCGAAGAGGTCGACCTCACCGATCCGCTCGGCCCCGTCGAGGCGGTGCTCGAAGATCTCGACGGCCGCCCCGAGATTCGCGTGACGGAGCGGACGCGCTCGATCGACCGCCTGCGCGGCGAGACCCTCACCGCGCGCATCGTGGGCGTCGACGGAGCGCTGCTGCAGTACATGCTCGAGCGCATCGCCGAGGACGGCTATCAGCTGCTGCTCGAGCCGGTCGGCGAGCGCTCGTACCTGCTCATCGCGCTGCGCAGCCGCCCGGGCCAGGGGCGCGGGCTGCTGCTCGTGGGCGTGGAGACCCTCGACATCGAGGGCACCCCGCGCGAGGGCGAGTCGACGCAGATGCTGCGCAAGCTCCTCGTGCTCCCGGCCGGCGGCGTGCTTCCGGTGGGCATCACCGACCAACTCGCGGCGGTGGGCTACCGCGCCAGCCTGCAGGCGGCCGGGCCAGGTCACATCACCGTAGAGGTGTCGCCGGGCCGCTCGATCCGACGCGTGCGCGTGCACGGGCACCTGCCGCTGTCCGAGCGCGAGGTTCGGCGGGTGCTCAGCCCGCAGGCGCGACCCGGCACGCTCGCGCCCGGCAAGTGCCTGCCCGACAAGGAGCTCAGGCACCGACCACGCCAGGTCGCGCCAGGCGAGAGCGGCCGCAGCACGCGAGGTGGTGGTCCCCAGCGTCCGCATCAGTCGCGCATCTGCGAGGAGGACGATCTCGCGTGCCGCGAGTGGGAGCGCACCGAGCTCGCCCGCTTCGAGCGCTTCATGTTCGACAACGGCTTTCTCGCGGGGCGAGCCTCGCTGGCGTTCGCCTGCGGCGACGACGACGACGAGGTCGATCTGCACGTCACCCTGCGCAAGGGTCAGGCCTACCGCGTCGGCAGCATCAAGATCACCGGCAACCTGAGCACCCAGGATCAGCGCTGGCTCAGCCGGGTGTTTCGCCCCACGGTCAGCCCCTTCATTCCGATCCGCAGCCGCATCACCCGCAAGCACGTAGAGGAGGCGAAGGAGCGGGTCGCCCGCGAGTACGCCGAGCCACGCACGGGCGCGGGCGCGGGCGCGAGGCGCCAGCTCAAGTTCCCCTACCCCGGCGTGCGCGTCGAGACCGACTTCGATCGCCTCGACCCCCGCGAGCTCCCCGCGGGGCGCAAGCTCGTGCTCGGGGTCGACGTCCAGCTCGGCCAGGGCGTGAAGACCGAGTTCCTGTTCAACGAGCACATCGCCGACAACCGCCTGCGCTCGCAGCTACAGCTGTTCAAGCGCCGCGAGCCCGCCAACCCCTCGGCAGCCCAGCGCGAGGCGACCCACCTGCGCGGCTTCTATCAGGGGCGCGGCTACATGCTCGCCACCGTCGACGGCCGCTTCGACGACTTCGGCAGCCTGCCCACGCTGCGCTTCACGATCGACGAGGGCCCGCGCGTGAGCGTGCGCGAGGCCCAGCTCATCATCCCGCCCGTGCAGCTGCCCCCGGACGAGGAGGCGGCGTTCGCCAAGGTCGTCGAGCAGCTCCAGCGCGCGTACCAGCGCGGGCGCAAGCTCGAGCCCCGCGCGCGCTTCACCGATTCCCACGCGCGCGAGGACCTGGGACTGCTGCTCTCCGCGCTCAACGACGCGGGGTACCTGTGCGCTCAGGCCACGATGCGCGTCGCGTTCTGGCCCGAGGGGCTGGAGAAGCGCGGCCAGCATGCGGTGTTCGATGCGTTCACCGAGCTCGGCGACGGTGGCCATCCCGCGTGGCTCGAGAGCCAGCTCGACGAAGCGGGGCTGGCCGCGCTCCGCGATGAGCGGCGGGCCGGCGTGTACCTGCGCCTCGAGGTCGTGCTGGGCCCGCGCGTGGTGACCTCGGGCGTCGAGGACGTGCGCTACCTCGAGCAGCCGATCCCGGGCAGCCGCGAGACCCAGGGCCTCCCCGTGCTGGAGCACGGCGCGTGGGGCAAGCCGCTGATGCTGCGCGGCAGCCCGCTGCGGCGCGATCGCAGCGAGGACGCCGGCGGGATCCCGGTCGACCTCACCCTCGATCGCAAGGTCGAGCGCGATGTCGTGCGGCGCTACCGGGCGAGCGGCTTCCCGCTGGCCGACATGGAGCTGCGCTGGCGCTACGTCGACGCCAACGGCCACGTGCACCGCGTCGCCCAGGCCGAGCGGCTCACCACCCCCGAGGTCGGCCTGTGTCGCGAGCAGGCCCGCCAGTCCCTCGCGCCCGTCGACACCGAGCTCGCCGTCTACGAGGGCCGCCTCGGCCGCTTTGGCACCACGCTCGTGCGCGGCAACTTCAAGACGCGCCGCCGGGCGATCCTGCGCGAGAAGTCGTGGGAGGAGCAGCAGGCCTACGACCAGCGCGAGGTCGAGGAGACCCGCCGCAACATCGAGGGCATGGGCGTCACCGAGGGCGTCCAGATCCGCGAGCTCGAGGTCGGCTGTCACCTCGACGACGACGAGGACCAGTGCGTGGTCCACCACGTGATCTCGGTGACCGAGTCCAAGGATCGAGCCCTCGACGTCACGGGCGGCATCGGTGGCGCCACGCTCGATCCCCTGTACGTGTTCTTGCGCCCCACGCTACCCAACATGCTGGGCAGCGCCTGGGATCTGAACCTCGACGGTCACTTTGGCTTCGGCAGCGTCTCGCGCACGTTCTGTGGCGACGAGAACTGCTACGAGCGCAGCGGACGAGCCTCGCTCTCGCGTCGAAGGATCTTCGCGAGCCCCCTCACCTTCGAGCTCACCGGCCAGGTCCAGCGCCGGCTCACCCCCGCCCGCGGACAGATCGACAGCGTGCTCGGCCAGGCGCGCTTCACCTGGCCGATCGGCGAGCACTGGCGGATCTACTCCGGCTACCTCGTGCAGGTGGCCAACATCTCCAAGGACGTGGTCAAGCCGGTGTTCGGCGTGGAGGAGGGCTGCCAGAACCCCAACTCCTCCGATCCCTCGTGTCGCCTGCCCAACCGCAGCGAGGCGATCGTGCCCGATCGCACCGGCGCGCTGCAGGCCGGTGCGGTGTGGCAGCGGGTCGACAACGCGTTCAACCCCGAGAAGGGCTTCATCCTCACCCTCGACGGCTTGTTCGCCACCCCCTCGCTCGGACGCGACTGGTGGCTGAAGGGCGACGTGGGCTGGCAGCAGTTCGTGCCGATCCCACGCACCGACGGGCGCCTCAACTTTCGCTACAGCCTGCGCTACGGCCATGCGCTGCCGCTTCCGGGGCTCCCGGGCGCGGGCGCGACCTCGGTGCCCGAGATCTGGAGGTACTTCGGCGGCGGCACCATCGATCTGGGCATCCGCGGGATCGAGCCGCAGACGATGCTCGTCGACATCGAGCGGATCCCCGGGCCCTACGGCACGTTCCGCCTGCGCCCGATCGCCGAGGGCGGCCACATTCGGGCGCTCGGCACCGTCGCGCTCCAGGTCGTCTCCGTGCAGAGCTTCTTGGGCGGCAAGCTCGCCCACTCGGCCTTCGTCGACCTTGGCGTGCTCACCCAGCGCTGGTCCCAGGTTCAGCTCGGCCGCGACCTTCGCCGCAGCGTGGGCGTGAACTTCGTGAAGTGGGACATCAAGATCGTGACGGTCTCGGTGGGCTACGCGGTGCTCGTGCCCGACTGGCTGTGGCCCGGCGGCAACGTGCGACCCACCGACGACCGCAACGGTCGCCTGGTGTTCGACGTCGGCGCCACGTTCTAGCGAGACGGCCGCGGCCAAGGACACGCGAGCCGCGAGCC
>JBFIJN010000093.1:0-21492 GCA_041600735.1 Nannocystaceae bacterium
CAAGAGCGACTGACGCCGCGCCCGAGCCCCGCTGGCTCACGCCCTTGCAACGGGCCCCGCATGCTCCTTGGCGCGCGGGGCCTTTGCTTTGCGCGGGCCTGCTACCATCGCGCCGTGCGGGCGAGGACGATCGCACGGCGCGGAGCCGAGCCGTTGGCGGTGTGGGGCGGCGGAGCGCTCGCCCTGGTGCTCGTGCTCGGGTCGGCCTGCGCGAGCGAGCCGATCCAGATCAATGGCCTGTTCGGACGCCCGCTGCCGCTGGGTTCGGGCGACGGATCCCCGCTGCCGCGGCTGGCGTTCATCGACGAGGGTTGCCCGGGCGAGCTCGCAGCCGGCGGCTGCGAAGCGGCGGGTGACCGCGCCTGCCAGATGCTGCTGGTCGACTCGCTCGCCCCGCTGTCCACGCTGCGCGACGCGGAGGCCTCCGGAACGCGACTCTCGGTCGAGTGCCTCGAGGTGCGGCCCGCCGCCGGTCTGTTTGGCGAGACGCCCAGCGAGCAGGCGCTCGACGAGGCCGTGGCCCGCTTCCGCTTCGACGGGTTCCCGCTGGTGCGCGCGCCCGCGGGCCCGCGGGCGGGGGATGACTGGTCGTGGACCGCGGGCAACCAGCAGCGCGCGATCGAGCCGGCCGGGGTGCTCGGCGGCAACCTGCTGCGCACGCTCGCGGTCGCCATCCGCACCCCCGGCGTGGACACGGGCGAGGTCCCCACGCTCACCCTCTACGGCGAGTTTCCCGGCAGCGAGAGCATCCTGGCCGATCAGGGCCGGGCGTTCCTCCCCGTGCAATTCCCCGGGCGCCTGCTGGGTCGCGAGCTCGCCGATCGCTGCGAGCTCGATGATGGGCGCTGCGAGCTCGACGGCTTCGACATCTCCACGAGCTCGGCCGAGCCTGCGCTCGTCGCCAGTCGCCTGGTGATGGACGCCTGCATCGCGATTCCCCCGTGCGCGCTGCGCTACGACCACTTCTCCCCCGATCCATTCGCTCCGGGCACCTGCGACATCTACCGCGGGCCCACCAGCGTCGCGCCGTGCATCGAGCCCACCGATCCGCTGCTGTGGGGGCTGTCGGCGAGCCTCGTGGTCGCGACCGGCGTGCCGGGTCTCGTGCTGTTCTCCGACAGCGCCGCGCGCATGTTCGGCGAGCTCTCGGCGCTCGAGCCCTGCCCCATGCCGCTCAGTCCACAGACCGAGATCGCGGGAGATCTGCGCGCGTGCCTGATCGGCAACGACGGGGTCCTGCACTTCTCGGGCTGGCCGTCGGCAGGGCTCGACGAGCCGCTGCCGCGGCTGCGCGTGCGCAGCGTGGCGCTCGTGCCTGGCGCGACCCGCAGCCGGGCCATCGGGCCGTGCGAGCGCGCCTACCAGCGCCGCGATGCGATGCGCTTGCAGTGCCGCCGCTATACCGGCAACGCGCTGGCCACCAACGACATCCGCGACGCCGCGCCGCCGTACTCCGCCAAGCGGGACGACGACGACGACGACGATCACACCGGCGATCCGGGCGCCTCGGCGATCGCAGTGATCGGGGAGCCCATGCTCGAGGAGGGCTCCTCGGGCCCGCGACCCTCGCGGTGGATCACCACCACCGTGCTGCCCGCAGATCACCCGCTGGCCCTCGCGGTGCGCCGCGACGTCGCTCCCGAGGCGCTGCAGCCCGACGGGCTGCTCGGCACGGCGCTGCTGCCGGGCACCGAGACGGTGCTCGACTACACGGACATCAACCCGTCGCTGCGCGTCACCTGCCTCGAGCCGCACGAGGGGCGCTGCCAGGTGCTCACCGACTGCCGCGAGGACCAGACCCCGGCGTGCTGCCACGGCTTGCCGCGCACGCTGCTCGATGAGCTGATCCGCACGCTCGACGACGACACTTGCTGTGTTGCGCTATCGGCGCGGGATCTTGCCGAGCTGCGGCAGGCCGGCCATTGTTTGGGGGTCCCGCCGCCCTAGCTCTGCCCGCGAGCAAGCTAACGTTTCGTCGCGCCGACCCGTTCCCCCTTCGAGCACGTACCCCGAGGGCTCCCCATGCTACCGACCAGCGCCGCCCAGACCGCCCTCCTCGCCCTCGCCGACCCCGATTTCGCCAGCAGCCTGGGGTCGGGCGGCGTGGGGGCCTACGCGACCGCCTTCCTCTATGGCGTGCTCGTCGACCTCACCCCGTGCGTGTTTCCGCTGATCCCGATCACGGTGGCGGTGTTCGGGGCCAAGGGCGTGTCGCGGCCGCGCGCGCTGCTGCTGGCCTCGGCCTACGTGCTGGGCATGGCCACGCTCTACACCAGCCTCGGCGTGGTGGTCGCGCTCACGGGGAACGCGTTCGGGGCGTGGCTGGCCAACCCCTGGGTCGTGGTCCCCATCGCGGGGCTGTTGATCGCGCTCGCGGCCAGCATGTTCGGCGCCTTCGATCTGCAGCTGCCGACCGGCCTGCAGAGCCGGCTCAACTCGGTGGGCGGGGCCGGGCCGCTCGGCGCGTTCCTCATGGGCCTCGTCTCGGGCTTCATCTCGGCGCCGTGCACCGGGCCCGTGCTGCTGTCGTTGCTGGCCATGATCGCCTCGGCCTCGGCCGCGGGCAGCGGGGTGTTCTACGGCGGCTCGTTGCTGTTCACCTACGCGCTCGGGATGGGCACGCTGTTCTTCGCGGTGGCGCTCGGCGCCAGCCTGTTCCGCCCCGGCGCATGGATGGAGTACGTCAAGAGCTTCTTCGGCGTGCTGCTGATCGTGATGGCGCTGTGGTTCCTGCGCCCGCTCTCGCCCCGCCTCGAGAACTTCATCCTCGATCCGAGCTGGGGGTTCTGGGTGGCGGTGACGGCCGTGCTCGTGGGCGTGGGTCTGGGTGCGATCCACCTCTCGTTCCACGGGCCCAGCGGGGAGCGCTTTCGCAAGGCGCTCGCGGTGGCCCTCACCGTGTTCGGCACCGTCGTCGCCGTGAACAACCTCGTGTATGTGCCGCCCGCGAACTGGCACAAGGTCACCACCATCGCCGAGCTCGAGGCCGAGATCGTGCAGGCCCAGGCCGACGAGCGGCCGCTGCTCCTCGACTTCGCGGCCACGTGGTGCACGCCCTGCAAGGAGATGGAGCTGGCCACCTTCCACGACGAGACGGTCGAGCCGATGCTTTCGTCGCGCTTCCACCTGGTGAAGATCGACGTGACCGAGGGGACCGATGAGCAGGGCCTGCTGCAGTCGGCGTTTGGCAGCGCCACGCTGCCGAGCGTGCTCGTGTACGGCAAGGACGCGCGGCTTGGCCAGCACTTCGAGCAGCTGCGCGCGGGCCAAGCGATGCCGGAGGCCGCGGTCCACTTCAAGACCTTCGTCGACGCCAAGGTCTTCTTCGAGAAGGTCGACCCGATCAACTAGGCGCCACGCGTCGATGGAGGGGCGTTGCCCTCCGGTCGCTCTCGAGGCGCGTGGCTCACAGCAGCTTCTCGAGGCGGGCGCGATCGAAGCCGACGATGAGCTGGCCGCCCACGTCGATCACCGGGACGCTGCCCGTGCGCACGTTCTGGGCGGCCGCCTTGGCCTGCAGCTCGGAGGCGGCCTGGCGATCCTTCTCGATGTCCTTGGCCTCGTACTGCACGCCCTTGCGCTCGAGGTAGGCCTCGAGCTGCTTGCACACGCCACACCACGCGGTCTTGTAGACGACGACCCCGGCGGCCGCGGCGACCGGCTCGGGTGGCTGCAGGCCCTGCGGTAGCTCGACCGCGCTGCTGCGCCCCTCACCGAGCGCGAGCTCCTCGAACATGTCGCGGGCCACCGGCTGCAGGCGATAGCGACCGTCGGGCTCGGGCGTGCGCAGGTTGGCGACCCAGACCGTGCCCGCGGGGGGAGCCGCGCCCTCGAGCAGCTTCACGCGCACGAGACCGCGAGCCTCCTCGGGGACGGCGTCGAGCTTGCTGGTGTCGGCGAAGCGGCCGCGCTCGCCCGCGAACGTCAGCACCGCGGGTGGGCCGCCGGGCTCGAGGAAAGCCTCGGCCGCTGCCGCCTCGGACCCGGGCGCGTCGGGGGCCGCCGTGGGCGGCGGCGCTGGCGGCTTCTCGTCCTCACAGCCCGGGATCAGCCACTGGAGCGCCAACCACCCGGTCACCACGCGTGCACGCATCGACATGGGGCACGGAGTATACGGCCCCGCGCACCGCGGGGCGACCCCATCGTCGCCCCCGGGGTCGGCCCCATCGTCGGCCCAGCACCTTGGGGTTACAGTGCCCGCCCAAAGGCCGGCCCATGGCGCGCTTTCCCTTCACCCCCCGAGCCACCGATCGCCCCGTGTTCGCGCTGCTGCGCGCCACGGTCGTGCTGCTGGCCATCGGCACGATCCTGGTGGCGCTCTCGTACTCGGGCTACCTGAGCTACACCGAGCTCGACCCGCCCGACGTGGAGGTGCCCGCGCAGGAGTTCTCGGTGGACCCGACCGGGCGGCGGCTGAGCTACGGGCGCTCGTGGATGGACCGCGACGGGCTGCTGTGGCGCATGCACCTCGAGGGCTCGCCGGTGGAGATCGGGGACGCGCGGGGGCGGCTGTCGGAGCGGCTGTTTCGCGAGCTCGACGACCGCGTGCGCGATCTCGTCGACCGCCGCTACGGCGCATGGCTCGAGCAGTGGACCGCGGCGATGGTGCTGCGCTGGGACTACCGCGGCGCCGATCACTTCCTCGACGAAGAGCATCGCACGGAGCTCGCGGCCATGGCCCGCGCGCTCCCCGAGGCCGAGGGCGACCGCATCGGAAGCTACCCGCGGCTGTTCCTCTACCAGAGCGTCTACGACCTGGGACAGCGCCTCGACGACGTGCTGATCGAGGGCAGCATGTTCGCGGCGGTGCCCAAGCGCACCTCGTCGGGCGAGCCCGGCAACCTCGTCATCGGGCGCACGCTGAGCTTCGACCTCGGGCGCGACTTCGAGGCCGATCGCATCGTGACCTTCCACCATCCCGACGGTCGCTATCCGTTCGCGTCGATCGGCTGGCCGGGGCTGATGGGGGTGGTCACGGGCATCAATGCGCGGGGGATCTTCGTGGCGCTCAACCCGGCCCGCACCGACGACCCCATGGAGGACGGGGCGCCGCTGCCCCTGGTGCTGCGCACCGTGCTCGAGCAGGCCGACACGCTCGAGCAAGCGGTGGAGATGATCCAGCGCGCCGAGCTGCGCAGCTCCGGCATCGTGCTCGTCGGCGATGGCATGCACCGCAAGGCGGTGGTGCTCGAGGTCGCCGCCCGCGATGCGGAGAATCGTCGGGTGATCCGCGGCGAGGGCGAGTCGATCGTGTGGGCCACCGATCACATGGTCGCCGAGGCGTTCGAGGGCGACCTACACAACGACTGGGTGCGCCGCTACACCTCGTCGGGCTATCGCTTCGCACGCCTCGAGGAGCTGCTCGGGCGCGGCGAGCCGATGGATCCCGCGCGCGCCGTCAGCGTGCTCCGCGACCGCCGCGGCGTGGGCGAGCAAGAGCTCGGCCTCGGCAATCGCAATGCGCTGGAGAACCTGTCCACGGCCCAGTCGGTCGTGGTCGACGCGACGGCGATGATCATGTGGGTCGCCGAGGGACCGTCGGCGCTGGGCCGCTACCAGGCCATCGATCTCGGCCGCAGCCTGCGTCGTAACGAGGGGCCCCCGGCCCCGCTCGACGACCTTCCGCCCGATCCGCTGCTGTACAGCGAGGAGTATCGCGACTACCAGGAGGCGATCGAGGCGGTCGAGCATGCGCGGCTGATGCTGGGGCGCGGGCGGCCCGAGAATGCGCGCTGGTCCGCTCAAGTGGCGCTCGCGCTGGCCCCCGATCTGGGCGAGCTGCACCGCTTGCTCGGCGACATCGAGCGCGATCTCGGCAACGTCGAGCAAGCGCGGGTGCACTACAAGCGCTACCTCGAGCTCGTCCCCGGTCGCCGTCGCGATCAGGTGCGGGTCGAGGGGATCCTCGCCGAGCTCGAGGGCTAGGCTCAGCCCCCGCGCAGCACGTCGAGGTAGCGGCGCACCACCACGTCGAGGCCGGAGAACAGCGCCTCGGCCACGAGCGCGTGGCCGATCGAGACCTCGTCGAGGTGCGGCAGCGTGCGAAACGCGACGAGGTTCTCGAGGTCGAGATCGTGGCCCGCGTTGATGCCGAGCCCCAGCCCGTGCGCGAGCTCGGCCGCGGCGCGGTAGGGCGCCAGCGCCCGCTCGGCCTCGCCCGGGGCGCGGCTCCACGCGACCGCGAACGGCTCGGTGTAGAGCTCCACCCGATCCGCGCCCAGGTCGGCCGCCCAGCGCACCGCATCGAGGTTGGGATCGACGAACAGGCTCACGCGGATGCCGGCCGTCTTGGCCTCGGCGATGGTCTCGGCCAGCGCGGAGCGTGGGGTCTCGGCGGGCCAGCCGGCCTCGCTCGTGACCTCGCCCGGGCGCACGGGAACCAGCGTGAGCTGATGCGGTCGGATCTCGTGCACCAGCGCCAACAGATCGGGCCGGGGATCGCCCTCGATGTTGAGCTCCACGCGCTCGCGGAGCGGGGCCAGCTGGCGCGCCGCTGCGCGGACGTCGGCGGTCGTCACATGGCGCTGATCGAGGCGAGGATGGACCGTGATCCCCGGCGCCCCCGCCGCCACGCACACCTCGATGGCCCTCGCCACGCTGGGCACCCCGCGGGGCTCGGTCTGGGCGCCGGGGGGAATGCGGGAATTCCGCAGCGTCGCGACCTTGTTGACGTTGACGCTCAGCCGCACCATGCGAGGCCGGGTGTAGCGAACCGGGCCGCGGATGTCACGACGGGGCTTGATCTCGACCCTCGCTTCGGGGCACAACCCCCGGCCTATGGGCAGAGGAGACAATCGCCACACCGCCAAGATGACCCGGCTTCGCAACCAGAAGAAGCTGAAGGCTCGCCTGCGTCGCCGCGCCGAGCAGACCCGCCGTCAGCGCGCTGGCGAGGCCGAGGCTCCGGCCCAGAACTGATCGTCGCGAGCGCCCGCCGGCTGGACCCTCGGGCTCGGGCGAGCCGGCGAGCGAGTCGGGCGTCCCGTCGCGAGCGCCCGCTGGCTGGACCCTCGGGCTCGGGCGAGCCGGCGAGCGAGTCGGGCGTCCCGTCGCGAGCGCCCTTCTCGGCCTCCTCGACCGCGCCGCGCCTCACCAAGGACTGCGAGTCACTTGGAATCGCTGGCGGGGTCGTCCGCGGGCTCGAGCTCGACGCGCTCGTCCGTCGGCTCGTTTGCCCGCTGGGCGCTGAGCTTGGCCGCCGCGCGACCCTCCCAGCCCCGATCGGTCGGCTGCACGAACGGCTCCCACGGCCCGCTCGCGCGCTGTCGCTGGATCGCCTCGGGCAAGAAGCTCTCGTGCGCTCGATCGACGCCGCCCGCGAGCTCGTGCGGGTAGCGGTAGCCCACCCCGTACTGCGCTTCCTTCATCAGGTCGGTGACCGCGTTGCGCACGGCCAGCGGCACGGGCAGCGCACCGAACTGCTTGACCGCCTTGCGTGCGGCCGCGTAGGCCCGCAGCGCGGTGTTGCTCTTGGGGGCCAGCGCCATGTACGTGGTGGCCTGCGTCAGCCCCAGCACGGCCTCGGGCATGCCGATGAAGTGCACGGCATCGGCCGCCGCCTTGGCGAGCACCAGCGCCTGCGGATCCGCGTTGCCCACGTCCTCGCTGGCGAAGATCACGATGCGCCGCGCGACGAACATCGGGTCCTCGCCAGACTCGAGCATGCGCGCCAACCAGTAGACGGCCGCGTCGGCGTCGCTGGCCCGCATGCTCTTGATGAACGCCGAGACCACGTTGTAGTGCTCCTCGCCGTCCTTGTCGTAGCGCAGCGGCTGGCCCCCGAGCGCCTCCGAGGCGAGCGCTCGGGTGATGCGGGTCTCGTCGGCGGGCATGAGGTCCACGACGGCCTCCAGCGCTCCGAGCGCGCGGCGTGCGTCGCCTTGGGCGGTGTGGGCCATGGCGGCGAGCAGGGCATCCTCGACCTCGAGGTCGCCTCGCCCCAGTCCGCGCTCCTCGTCGACCAGCGCACGGCGCATCAGCGTGACCAGCTCGCCGATGCCGAGCGGACGCAGCTGGAACACCCGCGCCCGCGAGAGCAACGCAGCGTTCACCTCGAAGCTCGGGTTCTCGGTGGTGGCGCCAACCAGCCGGCACACGCCAGCCTCCACGTGGGGCAGCAGCGCGTCCTGCTGGGCCTTGTTGAAGCGATGGATCTCGTCGACGAACAGCAGCGTCGCCCGTGACTCGTGCCTCCGGCGATCTCGCGCGCGCTCGACCACGGCGCGGATGTCCTTGACCCCGGCGCTGACGGCGGACAGCACCTCGAAGGCCGCGCCGTGCCGCCCCGCGAGCAACCGGGCGAGCGTGGTCTTGCCGGTTCCGGGGGGCCCCCACAGGATCATGCTGGGGAGCCGGCCGGAATCCACGAGCCGACGCAGCAGTCGGTCGGGCCCGAGCAGGTGGCGTTGTCCCACCAGCTCATCCAGCGTGCGCGGTCGCATGCGCTCGGCGAGCGGCGTCAGGGCTGGGTCCCGGGCCGCCCGGGCCTCCCACAGGTCGTCGAGGTGTGGATCGTTGGGCGCGATGCTAGCCTACTAACGGATGTTCGGACGCCGCGCCACCGCGCCCTCCCCGAGGGTGCGCGAGCAGGCTCCCGCGAGCGCCAGGGTAGCCGCGGGCGCGCCTGCGTGGCTCGTCGTGAGCGCAACGGAGCTCGCCTGTGCCGGCGCGCTCCTCACGGGCTGCGGTGCGCCCAACCCTCGCATCCTCGATGCCACCGAAGAGGCGCGCGGAATGCCCTCCGCGGAGCTCGGCAGCGAGATGACCGAGCAAGACAAGATCAAGGGGCTCATCGCGGCCGTGCGCACCAGCCAGCACACGTTCGTGCACGATGACATCGAGCGCAGCGGATCGGCCGCGGCCGACAAGCTCGAGCTGCTGCTCGATCGCGATCCCACCGGGGTCCGCAGCGCGCGGGAGTTCATCGATCGCATCGCCGCACCGGAGCGCAGCAACGAGGCGCCCGACAGCGTGAAGATCGGCCCCGAGGAGCTCGTGCTCGCGCATCACTGGTTCGAGGTGCGGCTGGCCGAGATCGAGGGGCGCCCCCCACCCGAGTCGCCGCCCGAGGCACAGCGCCAGGCCGAGGTGCACGCCCGTCGATTGCAGATCCTCGAGGCGCTCCGGCTGATCGAGCGCAGCAAGCTGAACTTCGTGGCCCCGCCCCGCCACAGCGCGGCCAAGACCCACGCCAAGGGCCCCAAGCGCAAGCCCAAGCGCAAGGAGTACACCAGCGTGCAGTTCGCCGACATGCTGCGCAAGAAGTGGGAGTTCCTCGGCGCCGACATCAAGGACATCGACACCTTCATCGAGGAAATCGCGTCGGACTCGTTCACGAGCATGGTCCGCTATCGCGTCATCTTCGAGGATGGGCGCGAGGAGGACTTTGGTAGCTGGCTGCGCGCCCAGCTCGCGGCCGACCGAGCCCGCCTCGCGCAGGGAGGCGCTCCGTGAGCGAGGCGCTCGCGCGGCGGGCCCTCGTGATCGGGGCAACGCTAGGGCTCTTGGGGGTGGCCGCGGGAGCGTTCGGCGCGCATGCGCTGCGCGAGAGCGTGTCGGCGCGCGACCTCGAGATCTGGCGGACCGGCGCGCACTACCAGCAGCTGCACGCCGTGCTGTTGGTGGCGGTGGGCTTGGCCGCGCGCAGCTCCACCCGCGCGCTCGCGATCGCGGTCACGCTGCTCACCGTGGGCGTGCTGGTGTTCTCGGGCACGCTCTACGCGATGGTGCTCGGCGGCCCGCGGATCCTCGGTGCCGTCACCCCGCTGGGTGGCCTGTGCCTGATGGCGGGCTGGCTGGCCCTGGCCGCCCACGCACGGGCAGCCGGGGCGCGCTCGTCGGCGCCCGATCGCTAGCGACGACGACGGCGAACCGCGAGTAGCGGGAGGCCCAGCAGCCACCACCGCCACTGGTGATGCTGCGGCTGCGGGTCGACCCGGCAGCCACCGCTGCTGCCACCGCCCCCTTGACCGCCGTCCCCGGTCGCGTCACCGCCGTCGGCCGTGCCGCCGTCGGTACCCCCCGGGAGATCATCCGCGCCGCTGCCCGAGGCGCCGCCGCTCTCGTCGAGCCCGCCATCGGCCGTTCCACCCTCGCCCTCGACGATCTCGAACGAGACCATCTGGGCGGCATAGTTGCCGTAGGCGTCGAGCGCCTCGACCTTGAACGTGTACGTCCCGAGCGGCGCGCCCGCGAGCACCACGAAGTCCCACGGCATGTCCGCGGCCACGAAGCTCACGCCTGGGTTGAAGTCTTGGTCGCAGGTGTTGTTGGTGCAGCGGGTGTAGCTCTCGAGCTCGGCCGGCAGGCCCTCGACCCATGTCCACTTCACCGCGACCATCCGCGAGTCTTCGGTGATCGAGGCGGTGACGAGAACGTCCTGGGTATTGCCCACCACTGCCCCGTTGGCCGGCTGGACCGCCGTGATCACCGGTGCGGTGGTGTCCTCGCTGCGCGGGCCGAACACCCCCATGAGCTCGGCGTACGAGTTCTGCTCCTCGCCGCCGCCGGACTCGCAGTAGACCTCGTGGATGTAGCCGCACTGCGTGATGCCGCTGCCGGTCGCATTGCTGATCGGCATGCAGTCGTTCACGAACGACTTCACGCCGCCGTTGTTGAACGGGTACAGCAGATCCTGGGGGTTGTCGGTGTGCTCGAGGCCCCAGTTGTGCGAGGTCTCCTGCGCCGCAGTCTCGGCCATGCCGCCGCACGATTGCGGGAAGTTGAGCGAGACGTGGTTGCGCTTGAGGCCGTCGCAGGCCACGTTGGCCACCCCGCAGGCGCCGTTGAGCCCGACCTGGCCCGCCGAGCCGCCGATCACCGTCATCGTGTACGGCAACCAGTCGGGCGGACGATTGCTCGTCATCACGATGTCGAAGTCTTCGTAGTAGCCCTTGAGCGTCTGGTACTCGGAGGCCGCCTGCCCCCCGAAGGCCCCGAAGGTGGTCTCGGCGCTGACGAGCGGCGAGCAGTTGAGCGCCGAGTTGGCCGCGTCTCCGTTGCCGCAGTTGGGCCGGAGCGTCACCCCGTCCATCGCCACGAACATCACGCCCGGGCTGGGCTCGTAGTTCATCGCGGGCACCGGCGGCACGCCGAGGATCGAGAACATGTCCTCGTTGAAGCTCTCGCGCGTGAACAGCTGGTTGTCGCGCCACTCGGGCTGGATGTCGTTCCAGGCCTCGGCGACCTCGCGCCCGTACCACTGCTCGATGAGCGGCTTGGACAGCTCGTCGTCGATCGCGAGGGCCCACGGCACGCCTTCCACGATGGGATGCTTGGGCGCGCTGGGGATCGGGGCCGCGACCGCAGTCGCGCTCGCCAGGGCCAGCAGGGGGAGAACGAGGACGAGCGTAGACGTTGGGCGGATCACGGTGAGACTCCAGCGGGTGGCAGGACCAGCCTACGGATTCCTACCAAAGCACGTCTAGTCATCAAATCGCAGCGGACCCCTTTGCGAGGGCTGGCGGGTGTGATGAAGCTCAGGGCGCAGGGGGCGACGCGCGGTCTACTGGAGCGCATTGGCGCCGAGCTTGGCCCGCGCCAGCCGCCCGGGATCCACGCCAAGGGCTCCCAGCGCCCCGGCCCACATCTGCTCGGGATCGGTCTCGAGCACCCAGCGTGGGGAGACCCCGTAGCGCGCAGGGCCCTGCTGCGGGTCGATCGGCACCGGCAGCCAGCTCCCCGCCGCGACCTCGGCCTCGAGCTGTGCACCCGCCCAGCCGGCGTAGCCGAGCAAGAACAGCACGTGGCTATCGTCGCCGCCCACCGCGTGATGGCCGGCCTTGGTGACCGGCTCGAGCGAGGTTGTAAGCCACAGCCCCGGCAAGACCTCGTCGGCCGAGGGATCCCAGTCGGGCTGGTCGTGGAGGATCCAGCCACGCATGGGCTCGACGGGGCCGCCTAGGCGCACCGTGGCGTCCTCGTGGCCGTGCCAGCGCAGCTGGAGGCTGCGGGCGACCTCGGCGATGGTGTTGGGCAGCGGGTTGTTGAGCACCAGACCGAGGGCGCCATCCTCGTTGTGCTCGAGCATCAGCACGACCGAGCGACGAAAGTTGGGGTCGAGCAGCTGCGGCACCGCACACAGCAGGTGGCCGCCGAGGCTCGAGCTGTCCATCGTGATCACGGGGTGGCACCCCTTCCGCCCGCGCACATCATCTCGACAGTATGGCCGCTCCAGCGGCGGCGTGCACGGTGAGGCTGGCCGCGCGCAGTCTTGGCGCTCGCCGACAGGACACGATGGCTTGGGTACCAGAGGCCGGAATCGAACCGGCATGGGGGGTTGCCCCGGCGGATTTTGAGTCCGCTGCGTCTACCAATTTCGCCACTCTGGCTCGAGGACTTCGCTGCCCGCATTAGCATGGCCCTGCACGGGGATCAACGCTGACGCACGTCGATGTCGCCGCTCGGGCTGCTGAGCTCGATGCGGATCGATCCGTTGCCGTTGCGCCGCTCCAGGCGACCGCTGGTCACGGCCGCGATACTGGGCGTCCGCACCGTGATCCGCCCCGCGGTGACGACCTCCAGCTCGATGTCGGCGTCGGAGGCCAGGGTGACGGTGATGTCGCCAAACCCGCTGTGCACGCGAAGGTCGCGAGGCGAGCCGCTCTGCTCGACCCGGACGTGGCCGCTGTCGGTGTGGAGCTCCGCATGACCGGCGGTGACGATGTCGAGGTCGCCTAGCGTAGTGCGCACGGCGAGGCCGCCCGCGGCCCCGCGCACCTCCACGTCGCCCACGCGCACGTCGATGATCACGCTGGCCTCCGTGCCGTGCACCGAGACGTCGCCGAGGCCGGTGCGCAGATCGAGGTCGCGATCGTCGGGGAGCCGCAAGCTGCCCATCTCGAGGTCGACCACGCCGTCGACGGAGAGCGGGACCTCGGCGCGCAGCGAGGCGAAGCCCTCGTCGCGCTCGAACACCAGCGCGGGCGCGGCCGCGTCGGCGCGGGCGCCCTGGCGCGTGCCGGAGACCGACAGCCACGAGCCCTCGTAGCGCAGGCTCTCGGGACAGGTGTCGGGCGCTGCGGCAGCGCAGGCCACCACGGTGAGCGGGGTGTCGGGCAGCTCGATGCGCAGCTCCATCGTGCCCTCGAGCGCGTGCTCGCCCGCGAACGCGGCCTCGCCGCGGAACCCGAGCGCGCAGCCGGCGAGCAGCAGCGCCCCTGCGGCGCGGTGGAGCACATGGAGCGGGCTGGCCATCTAGAAGTACACCCCCATCGTCGCCGCCAGCTCGAAGGTGGTGACGTGGCGCGGCAGCGAGCGACCGCTCGAGTAGCGCCGCGCCGCGAGCGGGACACTCACGCGGGGCACGAGCCCGAGCGACCAGCGATCGAGCAGGAACAAGCGCGCGTCGAAGTGGAGATACGGCACCACGCCAAACGTGCGCTCGGCGTCGGGCCGTGGCGCATCGGGATCGGGGACCAGCGGATCGAGCGAAGGATCGGCGCGCGTGCCCTGCAACAGCGCGCCCCCGCCCGCGGCCAGCCACACGCGGCGGCGATCGTAGAAGCGATAGGCCGCGCGCGCGCCGGCCTGAACGGTGACCATGTCGCGGTCGCGCGCGTACTTGATGCTCAGATCGGAGAGGCCCAGCGACACGCGCGGGGCCACCTGCCCCATTACGGCGAGCGACCAGTCGGTGTAGAGCGCGTAGGCAGGCCGGCCCGCCGCGAAGCCGACGGTGGTGGCGCGAGAGACCTCGAGGGCGACGACATGGTTGCGCGCGGGTCGAGGCGGACGGCGATCGACGGCCTGCGCGTGGGCATCGAAGATCTGACCGAGGTAGAGCAGCCCGGCCGCAGTGCTCAAGCCCGCGAGCCCGACGAGGCGCACGACCTCTTCGGCATCGCGACCCGAGACGTTGCCCGCCGCGCCTTGGGCCGGGTCGCGCGCCGCCCACACGGCCACGGTTCCGAGCACCAGGCCCGCCGTGCCCGTGAGCACGGCCAGGCCCCGCCCCGGCTGACCATTGACCGCCTGGCCGCTGCCAGGGACCACCGCGGAGAGCAGCGGCGCGAGCCAGCGCGCCCACGGGCGCCGCCGCACGAGCTCGACCTCTTGCTGAGCCTGGGCCGAGGGCGGTCCGAGGCGACCGGTGATCACCGCCGGCTGGCTCGGGCCCAGCCGCGGCGAGGTCGTGTGCGCAGGCGTGGGCGGAGCGGAGAAGGCCGCGGGAAGCTCGACCGAGCGCGCTTGGCCGGCCTCGAGCTCGATCCGCTGCAGGTCCTCGCCCAGCGCCTTGCCATGGGCATCGCGCAGCGAGTAGCGCCCTGGGGGCAGCTCGATCACCGTGCTTCGCCCCGGGCGCAGCGTGACCTCGGCCACCGCGTGGCCCTGGGCGTCGACGACCGTGAGCGCGCCGCGGTGCTCGGGTCCGATCACCAGGCGCCCCGAGGCGCGAGCGGGCTCGACCGCGGTTACCGCCTCGGGCTCGCGCACCGTCGGCGAGCCCGCGACCGGCGCGAGCGCCTGCATGCCCGCGATGGCCCAGGCGACGAAGAGCACCTCGGCCTTATAGGCGCCGCGCCACGGGTCGGGCAAGGGGCGCGAGCACGGGGCTCGGCCCCCTCAGGGAATCGCGGCCATGAACGCAGCTCCGGCGCCGACGGGCTCGAAGTTGGGCTCCACCAGGTTGCCAGCCAGCGACTCGAACGCCGTGAAGGTCCCGTCCGCGGCCAGGCTCGCATTGGGCGTGTGCCCATCGGCAGCCTCGCCATTGGTGCCCTGGGTGATGAGAGTGAAGCTCCCGGACGCGCGGTTCTTGGCCCACCACTGATTGGGCTCGATCCCGGCGGGCGTGCCAAGGGACATCACCACGACGTTCCCGTCCGCGGAAACCCGCGCCATGCCGGAGCGCTCGCTCAGCTGCTCGCCCTGGGAGTCCAGGCTCACGCGCTCGATCGTATCGAGCTCGAGATCGCGGAGGTACACGTCCCACTGATCATTGGTGTCGTCGGGGACCAGCAAGGTGGATCCGGAGGTCCACACCACGAAGCGACCGCTGGCCGAGAGCCACGGGTCCCGGTTGATGCCGTTGAACATGCTCGGGTCGAGGGACGAGACCATCGCGGTCGTGCCTAGCGCTCGATCGCGGATCCAGATGTTCGGCCCCGAGTCCTGGCCGCCGAGGAAGTGCGTGCCGCTCTCGAACACCACGTAGCGCCCATCGCTCGAGATCGACGGTGAGATCGAGCCCCACACGGTGCCCTCGACCCCCTCCGAGCTGACGCTCACGCGCTCGATGCTCCCGAGCTCGCGCTCGTACACGTACACGTCGTGAATGCCGTTGGTGTCGTCCGCGACCAGCGGATCGGTCGTCACGAAGGCAACGAAGCGACCGTCCGCGGACACGCGCGGGGTCTGGGCCGAGCCGAGCACCGGCTCCCCCGACTCGTCGACCATGGCCAGCTCGAAGGTCTCGGACGGGCCGTCGTAGACCCAGATCTGCGAGCCTTGGGCGTTGATGCTGACGAACGCGATCGTCGTGGCATCGGCCGAGAGCGAGGGGGCGTGGGCTCCGGTGAGCGGGTCCTCGGGATCCTCGAAGGGCACGCGCGTGAACGCGTCGCACAGCGCGTCGTACACGAACACGCGGAACACTCCGTTGGGTCGTTGGCCCGTGGGGTCGAATGCCGAGTGGTAGGCGACGTAGCGCCCGTCGCTCGAGATCTCCGGGGAGCCGCCGGAGAGCCATGTCCCCTCGGAGGTCTCGCTCACGCGCACGATGTGATCGAGGCCCGGCCAGGGACCGATGCCCTGGCACTCGCCGCCGCCCTCGCTGGTGCTGTCGCCCTCGCTGGTGCTGTCGCTTGCGGCGGTGCTGTCGACTGCGGTGGTGGTGTCGACTGCGGTGGTGCTGTCGACTGCGGCGGTGCTGTCGACTGCAGCGGTGTCGACGGAGGTGCCGTCGCCCTCCGTGGCGGTGCCGTCGCCGGTGGCTACGCTCCCACTCGAGCCCCCGCACCCCGCGCCCACGGTCATCAGGGCTGCGAAGAGCGTGTTCATCGATCGTGCCACGCGTTCGAACATACTCGTAAACGGCGAGAGCCGGGGTTCGTTGTGCACCCGCACGAGCGTGGGGTGTGCGATGCTCGACCACGGCTCGAACCATGGCACCTGTATCCAAGAACATCTCTGCTTCGCGCCTCGTGGGTGCACTGCTCGCGCTCGTGGTCGGCGGCCCCGCGTGCCAAGGCAACCAGTCGGGCTTCGCTTCGCACCCGACGGCCGGCTCGAGCCCGGGTGCGGGGTCGGGCACGCCTGCGAGCGATCCCGGCGGCGAGGTGAAGCCCGACGAGCCCGTGTCCGCCGACCCGGCTCCGCTCCAGCCCTCGCGGCCGATCGCCGAGGCGCTCGCGGCCGTGCCGGCGTCCGTTGCCGCGCGCTACGTGTTCTCGCTGTCCGCGGATCGCAGCGAGCTCACCATCGATCCTCGACCCGAGCCTACGCGTGAGCGTCGCGACGTGCGCGGGTTCTCGGCGCGCGAGAGCGAGAACGGCGGCAAGATCATCACGCTCTCGGGGGGACCGTTTCGCCACGGTGAGTGGGTGACCGCGTCGTTCAGCGAGCGCGTGCGGGAGCCCGGGCAGCTCGAGGAGCTGCGCCGGGCCGGCTACGATCTCGAGGTGCGCCGCGATCTCCTGGTGGTGGATGGCGAGGGCGATCCGAGCCCCACCGTGTTCGCGTTCAGTGCCGATCCCAAGAAGCTGGGGATCGTCGGCGTGTGCTCGACCACCACCATCCTCGACTTCGGCGTGACCGGGCCGAAGAACATCGCGGTGCGCAAGCCCGTGATCTACCTCTACCCCTCCGAGCCCACGCGGGTGAACGTGCGCCTCGAGCTCGACGGCGAGCTCGTGGCCGACTATCCCAAGCTCTCCGCTAGCGGGTGGACGGTGCTCGCGAGCCCGAGCGGCGAGCTGCTCGACGAGGCCACCGGGCGCCACCATCGCTACTTGTTCTGGGAGGGCACGAGCGCCGGGTTCGAGCTCGATCCGAGCCGCGCGCACTGCGTGCCCGCCGACGAAGCGACGACTTTCTTGGAGGGCGTGTGTGACGGGTTCTCGCTCACCGATCCAGAGTGTGGTGACTTCGTGAGCTATTGGCTGCCGACGCTGCTCGGCAATCCGTATACGCTGGTCGAGCTGGTCGAGGCCTCGACCTATGCCCGCTACGCGCAGCTGCACATCACGCCGCAGCCCGACACCGTGATCCGGCCGTTCATGATCCTGCGCCGCAGCGAGGTCCCGGTGGACGTGGGGGCTCCTGCGTTCCCGCGACCCGCTCGCCGGGGATTTACCGTGGTCGAGTGGGGCGGCGCTGATCTCGACGAGCTCGCACGCACTCGCTAGTCGGCCCATCCTTTCCACTTCCTGCCGCAATGGGATCTACCGAATGTCGCTCAAGCGCATGCTGCTGTGGCTCTTGCTGATCGTGGTGATCGGCGTCGTCGCGTGGCTCACGGGCAAGAATAGCCCGCTCTAGCTGCCCTACCCTGCCCCGTCAGTACGGGCGCACGCACGGCAGGCCGACGGCGCGGCTGCCTCGGCGCTCGCATGCGCGCATGCGTCGGGCTCGATCACGGCGATCGTGATCGTGACCGCGGAGGTGGGCGACGCCGTGGATCGCGAGCGCGGTGGCTTCGTCGAGCCAGCCGTCCACGCCGGGGCGAGCGGCTTGGCGGGCGACGGCGTCGCGGTTGATCACGATCTCGCCGAGCGAGGCGAGCTCGCCCGGGAGGGGCTCGACGTCGTCGTCGATCTCGTCGTCGTCGTCGTCGTCCTCTTCCTCGAAGCCCGCGAGGTCGAAACCCTCGAGGGCGTCGGCCGCCGGGAAGGAGAGCACATCGGTGGCCTCGTCGAGGCCGAAGTGCTCGAGCTTGAGCGTGCGCATGCGGGGGTCGTCGACGATGCGCAGCGCCATCGCGTCGAGCTGGGCGCGGGTGCAGCCCATCGCGCGGGCGGCTCGGCGCACGCGGCGGGCGAGCGCGCGAAGGGTCGCGCGGGTCGGCCACGCCTTGCCATCGCCGGCCATGTCGATGCGCGGGATCACGTGCTGGAGCCCTCGGGATCGAACAGGCGCGCGCCGATGAACAGCGCGAGCACGTCGGCGTCGAGCTTGCCCTGGCGCTGCTCGGCGCGCAGGATGTCGAGCGCATGGCTGACCGGCATCGCCTTCTTGTAGGGGCGATCGGAGGCGGTGAGCGCATCGAAGATGTCGGCGACCGTCATCATGCGGGCCTGGATCGGGATCTCGACCGCGGGCAGCCGCGCCGGATAGCCGCTGCCATCGAGGTACTCGTGGTGCTTGGCCGCGATCTCGGGCACCAGCGCCAGGCTGCGGCCCCAGGGGATGCGCACGAGGAAATCATAGGTGTGCGTCACGTGCTGCTGGATCTGCACGCGCTCGGGCTCGGTGAGGCTGCCGCGGCGCACGAGCAGCGCCTCGAGCTCGTCGCCCTCGAGCAGGGACTGCGGGTGGCCGGTGGCGTCGGTGAAGCTCACGCCGGCCAGCGCGACCAGCCGCGAGGACACCTCGGTGGGCAGCACCGAGGGCTCGTTGGCCTCGAGCACCAGCGCGAGCATCGTGTCGACCTCGCGCTCGCGTCGCTGATACGCGACCGCGAGCACGGGATCGTCGGGCTGCCCGCGGCGCATCCGCTCGAGCTGCGCACCCAGGTACTCTGCGAGCAACGCCGTGCGCATGTGGCCGAAGCGCGCGCGCACCCGCTCGAGCTGCGCCGGGTACAGCTTCTTGGCCTTGACCAGCACCTCCTCGCGCACGCCCACCTTGCCAAAGTCGTGCAGCAGGCCGGCGTACTCGATCTCGCGCAGCTGATCCGCCGAGAAGTACCTGCTGGCGAAGGGACCATCGGTCATGCGATCGGCCGCGCGCGCGAGGGCGACGGTGAGGTCGGCCACCCGCTGGCTGTGGCCGCTGGTGGTGGGGTCGCGCTGCTCGATCGCCCGCACGCTCGCGCGCACGAAGCCTTCGAACAGCGACTGAATCTCGTCGTAGAGCCGCGCGCTCTCGAGCGCCACCGCGGCCTGGGCCGCCAGCGACGAGCACAGCCGCTCGTCCTCCGCCGTGAACGGCCGCACGCGCTCGTCGAAGTCGGCCATGGTCAGCAGCGGCGCCGCCCCCACCTTGGCATTGATGAGCTGGATCACCGCGAGCACGCGCCCCTCGGGGCTGATCATGGGGGCGGTGATCATCGAGCGCGTCTGGTAGCCCACGCGCTGGTCGATGCTGCGATCGTGGCGCACGAAGTTGCCCGGCGTCATCGTCTGGCGATAGAGGTGCGAGCTGCGGATCACCTTGGCCTGGAGCACGCTGTTGCCCACCACCGAGCCCGCACCGATGTCGAGCACCTGGTTGCCGAAGTCGGTCTGCACCGAGTCGTTCTCGGCGATCACGAAGCGCAGCTGCTGGGCTTCTTCGTCGACCAGGTAGATCGAGCCTGCGTCGGCGCCGGTGATCGAGCGTGCGTGCTGGAGGATCAGCTCCAGCACGCGCTGCGGCTGGCGCTCGGCGTTGAGCGCCAGCCCGATCTCGAGCAGCTGATCGGTGACCCCCGCGCGCGCGAACGCCTCCGCGGCCCCGAGCGCCGACTCGACCACCCGCCGCAGCACCGGCTGCGGGCACGGCAGCCCCAGCAGGTGCACGCGCGAGTCATGGAGCGCCTCGAGGGCCGTCACCAGCTCCTCGCTGCCGCCCACCACCAGCAGGTGATCGAACTGCGTGGGCAGCCTTCCCCCCGGCTCGACGATCGTGACCGTCGCCCGCGAGCGCCCCACTGCCACCGAGCCATCGGCCGCCGCATGCACCCGCCAGCCCGCCTTCGCCGGCTCCTCGCCCAGCAACCACGCCCGCACCTGGGCGAAGCTCGCCAAGGCGGGAACGGGGGGGGCCGACATTGGGCGGAGTATAGCCACAACGCGCCCGCGCGCCGGGCGGAGCGGCGGACGGGTCCGGAGGCGCGGGCGGGGGGATTGCGGGGGGCGGGGTCCGGTGCGATGGCGGCCGGGTTGCGTTGGAGCGCTCGTGGGGATCACTACGCGGCGCGGATCTTCGGCAGCTCATCCGGGCGTGGAGAGCGGGTCGCGGGGGACCGGGTGCGGGGGTCGATCGGAGTGGTACGCTGGCGTGGTCGATGACCGAGCCTGCGAGACGTCGAGCGACCTACGAAGATGTGCTGAGCGCGCCGCAGCACATGACAGCGGAGGTGATCGATGGGGAGCTGCGGCTCCAGCCGCGACCGGCCAAGCCACATATGGCTGCCGCCTCGGCGCTGGGAGAGGAGCTCGGCCCACCATTCAAGCGCGGGCGCGGCGGTCCGGGCGGATGGATCATCTTCGACGAGCCCGAGCTGCACTTGCGCGAGGACATCCTCGTGCCCGATCTAGGTGGTTGGCGACGGGAGCGAATGCCGGCCGTCCTCACCGACGAGCCGTACTTCACGCTCGCGCCCGACTGGGTGGCCGAGATCCTCAGCCCCTCGACTCAGAAGTACGACCGAATCGACAAGCTGAGGATCTACGCGCGCGAGCGGGTCGAGTGGGTGTGGCTCGTGGACCCGCTGCTGCGCACGCTCGAGGTGCTGCGACGCGCAGAGGTGGGCTGGTCGCTGCGCGGGACCTGGCGAGACGACGAACGGGCCCGGGCGGAGCCGTTCGATGCGATCGAGCTGGAGCTCGGCGTGCTGTGGGCCGACGTGGTGCTGCCCGGCGATCCGCGGTGACCGGGCGCGCGGGGTTGCGGGGTAGCGGCGTTGCGGCGGCGAGCTGTGGGTCTTGGTTCCCGCGGATCGGATCGTCGGCGACGGCGTAGGTGGCACTATCAAAATCGCCATGGCTCGGGAGTGCGTATGAGAGCCGAAATTGCGGGCCGCAGCGGGGAAGTGGCAGTAGGCCCAAGTTGGGACGCGAAATTCCCGGACCGGTCGGGCGGAGGGGTGTGATCCCACCTTGCCTCGCGACCTAGAGCACGCCCTGCCCGCATTTTTTTCGCAAAACCGACAACGAGAATGGCTCCGGGCGCCACTGTGATCGGGAGGTCCTCCTCTCGCAGCACGGGCTGGGCGCCGGACCAGCACGAGGACGCCCACAACCTCCTCCGCGCCCTCCGCGACCGCGGTGCCCTCGACGCCCGATATCACCCCGCCGTCGACCGCCTCGACCGCCTCTTCTCGCAATCCCCCGGCTAACCATCATGCCACCCACCCCCTCGCTCCCGATCACCGTCGCCTTCTTCTCCGCCAACCCGCCTGCGCTCGTGGAGCTCGATCTCGAAGGCGAGCGACTCGCGATCGAGTCCGAGCTCCGCGACGTCGGCCTCGGCGACGTCGTCGAGCTCCGCAACCACTCCGCCGCCACGCCCAACGATCTCCAGCGCGTCCTGCTCATGCGGCGGCCGACGATCGTCCAATTCAGCGGCCACGGGTGCCCGGCTCGCGGCGGGATCCTGATGTATGGCGGGGATCCGCTGTTCCCCACGGCG
>JBFIJN010000094.1:0-21424 GCA_041600735.1 Nannocystaceae bacterium
CTGGTGAGCTGTCGGGTGGCGATCCAGTGCGAGAGCTCGGCCACGCTCGCGAACGCGAGCTCGTCGTCGTCGTCAGGCCGCGGGCGGGTGATGGGCGCGAGCGAGAGCGGCGCGGCGGCGGGGAGCGGCGGATGGGTGGGGAGCCGCGGGTCGAAGACGGTCGCGGGCGCGAGCGCATTGGGCAGCACGTGACCGCGGCGAGCGATCGCCCAGCCGAGCTGCTCGTCGAGCGTGGCGGCGATCTGGGCGCGCTCGCTGGGCGTGTGCACCACGCCCAGCACGCGCTCGGCCGCTTCGATGGCTTCCACCGTGATCGCACCCGCGGGCTCGGGCGCGGGGGAGGGAAGGGCCGGGCGGTCGAGCTCGCCCGGCGGGGTCACCCGACACGCGGCCGCGGAGGCGGCGAGCGCAGCGAGGAAGTGACGGCGCGTCGGCACGGGCCTCATCATCGCACACGCCGTGCTCGGCTCGGGGCGCGACCTCGGCCGCGGCGCTCATGAAGTCGCTCGCGGCCACATGAAGAACAAGTTCTGGGTGAGTCGTCGGCTCGCGGCGGCCATGTCGAACCACGCGGGCGAGTAGAGGGCGGAGTGGAACACGAAGCCCGGGTAGCAGACCATCCGGTTCCAGCGCATGGGGATCACCTGGAAGCGCTCCCAGTCTGGATTCCCGCGCTCCATGAAATCCTGGGGTGCCGACGAGGGACTCCACAGCTGCCCCCCGAGCTCATCGTAGTCGTCCCAGTGCTGCTGCTCGAGGCCCTGGAGATAGCTCTCCATGATGCCCATCTGCTGCACGGCGCGGATGACGTTGGGATCGACGGGCTGACGATCTCGCAGGCGATACTCGACCAGACCGTGCCGTCGGTGGCGATGGAACGCGGTGCCCCCTCGGCAGTGCTCGGGGAGGTTGAGATAGACGACTCCGGCGAGCAACGCCGTGTCCACGTGCGGCATGCACTGCCGCGGGCTCAGCTGCGCGCCCTCGTCGTGCATGCGGTGGAAGCGGGCGTGGCCGTCGCTCGGGGTCGGGAGCGCCGGGCTCTCGTAGCCGTAGTCGCGGCCGAGGTAGCGGTAGACGAGCTCGTGCAGCGCCTCGAGGCCGTCGCCGACCTCGGCGAGGGCCTTGTCTCCCGGGTGACCGGAGGTGCTGGGCGAGTACTCGAGCGAGAGCGCGAGCGCTCGGACGGCCTCGGGATCGCGGTACACGTCGTCGACCACGAGGATCGGATAGCGAGTGCCCGCCAGTCGCCGCACCGACACGCGGAGCCGCTCGCGTCGGTTGAGCGCGTAGACATCCGCGTTCATGAGCGCGCTACCGATCCCCCGCGGGCACATCGCGCCAGCGGCACCAGCCGAGCCGCATGAGCTCCAGGATCGTGCGCAGCAGCTGGGGCTCGCCGCGGTCGCAATCCCGGGCTAGCTCGGCGACCGTCCGCACGCCGTCGATCGCCCGCAGCACCGCGAATTCATCGGCGGGCACGGGGCGGCCGTCGATGGTGATCCCGAGCTGCAGGTCCACGCGACCGAGCACGCCGCGCAGCTCGAGCCGCGTCGAGGGATCGCTCGCGGGCACCCACTGCATGCGGTCGGGCATGGGGATCACGAGGCGGCCCATCACGAGATAGTCCATCTGTGTCATCACGAAGCAGGCCAGCGCATTGGCAGGTGACTCGACGATCGGCATGCCCTTGAGGTTGAACGAGGTGTTGACGATCACGGGGAGCCCCCGGCGCCGCTCGTACTCGCGGATCACTCGGTGGTAGAGGGGATTGCTCGCGGTGGTAACGGTCTGCACCCGCGCCGTGCCGTCGACATGGGTGATCCCCGGCAGGCGAGCGCGGTAGGCCTCGCGCACGCCGAAGATCTCGAGCATGAACGGTGCGCTCTCGCCCTCCTCCAGCTCGAAGATCTCGGAGGCACGGTCGCCGAGCACGGCGGGGGCGAACGGCCGAAATCCCTCGCGGAACTTCACGCGAGCATTGAGTGTGTCCTTGATCGTGGGATCCTGTGGATCCGCCAGGATCGAGCGGTAGCCGAGCGCCCGGGGCCCTAGCTCGGAGCCGCCCTGGAACCACCCGACGATCTTGCCGTTGGCGAGCAGCGCTCCGGCCTGGTCGGCCGCGTGCTCGAGGCTCGACATGGTCTTGCCTTCGACGGGCCATCGAGCCACCTCCTGGGCGATCGCTTCATCACCGTACGTGCGGCCCAGGCCGACCTTTGTCAGCGCGCGGGAGCGCACGGTCGCGCCGCGCTCGCGGCAGGCGTGCTGGTAGGCGTAGTAGGCGGCTCCCACCGCGGTGCCGTCGTCGGTGGCGGCCGGGAACACGTAGACGTGCTCGAACCCCGCCTCCTGCGTGATGCGCCGGTTTGCGACGGCATTGAGGAACACGCCGCCGGCCAGCACCAGGCGGCTCGACCCCGTGGTGGCACGCGCATGGCGGGCGAGGTGCACGGCGGCCAGCTCCAGCTCCCACTGGACCTGCGCCGCGAGGTCTTCGTGGAATCGCGAGAGGGGAGTGCCAGCGCCCCGCACCGACAAGCGCAGGCCCCCAGCAACCCGCGTTATCAGGTTTCGACCTTCGAAGAAATCGAACGCGCCGGAGAAATCGAGCGCCCCGTTGGCCATGGGCCGCATGAGGATCGGCTCGTCGCAGAGGCGGCGACCGTAGGGCGCCAGTCCCATGGTCTTGCCTGCGTCGTCGAACTTGGTGCCCGGCTGGTAGAAGCCCAGCAGGATCGTGACCAGCCGATAGATCTCGCCGAGACCGGAGATGGACTCGCGGTCGAGGATCCACCCGTGCCCGTCGTCGGCGGGTCGCGGCACGATCGCGCGATCGGCCTTTCGATGGGCAAGGAAGAGCTCCGGCGCCTGCTCGCGGGAGGTGAAGTGGAAGCCCGATTGCTCCTCGCGCCGCCCGTCCACGGGGGTCCCGAACGAGTCTGCGACGATCGCCGCCGCCGACTCGAACCCCGAGGTGAAGAACGCCGAGTACGCGTGCGCGAGGTGGTGCTCGGGGTGCGGCATGTAGACCGGCTGGGCTCCGGGCAGCGCGGTAGCCAGCAGCGCGGTGTTGAGCTCGACCTCCTCCTGGTCCTCGCTGTCGGGGGATGCAACCGCCACGTAGCCGACCTGGGCGGGCTCGATCCCGGCGATGTCGCAGCACTCGCGCAGGGCTTGCAGGTGTCCGGCGCGGACCCGCTTCTCGGCCGCTCGCGCGAGCCCCTCCGTGACCACGGCCCGCTTGACTCGCACCAGGCGCTCGACGGCGATCGCGGCGGCGATCTCATCGTCCTTCAGCAAGCAGATGCACGCGTCGTGGCTGCTCGCGAATCCCACGGACCAGATGCTCATGAGCGGGGCTCCCCGGGCTGCGGGGTCGAGGCGCCGCGCTGCAGGGTGAGCACGCCGTTGTGCTCGCCGAGCTGCGCGTAGCTCGAGCTCCAGTTGCCGCCGAACGCCCCACAGACCTCGGGTCCGGCCCAGTAGTGCTCGGTGGGATCCCAGGCGGCGCCCCAGCGCTGGCGCGACAGCGCGCGGGCCTCCGCCGATTCGAAGCCCACGTCTCCGAGCACGATGCGACCGGAGCTCGACAGGCGCTCCGCCGCGGCCTCCACTACGAGGCGCTGCACCGCGAGCGGGAACTCGTGCAGCAAGAACGCGGCGGCGACCCGATCGACGGGCGGCAGCGCGCTCGCCCACCCCGGCTGGGTCACGTCGGCCACGACTCGCGTGGCGCTCAGCGCCCGGCGGCACGCCTGCTCGTGCATCGCGGGCGACTGATCGACCGCGATCACCCGCGCCCCCGCGGCCAACAGCTGCTCGGTCAGCAGCCCGGTGCCCGCGCCGAGCTCCAAGATGCGCATCCCGGGCTCGATCGCGAGGGACTCGACGATCGTGGTCAGCACGCGGTCGTGCGCTCCGAAGGGAAAGCTGCGCGCTGCGACCGAGCGCTCGTAGCCCGCGGCCCAGCGCTCGAACAGCTCGGCGCGCGAGCGGGGGAGGGTGGCACCATCCCGAGTCATGGGGCCTCCGCGGGTCGCGGACCCGAGGCCGCGCGCGAGGGCCCTGCGAGCGCCGTGCGGGTGCGCTCGGCCTCGGCGAACTCATAGATCAGCTGGCCCGCGGCGGCGTAGATTCCCTCGAACGGCGCGCAGTTGGGGCTCATCACCTGGCCGGTCTTCGTGACCGCCTTGAACGTGCATCCGCCTCCGCAGACGAGCGCCCACTTGCAGGTCCCGCAGGGCTCGATGGCCGTGATCCCGCGGCCCCGCCACTGCTCGAGCCGTCGCTTGCCCTCGGCCTGCAGCGGCGCGCCCGCGGCCACGGCGGTGATCTCGGCGATCTTGAACTCCTCTTGGCCGGCTCCGAACCAGCAGGCATAGACCCCGTTCCTCGCGTCGAGCATGTAGTCGCCGCTCGTGGCCCCGCAGTAGCGCATGTGGACCTTGGGCGTGACGCCGCGGCCGAGCGCATACAGATAGTCGAGACCGTGGAGGGCCCAGCGAAAGCGGAGCAGTAGCGGCTCTTGCTTGGCCACCTCCACCAGCATCCGCGCCATCTCGTCCTCGCCAACGAAGTGCATCTTGCCGGAGAAGTCGCGCTCGAGCGGGGCGAGATAGCCGTGGAATCGAGGGTGGTCCAGCCAGCCACGCTCGTCGAACGAGGCGATGAGTCGCCCGAGGTGCGGGATGTTGCGCTGGTCGATGTTGATCCGCAGGTTGATGTGGATCCCGAGCTCGAGGCAGCGGTCGACCCCCTCGAGGATCCGCTCGAACGAAGAGGTCTTCAGCAGCCGTACGGGGCGGCGCTTGTCGTGAATGCGCTGCGGCCCGTCGACGGTGACCTGAACCGTATCGATCCCGAGGTCCTTCAGCCGCGGTGCATGCTCGGCGAGCTCGAAGCCGTTGGTGATCGCCTCGAAGTGGCGCGCCCCGGCTCTCGCGAGCGCTGCGACCAGCTTCTCGACCCCCGCGAACGTCTGCTCGCGAATGACCTCGCCTCCCAGCACGGTGAAGCGGGACTCTGCGAACGGCGTGCCCGCCTGCTGCACCAGGCGCTCGCATGCGGTCACGACCCCCGCGATGTCGGCGTCGGTCCACTGGCGCTGCTCGGTGGTCAGCGAGCCCTCGTAGCAGTAGGCACACGAGAAGTTGCAGCCGTAGGTCGGAATCAGCTGAAACGAGACCGGATGCGCGAGCTTGCGGTACTCGGCCTCCATGTGCTCGAGCACGGGGCGCGCGAGCCGGTCGCCGTGGTGTTGCTCGACCGCGGCGCGAGCCAGGGCCTCTTCGGTCGTGCGGCCGCGCCAGCCCAACCCAGTCAGCAGGTTGAAGATCAGATCTTCACCATCGCGCAGGCCGACTCGATGGGTATAGTCGCGAACGAAGCTGGCGGGCGAATAGCCATGCGGATGTGGACTGGGTTGCATCTGTCGCTCTCGCTACGGGATCGGTGGGTTGGTAAGGGGGCACGGCCGAGCTAGAGCTCGGTCCATGCCAGGGTTCGAGCTCTCTTCGAGGGAGCTCTAGGTCCAGGTCGGACCGCCGTAGGGGCACAGCGGTCCGTTGAACAGCACACTGAAGCCACCCAGCAGGCGCTGCTCCGTCTCTTCGACCCAGCTCTGCGAGTGCACCGCGAACGTGGCCTTCCCCAGGCTCCCGTTCTGCGCGAGGTCCACCGCGGTCGCGCGCTGAGCATCCGTCAGACGCACCTTGACCACCTCGAGTCCTGCGGGGACGGTGATTCCGGCAAGATCGCTCGGCTCCACCCGCACCACCCAGCCGCCGGCCGGATGTGGTTGGGCCTGCTGGAGCTGGCTGGGCGACATCGAGACCTCGCCGCCCGGATCGTTCTCCGGGTCGGCGATCTGACACTGCTCGATCGCGGCCGTGGCTTCGGTGGCTCCGCTGGTGGCCGAGAGCAGCCCCGCGGCCACCAGGAGTAGTATTCGCTTGTTCGTCGTATTGTTCATGGGTCCTCATGACGTCGCGGACGACGACGTCACCGCCCCATTGCAGGTGGAGCACGGCTCGATGACGAGCGAGCTCGTCGGCGGTGGCGCCTCGGGCTCGGGTGGGCATGCCGCCCGCGACGGCATGCTGGTACGCTGCTCGCGTATGCACCGCGCCCGCCTCCTCCCGCTGCTGCTCGCCGCCCTGGCGCTCGGCTGCCCCAAGCCTACCGAGCCCACCGAGACGCCCGACGAGGCGGTGGGGCCCAGCGATCCGATCGAGCACGCGCATCAGCTCATGCAGCAGGACAAGCCGGCGGAGGCGCTGGCGGTGGTCGAGGACGCGCTCGGGTCCGACCCCAAGAACGCGGAGCTATGGTTCTCCAAGGGCGTGGCGCAGCGGGCCCTGGGCGACCAAGCGGCGGCCGTGAGCTCGTGGGAGCAGGCGGTCGCGCTCGACCCCGAGCTCGTCGCCCCGCGCCATGGCCTCGCGGCGCTGATGGTCGAGGCGGGCGACAACGAGGGCGCGGTGAAGGCCTATGTCGAGATCCTGCAGCTCGATGCCGACTTCAAGGATGCCCACTACAACCTGGGCTTGGCCTTGTCTGCGCTCGGGCGCAAGGAGGAGGCTCGCGGTGCGCTAGAGAACGCGCACCGCCTCGATCCCGAGGACGCCGACGTGGCCATGGAGCTCGGCCGCATCCTCGCGCTCGAGGGCAAGCTGGCCGCGGCGATCGAGCTCGTGGCCCCCGCGGCGGCCAAGCGCAAGGACGACGCCGAGATCCAGGCCACCTACGCGTGGTTGCTCGAGCGCGCCCATCGCTTCGAAGACGCAGCCCGAGCCTTCGAGGCCGCGCTGGCGCTGCAGCCCGATGACGACGACTCGCGCATGGGGCTCGCGCGCACGTATCTACGCATCGGCAAGGAGGCGCAGGCCATCACCGAGCTCGAGGCCATCGCCACGCGGCGCCCGCAGGATCCCGGGCTGTATCTCGCGTGGGGCAGCGCGCTGGGCAAGCTCGGCGACAGCGACGGCGCGCTCGCCAAGCTCGATCAGGCCCTCGCGCTCGCGCCCGACATGCTCACCGCGCACGTGCAGAAGCTGGGCACGCTGGTGCTCGCGGGGCGCTGCAAGGAGGCGAAGAAGGTCAAGAAGACCATCGATGGCCTCCACCCCACCGATCACGCCAAGCGAGCGGTGAAGGCCGCGCTCGCTCCCTGCAAGTAGCGCGAGCGGCTCGCGATCACTGCGATAGGATCACCACGCTGTAGGGCCCGATGCCCACCGTGCCGTGGTAGCCGAGCCCATCGCGGCCGCCGTCGTGCGCGGTGACCTGCGGGCTGTGGGTGTTACCGAAGTCGCCGTCGTAGCCGCGCCAGTCGCCGTTGAAGCGCACGTGCCAGGTGCCCCAGCGCGGCATGCCGAGGTCGTAGCTCGTGAAGGTCTGTGCGCTGAAGTTGGCCACCACCACCACGTCGTCACCGCCGCCGCCCTGGTCCCAGCGATGGAATGCGATCACCTTGGCGTCCTCGTTGGTGTGGAACACGTTGACGTGGCGCCCACGCAGCCCGCGGGTGGTGCCCCGCAGGTTGCGGCGCAGGTGCACGAGGTCGCGCACCATCGTGCGAATCCCCGAGTACGTGCCGCACTTTCCCCAGTCCACCGGATCGGTATCTTGGAACCACCCGTCCTCGAGGCACTCCTGGCCCTGGAACAACATCGGGATCCCGGGCGAGGTCATCGCGAGCGCAATCCCGAGGGTGGCGCGCTTCTTGGAGTGCCAGCTGCCCGCGTTGCCCGGCCAGATCATCTCGGGCACGCGCGACTTGCCGTTGGCGACCTCGTCGTGGCTCTCGGTGTAGATCACCCGCTGGAGCGCCTCCCCGTTGTACCGGTGCACGATCGCGTCGCGGATCTGCGCCATGCTGCGATTGTGGTCGTCCTGCACCACGAGGTTGTGGGTCACCGGGTGCACGAACTGGGCGTCCCACTGGGCGTCGAACCCCGCGCCGCCGTGGTAGGTGGGCCGAGTCAGCGCGGCCTCGTTCTGTAGATCCTCGGCGATCATCAGCTTCCAGCCGCTCTGCTGGTCGACGAGATCGTTGGCGCGCTGCATCACGCTCCAGCCCTCGGGAATGTCGCTGTTGTCGGCCTTGCGGATCCCGAGCGTGGAATCCCAGCGCAGCCCATCGGCGCGATACTCGTGCAGCCACATCGACACGTTGCTCACGATGAAGTCGCGCACCTCGGTGCGTCCGTAGTCGGGGCGCGGCCCCCAGCTCGTCTCTTGGCGCCAGTCGGTATAGAAATAGACCCCGCCGTTGCCCCAGCCCAGGCACTCGCCGTCGAAGCACCACATCGACATGTCCGAGGGCCCATAGTGATTGTGGACCACGTCGATGATCACCCCGATCCCGCGGTAGTGGGCCTCGTCGATGAAGCGCTTGGCGTCCTGGGGGGTGCCATAGGCGCTCTCGGGGGCGAACGGGTAGGCCGAGTTGTAGCCCCACGAGAAGTCGCCGGCGAACTCGGTCGGGGGCATCACTTCGATCATGTTGATGCCGAGGTCGGCGAGGTCGTCGAGGCGAGCGGTCGCGCTGCTCCAGTTGCCGGGGCCCCAGCCGGGCGCGTCGTGGAACGTGCCCAGGTGCAGCTCGTAGATCACGGTCTCGTCCCACGGCGGGGTGTGGAAGTCGTGGGCCGTCCACGCGAACGCGTTGGGGTCCACGATCACGCTGTTGCCCGTGGAATTCGTGAGCTGCCGGGCGCGCGGATCATTGCGCCAGATCTGGTTGCCGCCGCCCTCGATCACGTACTGGTACTGCTGCCCGTGGTGGGCCCCGTCCACGTCCGCCGAGAAGTAGTCGCTGTAGGGCTCGCGGTAGAGCTCGTCGGCGCCGATCTGCCAGCCGTTGAAGTCCCCCACCGCGAACACCTTCCACGCGTGGGGGGCCCACACGCGAAACGTGGTGCCGCCGTCGTAGGTGATCGCGCCCGCGAGCGGGCCATAGTTGAACTGGATCTCGGGAGCGTCCTCGTCGGCCGTGAGCGAGGGGTCACGGCCGGAGTCCTCGGCGAGACAAGCTGCGAGCAGCAGCGCGCAGGGGAGGGCGCAGCGGATGACCGTGGGAGTTGGAGCGCGGAGTGGTGTGGGCATCGGGACTGGCGCGCCGCACATCAAGAAGCGTGCCAGGGACCCCGCGAGCGGCCGGCCCGCGCCCACGGGCACTTGCAGTCATGGGATCCATGACAAGTTGCCCAAGGCTTCCGTCACGATGCCCAAGGCTTGGGCAACTGGCCCGGAGGCTACGGATCGGTGCGATCGCGGTGCAGCGCCACTACGAGCGCTCCGCTCTGCAGGATCAGCACGGCCGTGAACGGAATCGCCCCCACGATCGCGACCGCCCGGACCACGTCGACGCTCGCGGTGAACACCAGCGCGCCGCCGAGCAGCCCGAGCACGACGCCCCACAGGAGCTTGCGCGCGCGCGGGGGATCGGCCGCGCCGCCGCTGGTCATCATGCCGAGCACATAGGCGGCCGAGTCCACGCTGGTCACGAGGAACAAGAACACGACCACTACCGCCAGCCCCGCCAGCAGCGAGCCTCCGGGCAGCAGCTGCAGGGTCGCGAACAGGGCCCGCGGGGGATCGGCGAGCGCGACGCGGGCGAGCGCACCCTCGCCATCGATCGCGAGCGCGGTACCGCCGAGCACCCCGAACCACAGCGCGGAGAACGTGGTGGGCACCAGCACCACCGCGACCACGAACTCGCGGATCGTGCGACCGCGGCTGATCCTCGCCACGAACACGCCCACGAACGGCGCCCACGCGATCCACCAGATGAGATACGAGAGCGTCCAGTCGTGCAGCCACGGGGTGGCCTCGGCCCACGGCCCGCCCATGGTGGCGAGCGGCCACAGCTCGCGCGCATAGTCGTAGAGCGAGCGCGCCAGCCCCTCGAGCACCGCGATGCTCGGGCCCCCGAGCCACACCGCGGCCGCGAATGCGAGGGCCAGCACCACGTTGATCGTCGAGAGCCACTTGATCCCGCGCTCGATCCGGCCCGCGGCCGAGGCCGTGTACGCGACCATCATCAGCGCGAGGATCCCCACCGCGAGCGCGGTCGAGTCGAGCGGCGTGCCCCACGTGGCCGCGAGCCCGCTGCGGATCTGCAGCACGCCCATTCCGATCGATCCGGCCACCCCGAAGGCGACCGCGAGCACGCCGATCAGATCGGCCGCATGCGCGAGCGTCTCGCCGGCGCGGCCGCGGAGCACGGCGCGGATCGGCGCTCCCGGCAGGAAATCGGTGCCCCGACGAAAGTGGAAGTACGCCAGCACCAGCGCCGCGATCGCGTAGATCGCCCACGCGTGCAGCCCCCAGTGAAAATCACAGATCGCGAGCGCGAGCCGGGTCGAGGCGGGGGAGCCGGGCTCGCCGAACGGCGGCTGCGCCTGGTGGGTGAGCGGCTCGGCCACGCCCCAGAACATCAGCCCGCTGCCCATGCCGGCCGCGAACAGCATCGAGAACCAGGCGAACGTCGAGAACTCGGGGCGCTCGTCGTCGCGGCCGAGGCGGCGCTTGGCGTGGGGGCCGAGCGCGAGCCAGGCGGCGAGCCCGACCAAGCCGCTGGCGATGGCCATGAACAACCAGTCGAGCGCGTCGAGCACGGCGCCGACCATCGCGATCGCGCGCGAGCCCAGCAGCTCGGGCGCGAGCAAGCCGAGCGCGGCGGCGAGCGTGCAGCCGAAGATCGCGGGCGCGAAGCGACGGTCGCGAGTCGCTGCGGGCCGCGGCATGGCCTCAGCATCGCAGCATCCGCGCGTCGGGGTCACCACTGCGCCGTCGCGGGTCGAGCCGGGCCGGAGCGCGAGATCCCTCGGTCCGCGGAGAGCGCCCGCACCTGCGGGCATGGCGCGAGCCCCCAGAAGCACGCGCCGCAAGGCGCGTAGGCGGCCCGCTGCGGCCCACGTCGGCACACGCACGCCCCGAGGGGGGTCCTCGCGCGGGGGCTGGCCCCTATACTGCCGCGAATTCGATGCCGGACCGCCAGCCCGACCCCCGCTTCGACATTCGTGAGGCCCTCACCTTCGACGACGTGCTGCTCGAGCCGGGGTACAGCGAAGTCCTGCCCTCCGAGGTCTCCGTCGTCTCTCGGATCACGCGCGACATCGAGCTGCGCACGCCGATCGTCGCCGCCGCCATGGATACGGTGACCGAGGCGGAGACCGCGATCTGCATGGCGCGGCTCGGCGGGATCGGCATCATCCACAAGAACCTCGATCCCGAGCAGCAGGCCCGGGAGGTGCGCAAGGTGAAGAAGGCCGAGAGCGGCATGGTCGTCGACCCGCTCACGATCACGCCCACCGCCACGCTGCGCGATGCGCTGATGCTGATGGCGGGCCACGGGTTCTCCGGGCTGCCGGTCGTCGACGACGGGCGCCTGGTCGGCATCCTCACCAGCCGCGACGTACGCTTCGAGAGCCGCCTGGATCAGGCGGTGGGCGACGTGATGACCCGCGATCCGATCACGGCGCGCGAGGGCATCTCGATCGACGAGGCCAAGAAGGTGCTGCACAAGCACCGCATCGAGAAGCTGCTGGTCACGTCTGCGAGCGGGCAGCTGGTCGGGCTCATCACGGTGCGCGACATCCTCAAGGCCGCCGATCATCCCCACGCCATCAAGGACTCGCTGGGGCGGCTGCGCGTGGGCGCGGCGGTGGGCACGGGCGGCGACACGATGGAGCGCGTGGCCGCGCTGGTCGATCAGGGCGTCGACGTGATCGTGGTCGACACCGCCCACGGGCACAGCAAGCGCGTGCTCGACATGGTGCGCACGATCCGGGCCGAGCACGCCGATCTACAGCTGCTGGCCGGCAACGTGGCCACGCCCGCCGCGGTGCGGGCACTGGCCGAGGCCGGGGCCGACGGGGTGAAGGTCGGGATCGGGCCGGGCTCGATCTGCACCACGCGCGTGGTGGCGGGCGTGGGCGTGCCGCAGATCACCGCGATCCTCGAGTCGGCCGTCGAGGCCCGTCGCCTGGGCATCCCGCTCGTGGCCGACGGTGGCATCAAGTTCTCGGGCGACGTGGTCAAGGCGCTGGCCGCCGGCGCATGCTCGGTGATGATCGGCAGCCTGTTCGCGGGCACCGACGAGGCGCCGGGCGAGAAGGTGCTGTTCCAGGGCCGCAGCTACAAGGTGTACCGCGGCATGGGCTCGATGGGCGCGATGGCGGCCGGCAGCAAGGACCGCTACTTCCAGCACAACGTGGAGGAGCGCAAGCTGGTGCCCGAGGGCATCGAGGGGCGCGTGCCCTACCGCGGGCCGCTGGCCGAGAGCGTGCACCAGCTGCTGGGCGGGCTGCGCTCGGGCATGGGCTACGTCGGGGCCGCGACCATCGACGAGCTGCAAGAGAAGGCCCGCTTCCGTCGGATCTCCACCCAGGGCTTGCGCGAGAGTCACGTCCACGACGTGATCATCACCAAGGAAGCCCCCAACTACCGCATGGAGTAGCCACAAGTGGCCCCCGCTTCGCACGAGACCCTCATCGTCATCGACTTCGGATCCCAGGTCACCCAGCTCATCGCTCGTCGCGTGCGCGAGCTCGGCGTCTACGCCGAGATCCTCCCGTTCGACGCGCCGGCCGCCCGCATCGCGGCCGAGCGCCCGCGCGGCATCATCCTCAGTGGCGGGCCCTCCTCGATCTACACCGAGGGCGCGCCCAAGCTCGATCCTGCGCTGCTCGAGCTCGGCGTACCGGTGCTGGGGATCTGCTACGGGCTCTACGTGCTGGTGGATGCGCTCGGCGGCCAGGTGGAGCCCGCCAAGGGGCACGAGTACGGGCCGGCCACGGTCGAGGTCCTGCACGCACGCGGGCCGATGTCGGCGATGACGGCCGGCGAGAGCGAGCCGGTGTGGATGTCGCACGGCGACCGGGTGGCCGCGCTGCCCGAGGGCTTCGAGACCGTGGCGCGCTCGTCCAGCTGTCCGCACGCGGCGATCGTGGATGCACGGCGGCGGATCTGGGGCGTGCAATTCCACCCCGAGGTCTCGCACACACCCCGCGGCCCCGAGCTGCTGGGGTCGTTCCTCGATCTATGCGGGCTCACGCGTGACTGGAGCATGTCGCGGTTCGTCGAGGAGGCGGTCGAGACCATCCGCGCGCAGGTGGGCGACTCGGGCACGGTGCTGTGCGGGCTCTCGGGCGGGGTCGATTCCTCGGTCGCCGCGCTGCTGGTCGGCAAGGCGGTCGGCGAGCGCCTGCGCTGCGTGTTCGTCGACAACGGCCTGCTGCGCAAGGACGAGCGCGCGGAGGTCGAGCGCATGTTCGCGGGCCGGCTGCACAATCCGCTGGTGGTGGCCGACGCGGCCACGCGCTTCTTGTCGGCGCTGCGCGGCGTCACCGACCCCGAGGTCAAGCGCAAGCGCATCGGGGCCACGTTCATCGACGTGTTCGACGAAGAGGCCCACGCGCTGGGCGGCGCCGACTTCTTGGTGCAGGGCACGCTCTACCCGGATGTGATCGAGAGCGTGTCGTTCAAGGGCGGCCCCTCGGTGACGATCAAGACCCACCACAACGTGGGCGGGCTGCCCGAGCGCATGAAGATGGGCGTGGTCGAGCCGCTGCGCGAGCTGTTCAAGGACGAGGTGCGAAGGCTGGGCCTTCAGCTGGGGCTGCCCGAGGCCATGGTCTGGCGGCATCCGTTCCCGGGGCCGGGCCTCGCGGTGCGCGTGCTCGGCGAGGTCACGGCCGAGCGCTGCGATCGGCTGCGCGAGGCCGACGCGATCATCCTCGAAGAAGTCCACGCCGCGGGGCTCTACCGCCAGCTGTGGCAGGTGTTCGGGGTGCTGCTGCCGGTGCAGAGCGTGGGCGTGATGGGCGATGGTCGCACCTACGAGAACGCGCTGGCCGTGCGCGCGGTGGAGAGCACCGACGCGATGACGGCCGACTGGGCGCGACTGCCCTACGAGCTGCTCGCGCGGATCTCCACCCGCATCATCAACGAGGTCCGTGGCATCAATCGGGTGTGCTACGACATCAGCAGCAAGCCGCCCGCCACGATCGAGTGGGAGTAGTCGAGCGTGGCCCGCGTACGTCACGATGACGCCGATGGGCGCTCGCCCGACCGCCCCCGCGCGGCTGCTTCGGCGGCGGCGCCCGAGGCTGCGCCGGGGCGGGCGCTGCTCGAGGGGCACGCAGCCGAGGAAGAAGCCGAGGGCCCCCCGGGGATCCGACCGCAGCGGTTCTCGGAGTACATCGGCCAGGCCGCGCTCAAGCGCAAGCTCGAGGTGTTCGTGGAGGCCGCCAAGCAGCGCGGCGAGCCGCTCGACCACACGCTCTTGCACGGCCCGCCGGGGCTCGGCAAGACCACGATGGCGCAGATCCTCGCCCACGAGATGGGGGTCCGCATCCACATCACCTCGGGGCCGGCCATCGAGCACAAGGGCGTGCTCGCGGGCCACCTCACCGCCCTCACCGAGGGCGACATGCTGTTCATCGACGAGATCCACCGGCTCACGCCCACCGTGGAGGAGAGCCTCTACTCGGCGATGGAGGACGGGCGCATCGATCTCCCGGTGGGCGAGGGCAGCCGCGCGCGCACCATGCCGTTCACGCTGGCCCCGTTCACGCTGGTCGGGGCCACCACCCGCACCGCGCTGCTCTCGGCGCCGCTGCGCGAGCGCTTCCAGATCATCGAGGGCATCGACTTCTACGCCGATGCCGAGCTCGCCCAGATCGTCCAGCGCACGGCGGGCCTGCTGGGCATGCCGGCCAGCGCGCCCGCGGCCAAGGAGATCGGCCACCGCAGTCGAGGCACCCCGCGCATCGCCAATCGCCTCACCCGCCGCGTCCGCGACTTCGCGCAGGTGCGCGGGCGCGAGCGCATCGAGGCGGAGGATGCCGACTACGCGCTCGAGCAGCTCGGCATCGACGCCTCGGGGCTCGACTCGATCGACCGGCGCATCCTGCAGGCCATCATGGATCAGTTCGAGGGCGGCCCGGTGGGCATCGACGCGCTGGCGGCCACGCTCAGCGAGCCCCGCGACACGCTCGAGGACGTCTACGAGCCGTTCCTGCTGCAGCGCGGGTTCTTGGTGCGGACGCCTCGAGGGCGGCAGGTGACGCGCAAGGCCCGGCTTCACCTCGGCCGCACCGTGCCCCCCAACGATGATCCACCGGGCGGCGGGCAGGGCGTGCTCGATCTCTAGCCGTTCGAAATGACGAAGCGGTCGGCGCTCGAGGAGCGCGACCGCTTTCGTGCGGGGGTCGTCGGGTTACTTCCCCTGCACGAGGTTGCCGTGGTCGGTGCTGAGCTTCTCGACTGCCGCCTCGAGCTCCTTGTCGTTCATCGTGGTCATCATCAGGTTGATCTCGAGCGTGGCCATCTTGCTGGTCACGTCGACGAGGACCTTGGCGACGTTGCCCTGGGCTTCCTCGCTGATCTGGAAGCCGCGAAGCTCCATGATCTCCGCCATCTTGGGGGCGAGGTCGGCCTTCTTGGCGTCGAGGATCTTCTGCGCCTCGGCGACGCCGGCCTTCTTGTCCTCGGAGTCGTTGACCTTCTTGACGATCTCGTCGGTCATGGACGACAGCTGGGCCATGGTCTCGTTGGCGAAGTCGTCCTTCTTGCACGCCCCGAGGGCGAGCACGATGGCGAGGAGGAACGTGTACAGGGAGAGGGTGCGTGCAGCCATGAGTCGGGAGCGTAGACGCATTGCCTCTCCCCAGGTTGCGAAGTTGCGCGCCTCGACCGGCCCGCGACGGTCCGATCGATGATGTGCCAGCTCACGAAACGGTGTTCATGCCCGGAAAGCCCGACGTACGCGGGATCTCGGAGCGCGTGACGCGGGCGGGGAGCCACCGCCAGGGAGTCGACGCCGCAGCCGCCGGCCTGCGGGCTGGCATGATGGGATGGGTGGGGGACACGCAGGACGCCACGACGCGCGGGATGGGTACGACGGCGACCCAGCCCGAGGCCGCGCCCTCGCGACGTGCCGCGGCGTCCTCGGTCCAACCAGAGCCGCGCCTCGGGGACGTCATCGGTCGCTACACGCTGCTCGATCGGTTGGGCGCGGGCGGGATGGGGGTGGTGTTCTCGGCCCACGACGATCGACTCGACCGCAAGGTCGCGATCAAGGTGCTGCGGGGCGGGGCCGCGCCGCAGGGTGAGTGGAGCGAGGGGCGAGCCCGGCTGCTGCGCGAGGCCCAGGCGATGGCCCGGCTCTCGCACCCGCACGTGGTCGAGGTGTTCGACGTCGGCACCCACGCCGGGGTCCTCTACATCGCCATGGCGCTGGTCGACGGGCTCACGCTGCGCGGCTGGCTGCGCGCGCGGGCGCGCAGCTGGTCCGAGGTCGTGGAGATGTTCGTCCAGGCGGGGCGGGGGCTGGCGGCGGCCCACGCCGCGGGGCTCGTGCATCGCGACTTCAAGCCCGCCAACGTGCTCGTCGACGAGCACGGGCACGCGCGCGTGCTCGACTTCGGCCTCGCGCTGCCGAGCGGGGGGCGCGGCCGGGGCGAGGCCGCGGTCGCGCGCGCGAGCGAGAGCGCAGTGCTGGCCTCGAGCTCGATCATCACCGATCGGCTCACCGCACCGGTGACCGAGGCGGGCACGGTGATGGGCACGCCCGCGTACATGGCCCCGGAGCAGCACCACGGCGCCGAGATCGGGCCCGCCGCGGATCAGTTCGCATTTTGTGCCGCCCTGTTCGAGGGGGTCTACGGCGCGCGGCCGTTCGAAGGCGAGACGAGCGAGGCGCTCGGGCGAGCCAAGCGCGCGGGGAAGGTCGCCGCACCCCCGCGAGGCCATCCCGCTCCGCTCGCGCTCCATCGCGCGCTCGTGCGCGGGCTGGCGCCGCGGGCCGAGCAGCGCTGGCCGTCGATGGACGCGCTGCTGTCGGCGCTCGAGCGCCTCGTCCGCCCCCGTCGATACCGCTGGATCGGTCTCGGAGTGGTGCTCGCCAGCGGCGGGGTCGCGACCTGGATGCTCACCGCGCGACCCCCCGAAGACTCGGCCTGCGCGGAGGCTCGGGTCGTGCTGCAGCAGGCGTGGGGCGAGCCCCAGCGCGAGGCCTTGCGCCGCACGCTGCAGGCTAGCCCGGGGGTCTACGCCGCCGACACGGTGGAGCGCGTGGAGCGAAGGCTCGACGACTATGCCGCGCGCTGGTCGAGCCTCCACGCGCAGATCTGCGCCGAGGCCCCCGCGGATGCGCAGGCCAAGCTCGCTCGCGATCGTCGTCTCGAGTGCCTGCGCCGACGGGGGCGGCGCATGGCCACGCTGGTCGAGGTGCTCGCCGATGCCCGCACCGATCTGCTGATGCAGGCGTCCTCGCTGGTGCACGGCCTGCCCGCGCTCGAGGGCTGCGCGGCCGAGGAGCCCGACGACGGTGGGTTGGTGCCGCCCGACGATCCGACCACCGCGCAGCGCGTGGTGGAGATCCAGCGCGCGCTCGAGGAGGTCGCGACGCTCGCGAACGCGGGCCAGTACGACCGGGCCCACGCGCTCGCGGTGGAGATGCACGGCCAGGCCGAGGCGCTCGGCTACGGGCCGCTGCTCGTGCGCACCGAGACCTGGCTCGGCCAGACGCTGCTGTTGCGCGGCGAGCGTGAGGCCGCCGAGAAGCGGCTGGTGCACGTGCTGCACGAAGCCGAGGCCGTGGGCGACGACGCGCTGGTCGTGTTCGTCGTGGAGAGCCTGGTCCACCTGACCAGCGATCGCCCCGAAGAAGGCCTTCGCTGGGCGCGCCACGGTCAGGCCCGACTCTCGCGGGTCCCCGACGACGCACGCACGCAGGCGACGATGCGCATGACCCTCGGGCTGGCGCTCACCAACGCGGGGCGGGCCGCGGAGGCGCTCGAGCCGCTGTCGCAGGCGGTGGAGGGCTGGAGCGGACTCCTCGGCCCCGACGCCCTGACGACCGCCTCCGCGCGCAACAACCTCGGCATCGCCTACTACGAGCTCGGGCGCTACGCCGACGCGATCGCCGAGTATGAACAGGTCCTCGGGATCTACGAGCAGGCGCTGGGTCCCGCGCACCCCGAGGTCGGCATGGTGCTCAACAACCTCGCCAACGCGGCCATCGAGCTGGGCCAGTACGACCGCGCCCTGGCGCTCCAGGTGCGGGTGCTCGAGATCTGGCGCGGGGGACTGGGGCCCGACCATCCCAACCTCGGTGCCGCGTACAGCAACGTCGGCAACTCGGCCCGCACGCTCGGGCGGGTGCTCGAGGCGATCGCGGCGTTCGAGCGCTCGATCGCGATCCGCGAGCGGGCCCTCGGGGCCGAGCACCCCGAGGTGGCGGTCTCGCGCATCAACTACGGCAACGTCCTGAGCGACGTGGGTCGCTACGACGAGGCGCTCGCGCAGCTGCGGCGCGCTCGCTCGGCGCTCGAGCGCAGCGTGGGCGATCATCCGTGGGCGGTGGCCGAGCTCGCCGTCGAGGGCATGGTGCTGGCGGCCCGCGAAGAGCACGAGGCCGCGCGCGAGTCCCATGCCCGCGCGCTCGCGATGCTGCACGCGCTCGGGATGCACGAGCACCCGCTGGGGATCGACGTGCGCCGCGGCCTCGGCGAGTCGCTGCTGGCCCTGGACCGCGTGGCAGAGGCGCGCGAGCAGCTCGAGGCCGCGCTCGTGATCGAGTCGCGCGGGGGCGCCTCACCCGACGAGTCCGCGGCGCTGTGGTTCGCGCTGGCTCGTGTGCTGCGGGCGCAAGGCGAAGACCCCGCGAGGGCGCGCGCGCTGGCCGAGCGCGCAGGGCAGGCATGGCGCACGGGTCCACCGTCGATGCAGCGCCACCAGGGGCGAGCGGAGGCCTGGCTGCGCGAGGCCGGCGTGCCCGCGCCGTGATCCCGCGGCGCCGGCCCGCACCCTCGAGGCGCTGAGCTGCTCGCGCCGTTGCTACTTCGTACGCGCTGCGATCCCCGATCCGCGGCGCGGCGTGTTAGCGTGACTAAGGGAATCCATGGGCGACCGTCTCGACAAGACTCTGATCGACGATCACCCGCTGGCGAAGGTTGGCGTGGCGGATACAGACCCCGACGCCCCGGGCTCCCGCTTCCACGCCGACACCGACCGCTTCGAAACGCGCGGGACGGTGGCCAAGGGCGGGATGGGCTCGATCATCGACGTCTTCGACCACCGCATGCAGCGCCAAGTGGCGATGAAGGTGCTCCACTCCGACCTGGTGCACCGCCAGGGCGAGCTCGAGATCTTCGTGCGCGAGGCCCAGATCACCGGGCAGCTCGATCATCCCAACATCGTCCCCGTGCACGACATGGGGCAGGACGTCGAGCCGCCGTGGTTTGCGATGAAGCTCGTGCAGGGCCAGAGCCTCGCCGAGCGCTTCCGCCGCTTGGGGCCGGGCAAGCTCCCTGGCGTCGAGATCGAGACGTTCATCAAGGCCATGATCAAGGTCTGCGACGCGGTGGCCTTTGCCCACAGTCGCGCGGTGCTGCACCTCGACCTCAAGCCCCACAACATCATGGTCGGCAGCCACGGCCAGGTCTACGTGATGGACTGGGGGATCGCGATCCGCTGCCGTCGGGCAGAGGACGGGCACCTGCGCCCGATCGAGGCCACCAAGGGTCTCCGCGGCACGCTGGCCTACATGGCGCCCGAGCAGGCCCGCCGCGGGATGGCCGGGGTCGACGAGCGGACCGACGTCTATGGTCTGGGCGCCGTGCTCTACGAGTTCCTCACCGGGCGGCCTCCGTTCGAGCCCCGCGGGGTGCTCGAGGATGTCGTTCGCGTGGCCGACAACGTCGTCATCGATCCGCTCGAGAGCCCCACGCTGCGCCAGCCTCCGCCGGGCCTGGCCGCCATCGCCACGCGCGCGCTGGCCCTCGATCCCAACGATCGCTTCCAAGACGTCCCCGCGATGCAGGCCGAGCTCGAGGCGCTGCTGCGCGGCGGTGGCTGGTTTCGCGAGCGACAGTTCGAGGCGGGCTCCACCATCGTCCGCGAGGGCGAGCCCGGGGAGACCGCATACATCCTCACCGGGGGCCACTGCGACGTGTTCAAGCGCTCGCTGCACCTGCGGCGGATCGGTCCCGGCGAGGTGTTTGGCGAGACCGCGATCCTCACCTCGGGCCAGCGCACCGCCACGGTCGTGGCGGTCGACGAGGTCTCGGTCCTCGTGGTCACCCGCGAGGCGCTCGAGCGCGAGCTCGACTCGCGCGGCTGGCTCGGTCCGCTCGTCCGCGCGCTCGCGGAGCGCTTCCGCGAGGCCGACGAAGAGCGCGCCCGCCTGCGCGCGCTGGTTCCCTAGCCGCCCGCGAGCGCAGGCAGTCGACCCTCGAACACCAGGCGCGCGGGCCCGCTCATGCGCACCCCGAGCGCGGGATCCTTCGGCACCCGGATCTCCAGCGGTCCGCCCGGCAGGCGCACGGTCACCGGCACCTCGTAGGGCACCAGCCCGCGTCGCGCAGCCGCGACCGCGGTGGCGCACGCCCCCGTGCCGCACGCCTGGGTGACCCCGCAGCCCCGCTCCCACACCCACAGCAGCACGCTGCCGTCGGGCTCCACCCGCGCGAGCTCCACATTGGTGCCCTCGGGAAACTCGGCCGCCCGCTCCACGCCCGGCCCGAGGCCTCGCGCGAGCGCCTCGGGATCCTCGTCGGGCCCCACGAACGCCACCGCGTGCGGGTTGCCCATCGAGATCGACGCGAACCTGCGCCCCGCCCCCGCGGCCGGGAGGTGGTCCCCGCGCGACTCGCCGGGCCCCATGTCGACCTCGACCTCACCCGCACCGGCGTGCTCGGCCGTCACGATGCAGGGTCGCGGCCCGGCGTCGGTGTCGATCGTGATCGTGTGGCGGCCCGCGCCGGCGACCGCCAAGGCCACGCAGCGCAGCCCATTGCCGCACATCTCGGGGCGCGACCCGTCGAAGTTGAGCACCCACATCGAGGCCTCGCTGCCGGGTGCCCGCGGGGGGCCGACCAGCAGCAGGCCATCGGCGCCCACCCCCGTGCGACGGTCGCAGAGACTGGGCGCGAGCCCAGCCAGCGACCGCACATCGGCCTCGACCTCCGCTACGGAAGCACCACGGCGATCGAGGAGCAAGAAATCGTTGCCCAGCCCCTCGACCTTGGTGAACTCGAGCTCGACCACGGGACTCACCGCTCGCTGCACGCGAGAGTCTACCCGGCGGGGTCGGGCTTGGGCGTCTCGGCGTCGGACCCGGCGGGGTCGGGCTTGGCGGTCTTGGGCTTGGCGGTCTTGGGCTTGGCGGTCGCGGCCGAGTCGGGCTTGGCCGGGTCGGGCTTGGCGGTCGCGGCGGGGTCGGGCTGGGCGACCGGGTCGGGCTGGGCGACCGGGTCGGGCTGGGCGACCGCGGCCGGGCCGGTCGCGGCGGGGTCGGGCTCGGCGGTGGGCGCCTCGGCCTCGCTCGCGGGGGGAACGACCTCGGCCTGGGCCCCGCCGACCGCGCTGGCGGCTTCTTCGAGCGCCTTGATGGCGGCGTCGACCC
>JBFIJN010000095.1:0-21362 GCA_041600735.1 Nannocystaceae bacterium
CACCTGGTGCTGCCGCCCGAGCTCACCGGCGTGGCCGCGCCGATCGTGGTGGTGCTGGGCCAGCGCTTTCCGATGATCGCGGCGCACAAGGTGCTGGCGGCCTATGCCTGCCTCGCGCCGCGCATCCTCACCGGTCAGTTCGACCCGACCGCGCATCGGGCCGTGTGGCCCTCCACGGGCAATTACTGCCGCGGCGGGGTGGCGATCTCGCGGATCATGCAGTGCCGCGGCGTGGCGGTGCTGCCCGAGGGCATGAGCGCCGAGCGCTTCGAGTGGCTCGATCGCTGGGTGGGCGATCCCAGCGACATCATTCGCACCCCGGGGTCGGAGAGCAACGTCAAGGAAATCTACGACGAGTGCGCGCGGCTGCAGGCGCGGCCCGACCACGTGATCTTCAACCAGTTCAGCGAGTTCGGGAACCACCTGGGGCACTGGCTGGTCACCGGGCGGGCGCTCGGTCACGTGTTCGAGCACCTGCAGGCGCAGCGACCGGGGCTGCGGCTGCGGGCGTTCACCTCGGCCACTGGCTCGGCCGGCACGATCGCGGCCGGCGATCGGCTCAAGGACGAGCACGGCGCCAAGATCGTGGCCGTGGAGGCGCTCGAGTGCCCCACGCTGCTCGAGAACGGCTTTGGCGAGCACAACATCCAGGGCATCGGCGACAAGCACGTGCCCTACATCCACAACGCGCACAACACCGACTACGTGGCGGCGATCTCCGATCGCAGCACCGATGCGCTCGATCTGTTGTTCAACCACCCCGAGGGGCAGGCGTTCCTGCGCGAGCGCAAGGGGCTGCCCGAGGCGCTGGTGCGCTCGCTGTCGTCGATGGGGTTCTCGGGGATCGCCAACGTGCTCGCCGCGATCAAGCTCGCGCGCTACCACGGGTACGGCCCCGACGACGCGGTCATCACGGTGGCCACCGACGGCGCGGCGATGTACGGCTCGGAGCGCGCCAAGGCGCTGGGCGGGCGCTTCGCGGGTCGCTTCGATCGGCTGGCCGCGGCCGAGACGTTCGGTGAGCACCTCGCGGGCGTGCGCACCGATCACCTGCTCGAGACCACCCACGTCGATCGCACGCGCATGTTCAACCTCGGCTACTTCACCTGGGTGGAGCAGCAAGGCGTGCCGCTGGGCGAGTTCGTCGCGCGCCGCGAGCAGTCGTTCTGGCGCGGGCTGCGAGAGCTCGTGCCGCAGTGGGACGCCATGATCGACGACTTCAACCGGCAGACGGGCGCCACTCCTCGGGCATGAGGGGGGCGGTCTGGCTCGAGTGTTCCGGCTGTGAACACGAGGTCGCGCTGCGCGAGCGCGATCCGTTCGCGTGCCCCAATGCGCGGGCGGGCGACGACATCGATCACGTGCTGGTGCGGCGCCTCGATCCCGGCGCGCTCCGGTTTCCGGAGGTCGTCGAAGGCAACCCCTACGTGGTGCTGCGCGAGCTGTTCTCCTACAGCCACCGCGCGCGCGCCCTCGGGGTGAGTGATGCAGAGCTGGTCGCCGTGATCGAGGGGCTCGATGCGGCGGTGGCGGAGGTCGATGGCCACGGATTCGCGCCCACGCCGGCCTGGGCCGCGCCGCAGCTGGCCGCCGCCCTGGGCGCGCCGAGCCTCGAGCTGTGGGTCAAGGACGAGACCGACAACGTGTCGGGCTCGCACAAGGCTCGGCACCTGATGGGCGTGATGATCCACCTGCGCCTGGCCGAGGTCGGGGGCTTGTTCGATCCGGCCGCGCCGCGGCGGCGGCTCGCGATCGCCAGCTGCGGCAATGCTGCGCTCGCCGCTGCGGTGGTGGCTCGGGCCGCCGACTGGCCGCTCGACGTGTTCGTGCCGCCCGACGCCGATCCGGCGGTGCTCGAGCGCCTGCAGCAGCTCGGCGCGGGGATCATGCCGTGCCCGCGCGACGGCCAGCCCGGCGATCCATGCTTTCGCGCCTTCGCGCGCTCGCGGGCCCGCGGCGCGCTGCCGTTCAGCGTGCAGGGCAGCGTCAACGGGCTCGCCGTGGAGGGGGGCCTCACGCTCGGCTACGAGCTCGCCGATCAGCTGCGGCGCGGTCCGGGAGGGCTCGACGCGCTGGTCGTGCAGGTCGGCGGCGGAGCGCTCGGCAGCGCCTGCTTGCACGCGCTGCGCGATGCGGTGAGCCTGGGTGTGCTGCCGCAGCTGCCGCGCCTCTACACCGTCCAGACGGGTGGTGCATGGCCGCTGCGACGGGCCTACGAGCGGGTGGTGCAGGACATCGGGGTGCGGGCCGGCAAGACCCCGCCCAGCTCGCCGCGCAGCTGCGCCGAGTGGCTGCTCGAGGCCGTGCCCCCGTGGATCCTCGACGACGTGCTCCACCACGCCGCGACCCACCGCGCGCGCTACATGTGGCCGTGGGAGGACACGCCCCACAGCGTGGCCGGCGGAATCCTCGACGACGAGACGTATGACTGGTGGGCGCTCGTCGAAGGCATGATCCACAGCGGTGGCTGGCCCGTGATCGTCGACGAGGCCACCTTGATCGCCGCGCAACAGTCCGTCCTCCAGCACACGGGGGTGCGCGCCACGGCCACCGGCACCGCCGGCGTCGCGGGATTGATGCACATGCTCCGCAGCGGCGAGCTGCGGCCGGGCGAGCGCGTAGGCGTGCTGCTCACCGGCCGCGAGCGGTGATAGCCTCGCGCGCGGTGTCCGTCCCCGAGAAGACGACGCACTTCGGCCGCGCGGGGGAGCGCGCTGTCCATCGTCCGTACCAAGCGGGCTCGGCCGCGCGACTAGCCGGCCACGGCCTGCGGGGGACTCATGCGCTGCGTAGGGGAACTTCTCGCTCGGTGACCGGATCGCGGAAGACCACCTCGCCCAGCGCCTCGAGGCGGCCCTGGGAGAGGCCGGTGAGCAACTGGATGATCTGGGGTCCAAGATCCACGCGCATCGATTCGTAGTCGGCCGCTGTCTCGTGGCCGATGGATACGCGAGGATGGATGTGCACCTGGCCGCCGAAGAACTCGCGCACGCGTGCCTCGGACAGGGGATCCAAGGCGAAGGTCTGCCCATTGCCGCTGACGGAGCGGAAGATGACGATGGGCTCGCGAGCGAGGTCCAGCGCTGGGGCGGTGGCCATGTCGTCCAGTATGGACTCGGGGCCCAGCCTCCGCAACGACGGTGGCAGGATCCACCGCGCCCTGCGCCATGGTAGCGTGCCTACCCCGCCCGAGGTCCGAACGATGAGTGACGTGTCCTTTACCCTCAATGGTCAGCCCGTCCAGATCAGCCCGCGCCCCGGGGAGACGCTGCTCGAAGCGCTTCGTGGGCGCTGTGGCATCGTCTCCACCAAGGACGGCTGCGCGCCGCAGGGACAGTGCGGGTGCTGCCTGGCGATCGTCGACGGTGCGGCGAAGACCACGTGCGCGATGCCGGCGCAGAAGGCCGCGGGTCGCGAGGTGCTCACGCTCGAGGGCGTGTCGGCGCAGGAGCGCGACGAGGTCGCGCGCAGCTTCGTGGCGGCGGCGGGCCTGCAGTGTGGCTTCTGCATTCCCGGGTTTGCGCTGCGGGCCAAGCACCTCGTCGACAAGAACCCCAGTCCCTCGCGCGAAGAGATCGCCAAGGCGATCGATGGCCACCTGTGCCGCTGCACCGGCTACGTGAAGGTCATCGACGCGATCGAGCTCTACGCGAAGACGCGGCGCGGCGAGGCCGAGCCCACGCCCGGCACCGACGGTCGCGTGGGCCAGGATCTCGCGCGCTATCAGGGCGAGCGCATGGTGCTCGGCGATCGCCCCTACATCGACGACATGACCCGCGAGGGGCTGCTACACGGGGCGCTGGTGCTCTCACCGCATGCGCGCGCCAAGGTGCTCCGCATCGACACCAGCCGCGCGCTCGCGCTGCCGGGCGTGGTGGCGGTGGCGACCGCGGTCGATGTGCCGGGCGAGCGCTGGTACGGCCTCATCTTGAAGGACTGGCCCGGCTTCGTCGCGGTGGGCGAGGAGGTGCGCTGCGTGGGCGACGTGCTCGCGGCGGTGGCCGCCGAAGACGTCGCGATCGCCCGCGAGGCCGCGGCGCTGGTCGAGGTGGAGTACGAGGTGCTGCCCGCCGTGCTCGACGCCCGCCGTGCGCTCGAGCCCGACGCGCCGCAGGTGAACCCCACCCACGGCAACCAGCTCTCGCGCACCGCGTTTCGCCGCGGCGACGCCGATGCGGCGCTGGCCACGAGCGCCCACGTGGTGAGCGGCACGTGGAAGACGCAGCGCATCGAGCACCTGTTCCTCGAGCCCGAGAGCGCGCTCGCCGAGCCGCGGCCCGACGGGCGCCTGCACCTGTACACGCAGGGGCAGGGCGTGTTCGACGATCGCCGCCAGGTGGCCGCGTTCCTCGGTCTGCCGATCGACGACGTGTTCGTGGAGCTCGTGCCCAACGGCGGGGCGTTCGGCGGCAAGGAAGACATGAGCGTGCAGTCTCAGACCGCGCTGCTCGCCAAGCTCACCGGGCGCCCGGTCAAGCTCACGCTCACCCGCGAAGAGTCGATCCGCATCCACCCCAAGCGCCATCCGATCGAGATGGACTTCACGGTGGGCTGCGATGCGGCGGGCAACCTCACCGCGGTCAAGGCCCGCATGCTGGGCGACACGGGCTCCTACGCCTCGGTCGGCGCCAAGGTGCTCGAGCGCGCGGCCGGGCACGCGTGCGGCCCCTACAAGGTGCCGTTCGTCGACATCGAGGCGATCGCGGCCACCACCAACAACCCGCCGTGCGGGGCCATGCGCGGGTTCGGGGCCAACCAGGCCAGCTTCGCCATCGAGGGTGCGCTCGACATGCTCGCGCAGAAGGTCGGCCTCGACGGCTGGGCGATCCGCATGCAGAACGCGGTCGAGGTGGGTGACATGTTCACCACCGGGCAGGTCTACGAGAAATCGGTCGGCGTGAAGAAGACGCTGCTCGCGGTCAAGGACAGCTACTACGCCGCGGTCGCAGCGGGCCGCGCGGTGGGCATCGCGTGCGGCATCAAGAACTCCGGCATCGGCAACGGCGCCAAGGAGTGGGGCCGGGCCCGCCTGGCGGTCGAGTCCGACGGCACGGTCTCGCTCTACAACGGCTACACCGAGATGGGGCAGGGCTTGCTCACCGTGTTGGTGCAGTGCGCCGTCGAGGTCACGGGCCTGCCCGCCGCGGTCTTCCGCCCCAAGGTCGACTCCACGCACGTGCTCGACTGCGGGCAGACCACGGGCTCGCGCGCCACGCTGCTCGGTGGCCGCGCCGTCCGCGATGCCGCGGTGAAGCTGCGCGCCGCGCTCGATGCGGGCAAGACCCTCGGTGACCTCGTGGGTGAGGTGTTCGCCGGCGACGTGCTGATCGACGACACGACCGCCCCCGGCAAGCCCAGCAACGGGGCCGGCGCCAGCACCAAGATCAAGACCCACACCTCGTTCGGGTTTGCCACGCAGGTGTGCATCCTCGACGAGCAGGGCCGCATCGATCGCTTCATCGCCGCGCACGACGTGGGGCGGGCGATCAACCCGGCGCTGTGCGAGGGCCAGATCCAGGGCTCGGTGCACATGGGCCTCGGGTTTGCGCTGACCGAGGAGCTGCCCTGTGAAGACGGCATGCCCGTGGCGTTCAAGCTGCGCGATATTGGGGTGCTGCGCGCCCGCGACATGCCGCAGGTCGAGGTGATCCTGGTCGAGGAGCACGAGCCCGAGGGTCCGTTCGGCGCCAAGGGCGTCGGCGAGATCGGTCTCGTGCCGACCGCCGGCGCGGTGGCCGGAGCCCTGCATGCCTTCGATGGAGAGCGCCGCTTCGTGCTGCCCATGAAGGACTCGCCCGCGGCGCGGGCGATGAGCGTGGGCAAGATCAAGGCGAAGGGCGACCGCTCGCGCTGGAGCTAGTCGGAGCACCCGCATGAACACGCCACGATCGCTGGTCCTGGGCCCCGACCTCGAGGGTCGGGTGCTGCTGGTGCAGGGCGCACGGGCCCGTCGGGTCGCCGAGAGCGAGGTGCCCAGCGATGCGGCGCGCCTCGACTGCAGCGGCGCGACGATCGAAGCGGGGCGCATCGACGCGCACACCCACATCTATAGCGGGCTCGCGCCGCTCGGGATGCCGGCGCCCGAGCCTCCGCCGCAGACGTTCGTGCAGATCCTCGAGCGCGTGTGGTGGCGACTCGATCGGGCGCTCGACGCCGACTCGCTGCGGGCCTCGGCGCGCCTGTACGTGGCCGAGTCGCTGCTCGCGGGCACGACCACGCTCATCGATCATCACGAGTCGCCCGCGTTCATCGAGGGCTCGCTCGACGTGCTGGCCGACGCCTGCGACGAGCTGGGGGTACGAGCGCTGCTGTGCTACGGCGCCACCGAGCGCAACGGAGGGCGCGACGAGGGCCACCGCGGCCTGCTCGAGTGCCAGCGCTTCATCGAGAGCAACACCCGCGCCAACGTGGTGGGGGCGGTGGCGCTGCACGCCTCGTTCACCGTCTCCGACGAGACCGTGCGCGAGGCCGCGGCGCTGTGTGAGGCGCTCGGCGCCATCATGCACGTGCACGTGGCCGAGGACGCCGCGCACTTTGCCGACGCCGAGGATGCGCGGGCGCGGGGCTACGAGGGCCCGCTCGAGCGCCTGTTCGCGCTGGGTGCCTTGCCGCGCGGATCGATCATCGCGCACGGCCTCGATCTCGAGGCCGCACAGGTGCGGCGGGTGTACGAGGCCGGCTGCTGGATCGTGCAGAACCCTCGCAGCAACCATGGCAACGCGGTCGGCTACCCGCGCGCGCTCTCGCATAGCTCGCGCGTGGCCCTGGGCACCGATGGCTGGCCCGCACGCATGGAAGACGAGGTCGAGGCGCTGCTCGAGCACGCGCGCATGCACGGCGACGAGATGCAGGCCGTGGCCGAGCGCGTGAACGCTGGGCACGCGCTGGTGGCCGAGCGCTTCGGCGGCGTGTTCGAGCTGCCGCGCGAGCTCGGCGAGGTCGCGACCGCCGACCTGCGCGTCGTCGAGCCGGGGGGCCGGGTCCGCCACGTGCTGGTGGGCGGCCGACCGGTGGTGGTGGACGGGGTGCTCCCAGGGGTGGATCTCGAGGAGATCCGCCGCGAAGCGGCCGCTCGAGCCTCGAGTTTGTGGGCCCGCATGGCCGCGCTCCCGCGGTCGGCCTGACCGGCCGCCCCTGCTAGTGGGGCGCGTATCCGCTCCGTAACAATGTCACGGGGTTCGTTCGGGATCCGAGGGCCGAGCTCGCAGAGGGTCGTCGCCCGGCCTCGAGCGGGGCACGAGGGTCGTGATTGCCATCGCCACCGGAGATACCCTCAGCGCGCCGCGCTCGAGGTGGTCGAGCCGCGAAAGAAAGGTTCATGATGAGCAAGTTCGTCCACATGGAGCTCAACACCTCGGATCCCGAGGCCGCCCAGAAGTTCTACAAGGCCATCTTTGGCTGGAAGTTCCCGAAGATGAAGATGGCCGACGGTAGCGTGTACATCGGCATTGCGAACGACGAAGGCGGCATCGGTGGGATCCAGAAGAATCCCAACCCGAAGGCCCCGCCAGCGTGGGTCGGCTACGTTGGCGTCGAGTCGGTCAAGCGCACGATCGCCAAGGTCGAGAAGAACGGCGGCAAGGTCATCATGCCGCAGATGGACATCCCCAACATGGGATCGCTGGCCGTGTTCGCGGATCCGCAGGGAGCCGTGTTCGCGATCTGGCAGCCGGCGGCCAAGCCCGCCGATGTCGCGGCTGCGCCTGCGGCTGCGCCCAAGAAGGCCCCTGCGGCCAAGGCCCCCGCGGCGAAGGCCGCCGCGCCGGCCCCTGCGGCGAAGGCCGCCAAGAAGGTCGCCGCCGCGCCGGCCCCCGCAGCGAAGGCGGCCAAGAAGGTCGCCGCCGCGCCTGCGCCCGCCGCAAAGCCGGCCAAGAAGGTCGCCAAGAAGTAAGGCGCCAAGAGCAGCGACGGACCCCACGTCAGGGGTCCGTCGAGGCCCTACCGAGCGGCCGCGCTGACGTAGTTGTCGCTGGCCGCGAGCACTGCACTGCTCACCATATCCATCAAGTGGAAGAAGGTGAGGTCGACCTCGCCCTCCGCCTTGCCCGCGACCGTGCCCGCTGGATCGGCGCGGTCGAACTCGACGGAGAAGCCCTCGCCCACGAACCGCACCGAGGCGCTGCCGCTCGCCGTGGCCTCGATGCGGGCCTCGAAGCTCGCCCCGCCAAAGCGGCCCAGCACCGTGCGCACCGGACCGGCCTGCTCCACGTAGAAGCCGTCGTGGGTGGTGAGCGTCTGCCAGTCGCCGCGGCTGCCGAAGAAGCGCGGCTTGATGACATAGGGCCCCCCGTCCTCGGGGCAGAACACGTCACAGTTGCCGCACTCGTTGCAGAAGTCGGCGAAGTTGGCGATCTGGTGCTTCTTGGCCACGGTGATCGGCTCGCAAGCCTCCGCGACGAAGCCGCCCGCGTGCGCGCGCAGCTTGAGCACCGGCACCTGCCCCGTCGGCAGCACGAACGTGAAGTTCGCGTCGTTGGGGCACACGGGCAGGCACTTGTCGCAGGTGAGACAATCGAGCAGCACCAGCTGGCTGCCGACCTTCTTCGGCGGCTTTTGGTTGTGCGCCAGGGTGTAGCGCGGGTCGACCGTCACCTGCTCGACATAGGTCACGGTGTTGAGCACCTTGACCGCCGACAGCCAGCGCGCCGCGAGCGTGTGATCGGCCACCGCGGCGTCGAGGCTGCCGCCGGGCTCGAGCGCCTGCAGGCAATCGTCGTGCGTCGTCTCCGACAGCCCGAGCGCGTCGAGGGCCGCGGGGGCGTGGCCGTGGGCGCGCAGCACGAAGTCGTCGACGGTGGTGGCGCCCACCGCATCCATGCGGCGCGCCAGCTCCTTGTAGTAGGCCTGCGCCCGCGCATAGCCGCCCGGCTGCAGCAGATCGCTGCACACGGTGATCGGCGCGAGCCCGAGCGCGACCGCATCGGAGAAGTTGCGCTGATCGATGCCGGCCGAGAACGAGATCGGAAAGCGATCGCCGAACTGCTCGCGCACGCGCCCCACCAGGTTCATCGCCAGCACGTGCAGCGGCGCGCCCGACATGTACATCTCCTTCTCGGCGGCCGGGAAGAAGCTGCGGTGGTTGTGCACGATGAGCGTGTTGGTGAGCTTGACGCCAAAGTGCAGCCCGAGCGCGTCGGCCTTGCTGCCCAGGCGCTCGATGAACCCCACCGCTTGCTCCCACTTGGTGTCGCTCTCGAACGCCTTGGCGGGCACGTCGAGCTCGGTGTAGCCGAGCTGATCGTGCAGCAGCTCGCGCATGCGCTGCGGCCCCAGCAGCGTGGGGTTGAGCTTCACGATGCAGTGCAGCCCCAGCTCCTCGAGCAGGATCTCGATGATCCCCTCGATCTCGTCGGGCGGGCACCCGTGGAACGTGGACAGCGTGAGCGTGTCGGCGAGCTTGGTCTGGAAGTCGAGGTCGCGGTACTGGGCCAGCTCGTCGGGGATCTCGGCGCGCAGCCGCTCGACCACCGCCGAGGCATCCATCATGCCGCGCATGAACGCCTGCACCCGCTCGCTCTTGATGCCCTTGCGGTCGTAGCCCACGCTCATGTCGTAGACCACCGGGGCGAAGCTCGGCGGCATCGACAGGCGCCCCGAGGCCTCGAGGATGCGGATCGCCATCGCGCCCTTCACGTACTCGTCGAGCGACTGCTCGAGCTTGAGCTCCTGCGACCACTCCACGTTGTAGCCCACGGTCTGCATGTCGATGCAGGGGCGCGGGATCTGCAGCTCGTCGAGGATCTGCACCGTCTTGAGCTCGAAGATGCGGCAGCCCGCGAGCCACGAGAGCACGATGTTCTGCGCCATCTGGCTCTGCGGGCCCGCGGCGGGCCCCAGCGGGCTGCCCGCGACGTGGCCCTGGAACACGACCGAGGTGTCGTGGTGCTCGTCGCCGAGCGCGAACTTGCGGCGTGGGAGGTGGAAGATGGCGTCGTGCTCGTCGAGCTCGCGGAACATGCGGAGCAACAGCGCGCCAAAGGGGTAGGGTCGTAGCTCGGCCATGATGATCGGGGTGGAAACGGGCGGGTGCCGCCCGGCCAGAGTACACCGTGGGCCCCCCAATGCGGTACGCTTGCGCGCAGATGGACACCGTCCGCTTGCACGTCAATGGTCAGTCGCGCGAGGTCTGCGGCACTTCGCCGACCACCACGCTGCTCGAGTACCTGAGGGGTGCCGCGAGCCTCCCGGGCACCAAGGAGGGCTGCGCCGAGGGCGACTGCGGAGCCTGCACGGTGGTGGTGATCGACCCCGAAGCCCCGGGCGGGCCGCGCTTTCGCGGGGTGAACAGCTGCCTGCTGCTGCTCCCGCTCTTGCACGGCAAGCACGTGATCACCGTGGAGGCACTCCAGCAGCGCGTGGGGGACGACCCCGGCTGGCATCCCGTACAGGAAGCCCTGGTGGCGGCGTTGGGCTCGCAGTGTGGCTACTGCACGCCGGGCGTCGTCATGTCGATGTTCGAGGCCTGCTACCGCGCCGATCTCGATGCGCCGTGGAAGCTCGACGATCAGATGTGCGGCAATCTCTGCCGGTGCACGGGATACCGGCCGATCCGCGAGGCCACGCAGAAAATTGCGGGGTGCCGGCCTGCGGATCGCTTCAGCGCGGCGCTGGCGAAGAGCGGCGGGGAACCGCCCGCCACGCTGCGCTACGCGGCGGCCGACGGCGGGGCGGAGCAGCGCTTCTTCATCCCCGGCTCGCTGCCCGAGCTGTTCGACCTGATGGACGCCCACCCCGGGCTACGGCTGGTCGTGGGCGCCACGGATCTCGGGCTCGACGTGACCAAGAAGGGCGAGCGCTTCCCCGTGCTGGCGTCGCTGCAGGCGATCGGGGCCCTGCGCGAGCTCGAGCACGTGGACGGGCGCTGGTCGATCGGCGCGACGGTTCGCCTGGCGGATCTCGAAGACGCGACGGATCACGCGCTGCCGCCGGTGGCTCGGATGCTGCGCTTCTTCGGCTCGCGACAGATCAAGAACAGCGCCACGGTGGGCGGCAACCTCTGCAATGCCTCTCCGATCGGTGATCTCGCGCCGGTGCTGCTGGCGCTCGACGCCACGTGCGTGGTGGCGGGGCGCGGGGGCGAGCGGCGCATCGCGATCGACGAGTTCTTCGTGGGCTATCGGCAGACCGCGCTGCGCGAGGGTGAGCTGCTCGTGCGGGTCGAGCTCCCCGATCCGCCGGCGTCGGCGAAGGTGGTCGCATACAAGGTGAGCAAGCGTCGCGAGATGGACATCAGCGCGGTGGCGGCTGGGCTGCGCGTGGATCTCGACAATGGCGTCGTCAGCGGGGCGCGGCTCGGCTTTGGCGGCATGGCGGCCACGCCCGTGCGCGCGCGCGTGGCCGAGGCCGCGCTCGTAGGCCAGCCGTGGTCGCAGGCGAGCTGCGATGCCGCGGCGGCGCGCCTGGCCGACGAGCTGACCCCGCTCAGCGACCATCGCGGCTCCGCATGGTTCCGCGCCACGGTGGCGGCGAACTTCTTGCGAGGCATGTACGCCGACACGCTGCACGATCCGGTGCCCCGCCTGTCCGATCGCCCCAGCGGAACTCTGCTGGGCGCCACCGCCACGGAGCTGCCGCGATGAAGCACCAAGGACCCGCCCCGAGCCCCCTGCACCAGCCGGGGATCCACGAGAGCGGCTATCGCCACGCCTCTGGGCAGGCGCGCTATGTCGACGACTGGCCGCTCTCTCCCGACACCGGACACGCGTACGTCGTCACGTCGCCGCACGCCCACGCCCGCATCACCACGCGCGATGCGACGGCCGCCCGCGCGCTGGCGGGCGTGCGAGCGGTGCTGTTCGCCCACGATGTGCCCGGATCGCTGCACGTCGGGCCGATCGTGCACGACGAGGAGCTGCTGGCGCGCGACGAGGTGCAGTACGTGGGGCAGCCGGTGGCGGTGGTGGTGGCCGATGACCTGGCCACCGCGCGAGCCGCCGCCGCGCTCGTCGAGGTGGGCTACGCGGCACTGCCCGCGATCTTCACCATCGAAGAAGCGATCGCCCGCGAGTCCTATATCGCCGATCCGCACGTGATCGCGCGGGGCGACCTCGAGGGGGCCTTCGCCGCGGCCGCGCTGGAGCTTCGCGGCGAGGTCCGCACGGGCGCTCAGGATCACTTCTACCTCGAGACTCAAGCCGCGCTCGCGATCCCGGGGGAGGACGGCTCGATGCGCGTGCTGTCGTCCACGCAGCACCCCACCGAGGTGCAGAGCGAGGTGGCTGCGGTGCTCGGAGTGGGGGCCAACCAAGTGGTGTGCGAGGTGCCGCGCATGGGCGGGGGCTTCGGCGGCAAGGAGTCGCAGGCCACCCCGTTTGCTTGCTTTGCTGCGCTCGCGGCTCACCACACTGGGCGGGCCTGCAAGGTGTGGCTCAACCGCGAGCGCGACATGAGGATCACCGGCAAGCGCCATCCGTTCCTCGGGCGCTACCACGCGGCGCTCGATGGCGAGGGACGCTTGCTCGGGCTACGTGTGGAGCTGTTCAGCAACGCGGGCTTCTCGGCCGACCTGTCGCTACCCGTGCTCGATCGGGCGCTGTTCCACCTCGACAACGCCTACTTCGTGCCCGCGCTGCGCTTCGTGGGGCTGGCGTGTCGCACGAACCTGCCCTCCAACACCGCATTTCGCGGGTTTGGCGGGCCGCAGGGCATGGTGGTGATCGAGCACGTGCTCACCGAGGCCGCCGAGCGACTCGGGCTCGACCCGGCGCTCGTGCGGCAGCGCAACTACTATGGTGCGGCGCCTCGCGACCGCGCGCCCTACGGGCAAGAGGTGCGAGCCGACCACAACCGGAGCTCGCGGATCCACGACGAGCTGATGGCGTCGAGCGACTACGCCGCGCGGCGCCAGGCGATCGACGCATGGAACGCGAGCTCGCCGTGGGTCAAGCGCGGGCTCGGATTCCAGCCGGTGAAGTTTGGGATCTCGTTCACCAAGAGCGTGCTCAACCAAGCCGGCGCGTTCGTGCTCGTCTATGCCGACGGCACCGTGCAGTGCAACCACGGCGGCACCGAGATGGGGCAGGGGCTCCACACCAAGATGCGGGCCGTGTGCGCGCACGAGCTCGGCGTGAAGCTCGACGCGGTGCGGGTCATGGACACCGCGACGGACAAGGTCCCCAACACCTCGGCCACGGCCGCCAGCAGCGGATCGGATCTCAACGGGCAGGCGGTGAAGGAGGCCTGCGAGGTGCTGCGCGAGCGCCTGCGCGCCGTGGCGGCCCCGTTGCTCGAGGTCCCGCCGAGCGAGGCCGCGACCCTCCGCTTTGGCGGCGGGGCGGTCACCCATCCCAGCAGCGGGCGCTCGGTGTCGTTCGCCGCCGTCACGCAGGCCGCCTGGCTCGCGCGCGTGCAGCTCTCGGCCACCGGCTTCTACCGCACCCCCGGCGTCGGCTACGACCACGCCACCGGCAGCGGCACCCCGTTCTTCTACTATGCGTACGGCGCGTCGGTGTGCGAGGTCGAGATCAACGGCCTCACCGGCGAGCACCGCATGCTCCGCGCCGACATCCTCCACGACGTGGGCGACTCGCTCGTGCCCACGATCGACGTCGGTCAGGTCGAGGGTGGCTTCGTCCAGGGCATGGGCTGGCTGACCTGCGAGGAGGTGCTCGTCACGGGCAACGGCCACCCGCTCACGCTCGGCCCTTCGACCTACAAGATCCCCGCGATCGGCGACGTCCCGCTCGACTTTCGCGTGGAGCTGCTGCGAGGCGCCGCCCAGCCCGGAGTGATCGGCGGCAGCAAGGCCGTCGGCGAGCCGCCGCTCATGCTCGCGATCGCGGTCGTGACCGCGCTGCGCCACGCGATCGCAGGATTCGGCGCCGGCCCGGTCGAGCTCGCCCTACCGGCGACGCCCGAGGCGATCCTCCGCGCCGTACAGCACCAGCGCGGGATCGGGTAGGAGCCACCTTCAGCCCAGCCGCGAAGGCGCCCCGTGGCCCGCCGAGGGCCCCATGGCCACCCGCGCCCCCGCCTTGCTATCCTCCGCGGCCGATGGCGCATCCCTTGCTCGAGCCGGTCGCGGCTGGCCAGACGCGCTTTCGCATGCAGGGGCTGTCGCCCGATGCGCGCGGGATCGCGGTGGGGCGGGAGGTGTTGGTCACGTTCCCCACCATCGACTGGCTGATCGCGTTCCTCGGGGCGTACAGCGATGAGTCGAGCCTCGACGATCTGCTGCCCACGATGACGCTCGAGCACGCGCGTCGCCACGAGGGCGGGCACGCGATCCTGCTGCGCGCGGCGGCGGCCGATGGCTACGCGGTCGATCGGCTCGGCCGGCTCGCGGGGGCTACCCGCGGCCTGCTGTTCACGGGCGGGGGCTCGGTGTTCCTGCGCTGGCGCGGGCGCGAGGCGCCGTTCGGCTACGACCTGGTCTCGCTGCTCTCGCCCAGCGGCGAGGAGGTGCTCGTGGTCGACCTCGATCACGTGGCCTCGTACACCGCGATCGATCGCATGGACCCGGTGGAGCTGATCCAGCGCCTGCAGCTGCGCCGCGTGCCGCTGCCGCTCTCGGGCGTGTCGAGCGATCCCGAGCGCATGGGCCTCAAGGATCTCGCGCTCGCGCTGGTCGCCCCGGGGCTCGCCTCGCGGATGCTGGCGCACCTGTGGCGGCTCGAGGCCAGCTTCGCCGGCTACTACGTGCAGCTCGAGGGGGACGCGCGCGCGAGCCTGCTGCTGCGCATTCGTCAGCCGCGAGGGCGCGTGCTCGACGTGCTGCACGGCACCCCGGGCGTGGAGCTGCTCGCGCCCGTCTCGGCCCGCGCCGCGGTCCAGGTCGGCTATCGCCATCCGATCCAGCTGAGCTCCGCCTCGGCGTGCCTGCCCGGCGAAGAGATGTTCCTGTTCCGCGGCCACGTGGGTCGCGTGGAGCGGCTGCCGGGGCCGCCGCGCTTCATCGACGGGCGCCACCTGGTCGAGGCCACCGGCACCGCCAAGCTCCGCGAGCTCGGGCAGCTGCGCGAGGCCGATCTGGCGCCGCTGCAAGTCGAGCTTCAGGTGCGCCCGGCCCAAAATCCCCGGGAGCCGCGGGGGACGCTGATCTCCTGGGACCAGGTGGGCCTTTTGCGCCACCTCGTGTACCTGATCCCGCCGAGCGCGCTGGCGGCCTCGCGCGTCGTCCCGCTCGAGGAGGGCCTCGTGGTGATCACGGGCTCGTCGATCGGCGCCCGCAGCCGCGCGGGCATGGGGGCCGCGGCCGCGGGCATGGGCGCCGGGGCGATCGTCCCGCTGGGGCTGCGCTTGGGCGAGGTCGCGCCCGGGGTGCTCGTCGCCGATGGCCATGAGCTGTGGCCCCGCGTGCGCCCCTCGCTGACCCGACAGCTGCTCGGCCTCGGCCCCGAAGATCACGCGCTGTTCTTGCGCCCCGATGCCGAGCCGATCCGCGTGACCGAGCAGCAGCTGATTCCCCTCGACGCCGCGCTCATCGGGCGCTTGCAGCTGCACGAGACCACCACGGTGGTGCCCGACCTGCCCGCGCTCGAGCCCGGCGAGATCCACAATCGCAAGCTCGGCCGCTTTGCCCTGTGGGGGTTCCCGCGGGGTCCCAAGGGGCCGACCGAGGATGGCCGAGGCCAGTAGCAGGCGCTCCGATGGCCCGCAGCCTGCCCGAGTTCCTCGATGAGTTCGTGCTCCCGCTGCTCGGCGGGGGGCCCGTGATGATCGATGGGCCGCTGCGCGAGAAGGATCTCGAGCTCATGCTCGAGCACGCGCAGGAGCTCGCTCGCCCCGAGCTCCGCTTCTTGCGGCTGCGTCGCGGGCAAGAGCTCGTCGCCGACCCCGAGCTGCCCGATCCCGATTCCGACGAGCTGCGCCTGTGGATGGGCCTCTACAACACGCTGGTGTTCGATCACCCCGATCGTCATCGCGTGTGGTCGCGGACGATCGTGTGGCGCCGCGTGGAGGGCACGACCCGCAGCCTGCTCACCTTGCCCGCGCCCACCACCTGCGACGGGGCGCTCGCACGGCACGTCTCGGTCGGCGCCTTCTTCGAGCTCCTGCGTCAGGACATGGTGGTGGGCAGCGGCGGGAGCGAGCTGCGTGCGGTGGGGCAGGAGCTGCCGCGTCGGATCCTCCGCGTGGCCGGGCCTGGCGACGGGATCCGCAGCGAGATGGTGCGCTGGCACGAGCAAGGGCACGCGCCGGAGGCCCAGCGCGCCATCGAGGACGCGCTGCGGGCCTCGCCGCTCACGTGCGTGTTGTTGCCGCTCGCGGCCCCGCCGGGGTGGTCCCCGCTCGCGGCCGCCGAGGCCTTCTGCGATCGCGCGATGGTGCGTGCGATCTGCCATCGCTGGGCGCGACACCGCGACTGGGTGGCGGTGGGTGGGGCGGTGGCCGGCGCCTTGCTGCCCTCGCTACCGAACCCGGGTCGCGCGAACGCGCCGAACCCCGCGGTCGCGAGCCCACGCGCGGCCGAGTCCCCGCTCGCGCTGCCCGGCGCGGTGCTGCCCACCGATCCGCAGGTGCTCGCGGGCGTCGCGGGGGCCTTGATCCACCTGCACTTCCTCAAGGTCCTCGAGCTCGACGCTCGCCTCGGGGTCGCCGCGGTCAGCCGGGATCCCGGGGTCACCGCCTTCCTCGCCTTGCCGCTGGTGCTGCCGTTCATCGAGAGCGCCACCGGCTCGCCGCTCGGCGGCCTCCCAGAGGTGGCCGATGCCCAGCGAACCGGGCGCGACCACGGGCAAGCCCCCATCGCGCGGCGCTGGACCGAGTACCTCGATCACCTCCAAGAGCTAGTGCCCAAGAGCGCCGTGGATAATCTGCTGGCGAGCCTCGTACCCCGCATCGTACAAACGTCGTGACCATGGTCGCCACCGCACAAGCCGCCGCCTCCGCCCCTACGGTGGCCGATCTGTCCCGCCGCCTCCAAGACGGCGCTCGCCAGCTCCAGGCCCAATTCCTGGGCAAGGAGGAGATCATTCGCCTCTTGTTCATCAGCGCGGTGGCGGGCGAGCACCTGGTCATGGTGGGCCCGCCCGGCACGGCCAAGAGCGCGCTGCTGCGCAGCTTCGCCGAGGTCATCGAGGCCCAGTACTTCGACTACCTGCTCACCCGCTTCACCGAGCCCAACGAGATCTTCGGCCCCGTCGACATCCAGGCGTTTCGCGCGGGCTCCTACCGGCGCCGCGTGCAGGGCATGCTGCCCGAGGCCGAGGTGGTGTTCCTCGACGAGATCTTCAAGGCCAACAGCGCGATCCTCAACAGCCTGCTGACCCTGCTGAACTCGCGCCGCTTCACCCACGGCAACGAGACCGTGGTGGTGCCGCTCATCTCGCTCTATGCGGCGAGCAACGAGGTCCCCACCGACGAGGCGCTCTCCGCCCTGTTCGACCGCTTCCTGCTGCGCGTGCGCGTCGACTACCTCGACAGCTATCACTTTCGCGGCCTGCTCCAGAAGGGCATCGAGCTCGAGGCCCGCGGCATGAACCCCGCGGCCGAGCCGCTGCGACCCGTGGTCACGGCCGCCGATCTACGCTCGCTCCAGCGCGGCTTCGGCGATCTGCTCGACTTCGGCGAGGACTTCCTCGCCACGTTCAAGGGCCTGGTGTTCCAGATCCGCTCCGAGGGGATCGGGCTCAGCGATCGCCGCATCGTGAAGCTGCTCAAGCTGTTCGCCGCTTCGGCGGTGTTCGACGGGCGCGAGCGCGTCAACGACTCCGATCTGTTCGTGCTGCGCCACGTGTGGAACACCCCCGAGCAGGAAGAAATCCTGCAAGAGATCGTGGGGCCCGTGCTCGACCAGTGGTACGAGCAGCACCCGGACCAGGCCCGCATCGGCGCCACGCCCACCAACCTGCAGGATCTGCTCGAGGAGCTCCGCATCATCCGCCAGACCCTGACCGGCTCCGAGGTGCTCTCCGACATGCAGCTGTTCAGCCAGCTGCGCAACTTGGGTGACATCAAGGCCGCGCTCATGCGGATGCCCGACAACCCCGCCGCGCAGCGCATGGTCGGCGAGGTCGACAAGCTGCTGGAGACGATGTTCGCCTCGAGCCGCTTCGTGTGATCCGGGTTCGTGCGGGGGAACGATCGATCGTGGCGGAGCGTGGCGAGAGCACCAGTACGGCCCAATTCGAGCGACAGGTGGGCACGATGGCCCTGTCGCAGCTCGACGGGGCCGGCGCGCTCTCGTTGATGCGCGCGGTCGCCTGGCACAATGCGCTCGCGCGGCTCGGGTACGCGGTGCCGCTGGTGGTGGTGCACGACCTCGGCTGCCTGGTCGCGGGCCTCGGCCGCCCCGCCAGCCAGCTGCGCGGGCTCGGCGAGCCCGAGGTCTGCGAGGGCTGGCGAAGGCTGCTGGTCGAGCTGGCCGACGCCGAGCTCATGCGCAGCCAGGCCGGCTGGAAGCACCGCGATCCCATGGTGGGCGTGGTGCTGGCGCGGATCCTGTCGAGCATCGTGCCGCAGCTGCCCGAGGGCGTGCGGGTGCTGCGGCCCGCGCAGCTCCCGGTCGACGTCGTGCAGTACACCCGCGTCGAGCCGCACTCGGCGTTCAACCGCTACGACCAGAGCGTGGCGGTCGCGTGGCTGCGCACGATGAACGAGCACCGCCTGCTCGCAATCCTCGAGGTCGAGCAGATCGACCTCGACGCGCTGCGCCTGCTCGGGCTGTTCCGCGGCGGCGACGCGCTGCCGGGCGTGGATCTGGCCGACCTCTACAGCGTGATCATCAGCCCCTCGCTCGCCGACGTCATCGACTTCTCGATGGAGCTGTTGCCCTCGATCCTCGAAGTCAAGCGCGACGCCGGCCAGCAGGCGTTCTCGATCGACGGCTACGCCTCGATCGAGCGCCGCGGCAACATCGACGATCTCGTGCTCACCCAGCTGGCCTACGACGAGGACGTGTTCGAGCAGAAGCTCGCCGAGGGCGATCTGTTCTACTTCACCCACGAGAAGCAGCACGAGAACGAGCGCCGCACCCACCAGGTGCTGGTCGACGGCAGCGCGTCGATGCGGGGGGTTCGCGAGGTGTTCGCCCGCGGCTTGGCCCTGGCCCTGTGCAAGCGGCTGGCGCTGCTGGGTGAGGACGTGATGCTGCGCTTCTTCGACAGCCGCCTCTACGAGGGCGTGAAGGTCAGCGGCACCGGGAGCGCCGAGGTGCCCTATGCGCTGCAATTCCGGGCCGAGCGCGGGCGCAACTATGCGCGGGTGATCCGTCAGCTCAATGCCGAGCTCGGGCAGCCGCGGCGCCGCGAGGGCCAGCCGCTCGTCTACCTGCTCACCCACGGGGAGTGCCAGCTCCCCCCCGAAGACGTGCAGCAGCTCGCCGCGCGGGCCCCGATCTACGGGGTCTACATCCTCCCCGGGGGTCCGCTCTCGCTGCCGTACCTCGACAGCCTGCACCGGATCCATGTGATCGACGCCGATGCGATCAGCTACGGTCGCCGCGCCGTCAAGGCGCGCCAGATCCTCGACGAAGTGCAGGGCGATCTTCAGGCGCGCCCGGGCGGTCGGGCCCCGGGCTCGCGCGGTCCTCGGTCCGGGGGGCCCGGCGGGTCTGGGGGGCCGGGCGGGTCCGGTGGGCTCGGTCGTGCGGGTGGGCGAGGCGGGAGGCGCGGGCCGTGATCGACACCGCCGTACTGTGGGTGCGGGCCGAGGCCAACATGCGAGGCGGGCGCTTTGCCGACGCGCTGGTGCACCTACGCCACCTCGTGGAGGTCGTCGATCGCATCGACTTCGAGTACGAAGAGTGGCTGCGCGCGATGGCCGAGTGCTTGCGCGCGCTGGCGCTGTGGCACGAGGCGACCGCCTGCGCCGCGTACCTCGGCGCCACCGAGACCCCGCCTCCGGGCACGCTCGCGCAGCAAGAAGCGCTGGCGCAGGCCGGTGACGAGGCGGCGCGCCGCGGGATCCAGCTGCTGGGCATCTACCTCTCGCGGGCGGGCGACCACGGGGCGGCGATGCGCTGCTTCGCCAGCTCGGGCATGCCGGTGCACCAGGCCATCGAGCTCGAGCGCGCCGGCCAAGACGCCGAGGCCGCGCGGCTGTGGCAGGAGATCATGACCGCCGACGAGCTGCGCGAGCGCCCGTACGAGCTCGCGCTGGTCAAGATCAACTACGGCCTGTGCTTGCACCGCCTGGGCCACGAGCGCGCCCGTCTCGCGCTCGCCGAGGCCACCACCGCCGTCGAGGAAGTGGCCGACCACTTCGAGACCGAGGGCCTGCGCGAGCGCGCGTTCGACTGCTACCAGCTGCTCGCGCGGCTGGGCAGCGAAGCCGGCGCGTTCGAGAACGTGGCCGAGGGCTACCTCAACAGCGTGCGGATCCTTCGCGATGACGGGCTCAAGCTCGACGCGCTGCGCTTGTACGAGGCGTTCGTCACGCTGGCCCGCCGTGCGGCCGAGTGGCATGCTGCGGCCGGGATCTTGCGCGAGGCCGCCGACTACTGCACCCGCGCCGCGCTGCCCTACGCCGACGATCTGCGGCTGCGCAGCGCCGAGGCCTGGCTGCGCGCGGCCGCCGAGGCGCAGAGCACCGGTCACCCGCTGCAGATCGTCGAGAACGCGCTGCTGGCCGCGGCCGAGTCGTTTGCCTCCGTGCGTGCGCTGCGTCAGGTGGTCGAGGTCTACAAGCGCCTGTGTGCGCTCGAGCTGCCCGCCAAGGCGCGCGAGCGCTATCGTCGGCTCGTCGATCGCCTGGGCGAGGACCAGCAGGATGCCCCGCGCCCGGTGCCGGTGCCCGAGTTCCTCAAGCAGCTGCCCGAGTACGAGGAGGTCTGGTACGTCGACCTCGCCGAGTGGGAGCTCGATGGCGATCCGGGGCTCATCTCGGCCGGCGTGATGGCCGACCGACGCTTCCCCGATTTCGTGCGACGGCACGCGCTCTTGCTGGTGCTCGAGCTCGAGCGGCGCGGCGCCGAGGTCGACCCCGTCGACGTGGTGCGCCGGCTCGAGGCGATCCGCGCCTACCCGGTCATCGCCGCGCTCGAGCAGCTGTTCGAACGCCCCGTGCCCAAGATCCGCGAGGCGGTGGCCGGGGCCATGGGCAGCCTCCGGTTCAAGCGCAGCTTCACGCTGGTGGGCCGAGCCCTGCGCGACGAGGCGTCTGCGGTGCGTGAAGCGGCCGCCAACGCCACCCAGCGGCTCATCTTCCCTCATGCGTTCGAGCCGCTGCGCCGCGTGTTCGAGGCTCGCGATCTGCCCGACCCCGAGCGCGCCCACGCAGCCGCGCTGCGAGCTATCGGCAAGATCAACACCGTCGAGGCGCTCGAGTGCCTGTGCGATCGGCTGCGCGAGGGCAACAAGCAGCACGTGGAGGTCGCCCTCCACGCGCTCGGCGAGCTCACCAATCCCGAGCTATTGCCCTACCTGCGCCATCAGATCGAGCTCGTCCCCGCCGCGTACCGGGCAGTGCTAGAGGACACCACG
>JBFIJN010000096.1:0-21347 GCA_041600735.1 Nannocystaceae bacterium
TCTTCTCGTCGGCCTTCTTGGCGTCGGGCTTCTTGGCGTCGTCGCACGCGACGAACAGCAGCAGAGCGGAAAGGAGGGGAGCGATCCGGTGCGTCATGAGGGCCGCTTTCTAGTCCAGCTTGGCCAACCGCGTCTGCCGCCTCACGGGAAACGGCACGATGCTGCCGCTGCTGCGGATGTCGGTGATCTCACTGTCGCCTCTTCGATCGCGCCTTTGACCGGCTTGAATGACTCCTTGCGCTCGACTCGAAAGCTCTCCAAGTCGGTCGCAAGCGCCGCCAGTTCCTCGGAGTCGAGCATGGGCGAGCCAGGATAGTGCCCTTTGCAGCGATGTGCGACCTGCTAGAGTTCGCCGCGCTCGCTGCCAGCCAAAGGCCCTTCTACGATGAATCTCAAACCTTGGATCCTCGCCCTCGCTCTCTCCCCGCTCGCGCTCGCTGGCTGCACCAAGAACGCCGAGCCGACCAAGACGCCGACGGGCGCGGGCACCGGTAGCGGCGCGGGCGAGGGTGGGGGCAAGAGCCTGCTGCCCGAGCGGCCGTTCGACTACCGCGAGACCACGCTCGACAACGGGATGCGCGTGATCACCCTGGCCGATCACTCGGCGCCGATCGCTGCGGTGCAGGTCTGGTACCACGTGGGCAGCAAGGACGAGAAGCCGAACCGCCGCGGCTTCGCCCACATGTTCGAGCACATGATGTTCCGCGGCACGCAGAACATCGGGCCCAAGGCGCACTTCGAGTACATCCGCAAGGTCGGCGGCGACGCCAACGCATACACCTCGTTCGACAACACCACCTATATCCAAGAGGTGCCGAGCAGTCAGGTCGAGATGGTGCTGTGGCTCGAGGCGGAGCGCATGGCGTTCCTCAAGATCAACGACGGCTACTTCGATACCGAGCGCGCCGTGGTGGCCGAGGAGTATCGGCTGGGCCGCGAGCAGCCCTACGGCACCGCGCCCGACAAGGTCCTCGCCGAGGTGTTCAAGGAGCACCCCTATCGCTGGACGCCCATCGGTGACATGGACGAGCTGGCCGCAGCCTCGGCCGCCGAGCTGCAGGAGTTCTGGAACACCTACTACGTGCCCAACAACGCGGCGCTGGTGGTGGTGGGCGATGTGGACCACGGCGAGATCGTCGAGCTCGCCAAGCAGTACTTCGGCTGGATCCCGAGCTATCCCGAGCCGCCGCGCGTGACGGTGAAGGAGCCGCCGCAGAGCCAGCCGCTCGCGATCAAGATCAAGGAGCGCAACGGCCCCGTGCCGATCGTGGCGGTGGGCTACCGCACCGTGCCGAGCGGCCACGACGACCAGCTCGAGCTCGACATGCTGGGGCGCATCCTCGGCGGGGGCGAGTCGAGCCGCCTCTATCGCGATCTGGTGACCGAGCGCGACCTCGCGATCGTGGCGCTCTCCGCCGGGTTCTCGCTCGAGGACGACGGCGTGTTCGCGGCCGGGGCCGTGCTCTCGCCGATCGGCGACGACCCCGACGAGGTGCTGAACGCGATCCGCGGGCACCTGGCCAAGCTGGTGGCCGAGGGCGTGACCGAGCAGGAGCTGACCAAGGCCAAGAACGGGATGCTGAGGGACGCGGTCACCTCGCAGCTCACGGTCGCCTCCAAGGCCCAGCTCATCGGCGATGCCGCGGTCATCAAGAAGGACCTCGACTCGGTCAACCGCGAGCTCAAGGAGATCGAGGCCATCACCGTCGACGATCTCAAGCAGGTCGCCGCGCGGCAGTTCGTGCCCAAGCACGAGATCGAGATCCGCATCGAGCCCAGCCTGATGGGCTTCATCGTCGACCAGTTTCGCGGCAAGAAAGAGAAGAAGAAGGACGACGGGGCCAAGGGTGCCGAGGAGATCAGCGGCGAGGGCGAGGGCAAGCCAGGGCTCGTGCGCCCCGCGAGCCTCGGGCTCGCGCCCAAGGTGGCCCCCCCCGAGGCGCCCAAGGTCGAGATCGAGCACGCGGATCGGGTGCTCTCCAACGGGCTGCGCGTGGTGTTCCTCGAGAACCACGAGGTGCCGTTCGTGAGCTACAAGCTCGGGCTGCGCTTCGGGGCGTTCGCCGACCCCGAGGCGATGCCGGGCGCGGCCTCGATGGCGGCCTCGATGCTGACGCGCGGCACCGCGAGCTACGACTACAAGAAGCTCACCGACGAGCTCGATACCTACGCGATCGAGCTGGGCGGCAGCATGAGCATGGACGTGGGCTCGGTCTCCGCGAGCGCGGTGACGCCCCAGGCCGACCGCGCGATGAAGCTGCTGGCCGAGGCCACGCTGCGCCCCACGTTCCCCGCCGACGAGCTGCCCAAGCTGGTCAAGCAGCTGCGCACGGGCCTCGCGATCACCGAGAGCTCGCCGGCGTACCTGGCCGATCGTGAGCTGCGCCGCCGCATGTTCCCCGGGCACCCCTACGCGCGGCTGCCCGACGCGCAGTCGCAGGAGCTCGACGGGATCACCGTGGAGGGCCTGAAGGGCTGGTGGAGCGGCTACGTGCGGCCCGACACCACGGTGCTCTACATCGCGGGCGACCTGCAGCAGGACGAGGCGTTCGCGCTGGCGGAGCGCTACTTCGGCGAGTGGAAGGCCAAGGGCCCGGCGCCCAAGGTCGACGTGCCGGCCGTGCCCGCGCGCAGCAAGACCAAGATCTACCTGGTCGACCGCGCGAGCGATCAGGCGCAGATCCGCGTGGGCCACGTGGGCATCAACCGCGCCAGCGAGGACTGGTTCGTGGCTCGCGTGCTCTCCGACGTGTTCGGCGGCGGCTTCAACAGCCGCCTCAACGACACCATCCGCGTGAAGAAGGGCCTCACCTACGGGGCGGGCGGCGGGTTCTCGGCCGACCGCTTCTCGGGTCGCTTCGTGGTGAGCACGTTCTCCAAGAACGCCACCGTCGGCGAGACCGTGAAGACCATCCTCGAGGAGCTCGAGCGCCTGCAGGCCGAGCCGCCCAGCGAGCAAGAGGAGGCGTTCTCCAAGAGCTACCTGCTGGGTCGCTTTGCCGGGCAGCGCGAGACCCCGCAAGACCTCGTGAACGAGCTGTGGTCGCTCGACTACGAGGGTCTGCCCGAGGGCTGGTCGCAGCGCTACCTCGACGCGGTGGCCAAGGTCGACAGCGCGCAGATGAACGCCGCGGCCAAGCGGCTGGTGCACGACGACGAGCTCGTGATCGTGGTCGTGGGCTCGGCCAAGGCGCTCGAGAAGCAGCTCGAGAAGCTCGGCAAGGTGGAGGTCATCGACCCGCTCGCGGCCGCGAAGGCCTCGGTCGAGGCCGCCAAGAAGCCGTAGCCCGCGTGGGCGTGCACGGGGCCCAGCCGCAGGGGCGGGCCCCGTGAGCGCGGCCTACACCGCCTGGATCTTGCGCAGGTTCCCGGTGGTGCGTCGCGGGTTGACTCGCTCCGGCAGGAGCCCGCACACCAGCGGCACGAAGGCCTCGGCGACGAGCGGCTTGAGCAGGAACCCCTGCACGCCGATGCGCGAGAGCGCCTGCCACTCGGCTTGCCCGCCCACCGCCGACACGACGACCACGGGGATCGTCTGCGTCCTCCGATTGCCGCGCAGCGTGGCCGCGAGCTCGAGCCCGCTCATCCCCCGGTTCTCGAGCGCCGTGACCACCAGCGCCGTGGGCTCGGCCTCGATGACGTCGAGCGCCGCATTGCTGTTGGCGAGCGCAACGACGACGGCGTCGGTGCTCTCGGCGAGGGTCGCCTGCACCCAGCGCAGGCTGGTCTCGTCCTCGTCGATGACGACCACGCGCGGCCGCGGTCGCGCGATGCGGAGCCGGGCGAGGCGCAGCTGATCGGCCAAGATCCGCGCATCGGCGGTGCGGCGCCGCGGATCCTTGTGCAGCGCCTGCAGCACCACTGGATCGAGCTCGCGCGGCAGGTCGGGGCGCGCCTCGCTCGGGGGCGGCACGCGAGCGCGGATCTGCAGATCGAGCATCTGCCGGCGCGTGGTGGCCACGAACGGGTGCTTCCCCACGAGCAACCAGTAGGCGAGGATGCCGAGCGCGTAGACGTCGGCCCGCGGCGCGAGCCCCATCGGCAGCAGGTCTTCGCGGGCGAGCTCGGGGGCCATGTAGCTCGCGGTGCCGCCGGTGATCTGATAGCCGGACTCGGGCCCGAGCCCCTCGAGCGGGCACACGAGCCCGAAGTCGGTCACGACCACGCGGAAGTTGGAATCGAGGAGGATGTTCTCGGGCTTGATGTCGCGGTGGACCGCGCCGGCGTCGTGGATCGCGGCCACCCCCTCGCAGATCTGGCTCAGCAGCCCCAGGGCCACGTCGATCGGCAGCGGCTGCGTCTGCCGGCCCACCCACGTGTGGAGATCGGGCCCGTCGACGAAGCGCATCGCGAAGTAGGGCAGGCCCTCGTGCTCGCCGAAGTCGAAGACCTCGGCGACGTTGGGGTGACGAAGCTGGGCCATCGCGCGCGCCTCGGCGAGGAACTGCTCCACGAGCTCGCGCTCCTGCAGGAGGTGCGGACGGATCAGCTTGAGGGCCACCTGGCGACTGAGGCGTAGATCTTGCGCTCGCAGCACGACGCCCATGCCGCCCTCACCGACCCGGTCGATCACGCGATAGCGGCCGTCGATGATCCCATCACGCGGGAGCTCGATGTCGCGGTCGAGCCCGCCGAGCTCGCTCTCATCGAAGCGCGTCGTCAGCTCGCGGTCCTGCACGTCGTGCTCCGCGTGGGTCGAAACGCCGTCTGAGGTTGAACGTCGCGGGCCGGCCATCGGTGGGGCCACAGAGGAAGCAGGGTGAAGGCGAGTCGCCGTAGACGAAGAGTGTGCACCGTTGGCGCCGCATAATATAGATGTGAATGTTCAGTATCTGTCGAGCTATGTGGTTGAAATCGCGATAGAAGCGCGCAGTGGATCGCACCGTCATGTGGGTGTGTGGTGGAAAGCCCGAGTGCATCGAGCGTTCGCGCGCACGAGCCTCTGCTAAGACCAGGGCGATCGCTGCCATGGATCCCGAGCGCTACTACGTGGAGCTGGCCGTCGCATTCGTGCGCGGCCATCGTCCGCAGCTGCACGAGGAGGGGCTCGAGCCCTCGGCCTTGCTCGCGCGCGGCCGCGAGGAGGGCCTGTCGCTGCACAAGTTCAAGCGCAGCGCCACGCTGCCGCGGGTGGCCAAGGTGCTCGGGATCTTGCGCGGGCTGCTTCCGCAGCAATTGCTCGATGTAGGCAGCGGTCGCGGCGTGTTCTTGTGGCCGCTGCTGCACGAGCTGCCGTGGCTGCCGGTCACCGCGCTCGACACCGATCCACTGCGCGTCCGCGACCTCGCGGCCGTGCACGACGGGGGCGTGGCGCGGCTCACCGCGGTGCACGGCGATGCGTGTGCGCTGCCGCTGCCCGACGCGGCGAGCGACGTGGTCACCGCGCTCGAGGTGCTCGAGCACCTGCCCGAGCCGCAGCGGGCGGCGGCCGAGCTGCTGCGGGTGGCCCGGCGCTTCGTGGTGGTGTCGGTGCCCTCGGGGCCCGATGACAATCCTCAGCACATCCAGCTGTTCTCGCCGAGCCGCTTGCGCGGGATCTTCCTCGAGGCGGGGGCGCGGCGCGTGCAGATCGAGCACGTGCCCGGACACATGATCGCGGTCGTCCGCGTGGGCGGGCCAGGAGCGCAGGAGCCCCGGGCATGAGCGCCCCATCGCTACGCAAGTACCCGCGGACCCGTCACCTGTGGGGCTCGCGGCTGCAGCCGGGCGACGAGGACCTGGAGGCCGCGCCGTTCGCCGAGATCGACGGCCGCGCGCTGGTGGTCGAGGAGAAGCTCGATGGCGCCAACGCGGGCGTGTCGTTCGACGACGAGGGGCGCTTGTGGCTGCAGAGTCGCGGGCACCACCTCACCGGGGGCTATCGCGAGCGGCACTTCGATCTGTTCAAGACCTGGGCCAGCTGTCATCGCGACGCGCTGCATGCCGCGCTCGGCTCGCGCTACGTGATGTACGGCGAGTGGCTCTACGCCAAGCACACCGTGTTCTACGACCGGCTTCCGCACTACTTCATGGAGTTCGACGTGCTCGATCTGCACACGGGGGCGTTCCTGTCGACGCCGCGGCGGCGAGCGTTGCTGGCGCGCACCCCCGTGGTCTCGGTGCCGGTGCTGCACGAGGGCACCACGCCCTCGATCGATGCGCTGGCCGAGCGCGTGGCGCCCTCGCTGTACAAGAGCGACGACTGGCGCGCTGCGCTGCGCCGCGCGGCGGCGAGCAGCGGCGTGGACGTGGAGCGGGTGGAGCAGCAGACCGACGCGTCGCCGCTCGCCGAGGGGCTCTACATCAAGGTCGAGGAGGGCGGCGAAGTGACCGCGCGCTACAAGTGGGTGCGCGCCAGCTTCCTCACCTCGGTGGTCGAGTCGGGCGGGCACTGGCTCGACCGACCGATCGTGCCCAACCGCCTGAGCCCAGACGTAGACCTCTACGATCCGGAGACGCCCGCGAGGCGCACATGAGCGACACCGACGTCGGGGCGGCCCTGCACGTGCCCGCGCCGCCGCAGTGGGCGGTGGCCTGGGAGGCGCTCGACCGCGAGCTGCCGTGGATCGCGGCGCTGCGCGGGTGCCCGCAGGATCCGGTGTTCCACGCCGAGGGTGACGTCTGGATCCACACCCGCATGGTGTGCGAGGCGATGACGCAGCTGGCCGCGTTTCGCGAGGCCGACGCGGTCACGCGCCGCCGCCTGTTCGCGGCTGCGCTGCTGCACGACGTGGCCAAGCCGCGCTGCACGCGGGTGGAAGAGGACGGTCGCGTGCGCTCGCCGGGCCACTCGCCTGCGGGGGCCTTCGATGCGCGCGTAATCCTCTGGCGCCTCGGGCTGGCGGCGGCCGAGCGCGAGCAGGTGTGCGCGCTGGTCCGCTTCCACCAGGTCCCGTATCACTGGGCCAGCCGCCGCGACAGCCAGCGCTTGCTGATCCGCATGAGTCAGACCGCGCGGCTCGCCGAGCTCGCGTGCCTGGCCGAGGCCGACATCCGCGGTCGTCACTGCCAAGATCAGGCCGAGCGCATCGACGACGTGGCGCTGTTCGGCGAGTATGCGGCGGAGCTCGGGTGTCTGCGCGAGCCGTGGGGCTTCGCCAACGATCATGCGCGGGTGGAGTACTTTCGCCGCCCCGATCGCGATCCCTCGTGGGCCGCCTACGACGACACGCGCTTCGAGGTCACCGTGATGAGCGGGCTGCCGGGCGCGGGCAAGAGTCGCTGGGTGGCCGAGCATGGCCAAGGTCAGCCCGTGGTCGAGCTCGATGGAATTCGCCGCGAGCTCGGGATCCCGGCCTCGCGGCCGCAAGGCAAGGTCATCGACGTGGCGCGCGGTCGGGCGCGCGAGCACCTGCGCGTGGGTCGGGCGTTCATCTGGGATGCGACCAACCTCAGTCGCTCGCTGCGCCGGGCGGTGGTGAGCCTCGCGCTCGACTACGGCGCGCGCGTGCGGGTGGTTCATGTCGAGGCGCCCGCGCATGCTTTGCGCGCACGCAATCGCGAGCGGCCCCACCCCGTGCCCGAGGACGTGCTCGAGCGCCTGCTGTGGCGCTGGGAGCCGCCGGATCTCACCGAGGCCCACGAGGTGCTGCTGGTGGGCGCGCTCGACGAGTGACGCCTGGCTGGCGACGCACGGGATGCAGTGGTCACGCCTCGGCCTGTTGATAGGTTGAGAGGCGATGGCCACGGTCAGACGACGAGAAGCCCTCGAGTACCACACGCAAGGTCGGCCGGGGAAGATCGAGGTCGTGCCGACCAAGCCGCTCACGAGCCAGCGCGACCTGTCGCTGGCCTACACGCCGGGCGTCGCCGAGCCGTGCCTCGAGATCCGCGACGACCCGAGCATGGCCTATCGCTACACCGCGCGCGGCAACCTCGTTGCGGTGATCACCAACGGCACGGCGGTGCTGGGGCTCGGCAACATCGGACCGCTCGCCGCCAAGCCGGTGATGGAGGGCAAGGGGGTGCTGTTCAAGAAGTTCGCCGACATCGACGTGTTCGATCTGGAGGTCGATGCCCAGGATCCCGATCGCTTCATCGAGGTCGTGGCCGCGCTCGAGCCCACGTTTGGCGGGATCAACCTCGAGGACATCAAGGCGCCCGAGAGCTTCTACGTGGAAGAAGCGCTCAAGCAGCGCATGAACATCCCCGTGTTCCACGATGACCAGCACGGGACCGCGATCATCGTCGGCGCCGCGCTGATCAACGCGGCGCACCTGCAGGACAAGCGCATCGAGGACCTCCGCGTGGTGGTGAGCGGGGCGGGAGCCGCGGCGGTGGCGTGCTCGCGCTTCTTCATCGCCTTGGGGGTGCGACCCGAGTCGCTCATCTTGTCCGACTCCGCCGGCATCCTCTACCGCGGGCGCGCCCACAACATGAACCCGACCAAGCTACAGTTCGCGCGGCCCACCGAGGCGCGCACGATCGACGACGCGCTGCGCGGCGCGGACGTGCTGCTGGGGCTGTCGGTCGGGGGCGTGGTGACGGCGGAGATGGTCCAGACCATGGCCGAGCGCCCGATCATCTTCGCGCTCGCCAATCCCAATCCGGAGATCTCGTACGACCTGGCCAAGACGGCGCGGCCCGACGCGATCGTGGCCACGGGGCGCAGCGACACCAACAACCAGGTCAACAACGTGCTGGGCTTCCCGTTCATCTTCCGTGGGGCGCTCGACGTGCGTGCGACGGCGATCAACGAAGAGATGAAGGTGGCCGCGGCGCGCTCGCTCGCCGACCTCGCCCGCCGCGAGGTGCCGCGCGTGGTCAGCCTCGCCTACGCCGCCGAGTTCAGCTTTGGCCCCGACTACATCATTCCCAAGCCGTTCGATCCGCGGGTGCTCTACTGGGTGGCGCCGGCGGTGGCCAAGGCGGCGGTGGCGAGCGGGGTGGCGGGGATCGACGACTTCGACGAGGGCGCGTACGTCGAGCACCTGCGCACGCTCTTGGGGCAGTCCTCCTCGGTGATCCGGCGCTTCATCAAGCAGGCCAGCACGCGGCCCCAGCGCATCGTGTTTCCCGAGGGCGACGACCCGCGGGTGCTGCAGGCGTGCTCGATCCTGCTCGACGAAGGAGTGGCCTCGCCGGTGCTGCTGGGGCCGGTGGAGCGGATCCACGAGGTCGTGCGCGCGGAGGAGATCGACATCGATCTCGAGCGCGTGGAGATCGTGGATCCGCTGCTCGATGACTCGCGCGAGGAGTACGTGGCGCGCTACTGCGCTCGCCGCCAGCGCAAGGGCATCGACCTCAAGGAGGCGCGGAGACACATGCGCTGGCGCAACCACTACGGCATGATGATGGTGCTGGGCGGTCGCGCCGCCGGCCTCGTGTCTGGGGTCAATGCGCACTATCCCGAGGTGGTGCGGCCCGCCTTTCGCATCTTGGGCTTGGCGCCGGGGGTGCGTCGCGCCGCCGGCATGTACATGGTGCTGCACCACCAGCGCGGCATGCTGCTGTTCGCCGACACGACGGTCACGCTCGACATCGACGCCGAGGCGCTGGCCGACATCGCCGAGATGGTGGCCGACGCGGCGGCGACCTACGACGTGACGCCGCGGGTGGCGATGCTCAGCATGTCGAGCTTTGGCTCGGTGCAGCACCCCGAGGCCACCAAGGTGGCGCGGGCGACCGAGCTGCTGCGCCGGCGGCGGCCGGAGCTCGAGGTCGAAGGCGAGATCCAGGCCAACGTGGCCCTCGACTACGCGCTGCAGCGCGAGGCGTTCCCGTGGTCGCGGCTCACGGGGCCGGCCAACGTGCTGGTGTTTCCCAACCTCGACGCGGGCAACATCGCCTACAAGCTGATGCGCGAGCTGGGCAACCAGACGGTGGTGGGGCCCGTGCTGCTGGGCATGGCGCACCCGGTGACCGTGCTCGAGCGCGACTGCGACGTGGACACGATCGTGCTGATGGCGGCGCTCACGGTGGTGCAGGCGCAGGAGCGCGCACTTTCGAGGGCGGCGCAGTAGGCGTTACGATTGCGGGCGATGGCCGACCCCACGACGAACGCGGCGACGAACGCGGCGACGAACGCAGCGACGAGCTCTGCCGACGCGCGGCCCGGGGCGCTGTTCGGGGGCGGGGCCCAGCGGCATCGCACCACGCGGGAGCTGGTGCATCACCTGGGGCGGCTGTCGCTCGAGCCCGGGGCCTCACCCACGTGGATCGACCTGCCGTTCCTGGCCCACGGGCTCACCCCCAGCCCCCACGAGGCGCGGCTCATGGTGCTGTTCGAGAAGCACGGGCCGGGGGCGTGCGTGGTCGACCTCGAGCAGGGCGTGGTGGCGCACACGCTGCAGGCCGGGCCGGGGCGCGAGTTCTACGGGCATGGGGTGTTCTCGCGCGATGGCTCGCTGCTGTACTGCACCGAGACCGACGTGACCGACGGCAACCGCGGGGTGCTCGCGGTTCGGGACGGCCGCGACTTCCACTTGCTGGGCGAGCTGCCCTCCTACGGGGTCGGTCCGCACGATTGCTGGCTGTGGGGCGACGGCGACGTGCTGGTCGTGGCCAACGGCGGCGCGCCGCTGGGCCGCGACGAGCACCCGCCCAACGTCGCGTTCGTGGATCTCCGCAGCGAGGCGCTGCTCGAGTCGGTGCGGCCGACCCATCCCCGCATCAACACCGGGCACCTCGCGGTGGGGCGCAGCGGCGAGGTCGCGGTGGTCTCGGCCCCGCGCGATGGAATGTCGCCGCTCACGGATCTCGGCGGGGTGAGCCTGCGGGCGACCTCGGGGCCGCTGCGCACCGTGGAGGAGCCGCACGAGGTGGTCGCCGCGCTCAAGGGCGAGACGCTGAGCGTGGCGATCCACGAGCCGACCCGCACGGTGGCCGCGACCACCCCGCTCGGCCACTACCTCACGTTCTGGGACCTCGACACCGGCGCGCTGCGCAGCAGCCTGCGGGTGCCGGACCCGCGCGGCGTGGCGGTCTCGCTCGACGAGTCGGCGTTCATCGTGAACTTCGGCAACCCGCCGCGGATGGCTCGCATCGACGCGATCACGCGCCAGCCGATCGGCTCGCCCGAGGAGCTGCGCGGGATGCCCACGCTGTGCACGGGGTCGCACATCCTCGTGGCCGACCTGCCGGGCTGGGGCTCGAGGTCGTCGGGGGAGTAGCGGCGTCAGGCCGAGGCGCGTCGGTGCAGCCGCACGCGCAGGTTGGTGGGGATCAGCGTGAAGCTGAAGCGCTCGCCGACATCCTCGGCCCGCCCCACGCGCTCGAGCTCGAAGCTGCGCAGCAGCGTGGCCAGCACCACGCGGATCTCGAGCAGCGCGAGGCTGCGGCCGGGGCAGATCCGCGGGCCCGAGCCAAACGGGACGAACACCCCCGAGCGCTGCATCTCGGCCGCGAGGTGGCCGTCGCGCCAGCGCGCGGGGCGGAACGCGGCGGGATCGTCCACGCGTGCAGGGTCGTTGCCCGCGACCCGCGTCAGGATGCACAGCGCGCAGCCGGGCTCGAGCTGCAGCTCGCCGAGCGTGACCGCGGGGATGTTCTGAAAGAACATCAGCGGCGCGACCGGCTTGAGTCGCATGGTCTCGTTGGCGATGGCCTCGATGTCGTCGAGCGCCCGCGTCATCGGCATGCCGGCAGGGACCCGCTCCTCGCCGAGGACCTCGTCGATGCGCGCGCGCAGGCTCGCGAGCTCCGCGGGAGCGTCGAGCAGGAAGTGCACCGCCCACGCGAGCGTGTTGGCGGTGGTGTCCTCGCCGGCCAGCAGCATGGTCAGCGCATTGCCGAACACCAGCTCGTCGGAGAACGGCCGGCCCTCGGCATCGCGGGCGACCAGCATCGCCTCGAGGAAGTCGTGGGGATCGTCGGCGCGCGCGGGGTCGGCCTCGAGCCGCGCGCGGGTCTTGGCGATCACGTCCTCGAGCCAGGCCCGCACGCTGGCCAGCGCGTGCTCGAGCCGACGATCGCTCGGCAGCTTGAGCAGGCGCCAGTAGGGGAACGCCGCGTTGAGCCGCTTGGAGATCCCCGGGAACACCGGGTCGAGATCGTCGAGCAGTCGGCTCTGCTCGCCGCCGATCGTGTTGGTGGCCTCGGAGAACGCCAGGCGCGTCGTCACGTCGATCGTGAAGCGCATCATCTCGTCCTGCACGTCGAGCGCCTCGCCAGAGTCGGCAGCCGCTTCCCAGCGGCGACGCAGGCGCTCGGCCACGTCGCGCAGCGTCGCGAAGAACGCGGTGAGGTGGCGATGGTCGAGCGCACCCATGGCCAGCTTGCGCTGGGCTCGCCACGACGCGCCCTCCGCCGAGAACACCCCGCGCACGCCGAGCTCGTCGAAGATGTGCTCCATGCGATCGATGCGTCGATACGTGTCGGGTCGCTTGCGCAGGATCTCGGCGATGAGCGGCGGATCGGTGACGATCACGAACGGCCGCTGGCCGAGCTTGACGCGAAAGAGGCTGCCGTACTGCGCCGCCCAGCCCTCGAGGGTCTGGTGCAGGCGCTCCGCGTCGAGCTGCAGCGCATTGCCGACCAGCGGCCAGGGGCGCGGCCCGGGCAGCTGCTCGCGGGTGCGCTGGCCCTTGGCTTCGGTGGAGTCGGGGCCGCCGCCGAGCTCGACCTCGATGTTGCCGTCGACCTCGCGCACCGTGTGGGCGCCCAGACACTGGCGGCCGCCCAGGCGCTCGCCCGTGCGCGCGTCGAAGCGCCAGCCATGGTTGCGACACACGAGCACGCCGTCGTCGAGCTCGCCCTCGCCCAGCAGCGCGCCCTGATGCGGACACAGGCCGTCGAACGCCCGCAGCTCGCCGTCGACGCGCAAGAGCACCAGGTCCACGCCAGCGGCGGTCACGTGGTGAGGGCCGGCTCCGACGACGTCCTCGCGACGCGCGACCGTGCATCTACGCGGGGTGGCCATGGAGCCGCAGCCTACTGCAATCCGGCCGTGGCCGGGCGCGCTACAGCCCGCGCAGCGCCTCGGGCTTGAGCAGCCGCTCGTCCTTGGTGGCGAGCACCCGGTCGAGCAGGCCCACCAGCTCCGCCTTGTGCTGCGGTAGCTCGGCGGTGATCGGCAGGTAGTTGCTGGCGTGATTGGCCGAGAAGCGACACGCCGAGAAGTCACTCCCGGCGACGATCTCGCGCAGCTCCTGCAGCAGCTCGAATTTCTCGGGGAGCACGAACTCACCGCGCGCCTCGGCCTCGGCGAGCGGCGTGCCGGGCACCACGGTGGTGGTCAGCGTGCCCACGAACGGGGGATCCATGCGGCTCAGCACGGCGGCCGTCGCCGCGGCGTGCTCGCGGGTGCGCCGCTGCCCGCCCACGCCGAGCAGCACCATCACCGAGTGTGCGATTCCGGCCTCCCGCAGCTTGTCGGCGGCGGTGATGCACTCCTCCGCGGTGCCGCCCTTGTCGATGAAGCGCAGCGTCTCGTCATCGCCCGACTCCATGCCGTGGTACACGATGCCCAGCCCGGCCTCGCGCAGCGCGACGAGCTCGTCCACGCTCTTGCGGCCCGCGCTGCGCGTGTCGCCGTAGACGCCCACGCGCTCCACCCACGGCAGCTTGGTCGCGATCGCCTCGAGGATCGGCAGCAGCTTGCGCGTGGGTAGGATCAGCGCGTCGCCGTCGCACAAGAACACCCGGCGAAATCGCGGGCCCATGCGGGCGGCCTCGTCGATGTCGGCCGCGATCGTCTCCCACGGCTTGGGCCGGAATTGCTTGTCTCGGTACATGTCACAGTAGGCGCAGCGGTTGTGGCTGCACCCCACCGTCACCTGCAGCAAGAAGCTGCGCGCCTCCGAGGGCGGCCGATAGATCCGTCCGATGTGGTCGACCATGATCGCGGGCTCACAGGATCGCGGCTCAGTAGTGGTACGAGATCGCGTAGGTCACACACGCCTCGTCGGGCTGGTCCACGCGGATGTACACGGTCGAGTTGTCCTCGGACACCCCGGTGCAGTTGAGGTCGGGTAGCTCGATGCTGCCGCTCGAGCAGCACCCGGGCCGGGCCATCGGCGAGAGCGCGTACTGGCTGCCCGCGGGGCACTCGAACTCGGTCTCGGCCAGGCCGTTGTCGCACTCGATGAATTTGCACAGCCGCAGCCCACCCGAGGCCACCACCGAGCGCGCCGGATCGACGTTGCCCGTGAAGTCGTCGTCGCCCAGGTAGAAGTACCAGTCCACGTCGCCCACGCTGTGCAGTGAGCCGGCGACGACGGCGCCGTTGCTGTCGTTGTCGTTGATCTGGCCGAGGTCCGTCGCCTGGTCCTCGCTCTCGTTGGTCTCGAACACGTCGCCGTCGCACTGGGCGGCCTCGCACACGCCGGCCAGGCAGGTCAGCCCGGGCACGCAGCCGCCCGCGTCACACGAGCAGCCCTGGGTGCCGGGCGTGCAGCCGCCCTCGCTGCTCGAGGAGGAGCCTTCGCTGCCGGTCGTGTCATCGAGCGGTCCCGCGGTGCTGGCCTCCCCCGATCCCTCGGCCACCACCGTGGTCCCCGGACCCTCGCCCGTGCTGCTCTCACCCGAGGAACCGGAGCCGTCGCTGACGCCGGGCCCCGAGTTGTTGGTCGGCGATCCGCCGGCCGAGCACGCGAGCGCGAGCAGGCTAGCGGTCGCGGCGAAGATGAGTGGAGCGCGCTGCATGCATCGCACGATAGCGCGCCCCGCCGGGCTACTCTACCGGGGACACGATCACACGCAGGACCCCGCCGGGCTCGGGCACCGACCAGATCTCGTCGGCGTTACCCTGACGCACCAGGCCGTTCCCGTTGCCAGGACCGGTGTTGGGCTGCCCAACGGGCGCCATGTCGCGACCGGCGGCGCCCGCCTGATCGCCCTCGGTGCCCGCGTCCCAGGCCATCAGCGCGGCTTCGATCTCGAACGCCACGATGTCGAACGGCCGCACGTTGCCCATGGCATCGAGCAGCGCCACCCCTTGCACCGCGGCAAAGGTGTCGTTGGAGGGCACGATCATCGTGGCGAAGCTGAGGAAGCGGTGCGCGGCGTCGGGTGTGGCCACGAACAGGTACGACTGCCCCGGCAGCAGCGGGCCGGGCATGCCGGCCATGATCGGGAAATCGGCCACATCGACGATGCTCGCCCCGGCCTGACCCATCAGCTCGCCGAACAGTCCGCTTGGATCGCCGTCCTCGGCCAGCAGCTCCAGCCCGGCGCTCGCGGGCATGCCGACCTCGAACAGCGACACCGTGGCGTCGTGCACGGCCCAGACCGTGGGCGTCAGGATCGCGGGGAACGCGGTGGTGTCGGAGACGTTGGTGATCGTGATCGCGTACTCACCCGCGTCCTCCTCGACCGTCACCTGGATGAGGCCTCCGGCGCTGGGGCCCGCGAGATCGTCGGTGACGTCGGCATAGCGCCGCACCTCGGTGAAGACGGCGTCGGTCGGGCCGGTGTTGACGTCGGCCTGCCGCAGCACCTGATTGAGGCCGGCGCCCGGGACCTCGTTGGCCTCGGTGCCCGCGTCCCACGCGGTGAGCGCGGCGATGATGTCCTCCTCGATGTGCGCGTTGGATCGCAGCGCGCCGTCCTCGTAGAGGCTCACCCCGCCCGGTCCCATCGCCAAGAAGGCATCGTTGCTCTGCACGACCATGGTGGCCACGCTGAGCATGGGGAACGCGGGGGAGGGCATGAGCACCAGCTCGACGCTCTCACCGGGCAGGATCGGACCGGGGACGACCGCGTGCTGGCCCACGTCGGCCAGGCCTCCGAGCAGCGCGTCGTAGGGGCCCGCGTCGCCGTCCTCGGCCAAGGCCTCGAGCTCGGGCGAGGCCGCTTCGCCCTCGGTGAACAGCCCCGCCGTGTCGGCATGCAGCGCCCACACCAGGCTCGAGAACGGGGTGACCAGCGTGCCGCGCTGCTCCGACACGTTGGTGAGCGTGACGAACAGCGTGCCCGGCATCATGGGATCGGTGTCGACCGCCACCGACACGAGGTCGGGCCCCAGCGGGATCGCGCGGGTGGAGCTCTCGTGCGGGTAGACGCCCGCCGTCTCGGCGGGGCCGACATCGGGGCTGCCCCCGTGCACCGCCTGCCATGGGCCTTGGCCCGGCGCCTGGTTGCGCTCGGTGCCCGCGTCGTAGATCCGCAGCGAGGAGGTCACGTCGCGCGCGCTCATCGGCTGACCGTTGCCGGCGAACAGACCCAGGCCCGCGGGCGCGGTGCTGACCACGAGGTCGTTGGAGCCCACGAGCATGGTCGCCAACGACAGGCGGGTGAACGGATCGGCCGTGAAGGTGAACTCGTAGGTCTCGCCGGGAAGCAGCGGCCCCGGGCCGCCGGCGCCCACCGGCGTGTCGAAGGCCTCGGCCTGGGCAACGCCGGCGTGCCCGGCCACCGAGGACACGAGCGTGCTCGGGTCGCCGTCCTCGGCGAGCTCCTGCAGGCCCTCGTCGTCGTCGGGGACCCCCGGGGCGAACAGCACATCTACGCTGGCCTCGTGGTTGGCCCAGATCCCCGGCGAGAGCGGGGTCCACATCAGCCCGGTATTCGACACGTTCTCGATCGTCACGACGAAGTCCACGGGAACCGGCGGCGGCAGCTCGCCGGAGCTTCCCGAGCTCGTGTCGGGGTCGCCGCTGGACGAGGTCTCCGCCGCGGTCGTGTCCGCTGCGGTCGTGTCCGCTGCGGTCGTGTCCACCGTGGTCGTGGGCGACGTCGTCGGCTCACCCCCGGTGCTGGTGCCTTGGTCGGAGTCGACGGCCACGTCGTCGACGCAGCCGCCGCACAGGGTCGGGCCTAGGAGCATGAAGAAAGCGGCGGGCAAGCGGGTGCGCATCACGTTGATCGATCCTGCAAGGGCAATCGCGACATGCCGATGTGGCTCGAAGTTGCCCCACCGGTCGGCGAACGTTATCTGGTTCAGCGGTCGACCCCAAGCGACCCGGGTTGGTTTCCCCTCTGGCCAGCCCAGGCCCCGCGGTATCGTGTTCCGCTGGCCGCGGCGGGTGTGGTACGAAAGCTACGGGCTCTCCAGCGATGCAATACGACCTCAAGATCACCGGCGGCACCATCATCGACGGCAGCGGACGCGCGGGCTATCGCGGCGCGGTGGGCATCAAGGATGGCTGCATCGTGGCCGTGGGGCAGTGCGAGGGCGCGGCTTCGAGCACGATCGATGCCGAGGGGGCCATCGTCGCCCCCGGCTTCGTCGACATCCACACCCACTACGACGGGCAGGTCTCCTGGGATGCCGAGCTCGCGCCCTCTTCGCTCCACGGGGTAACCACGGCGGTGATGGGCAATTGCGGCGTGGGCTTCGCGCCAGTCCGCGAGCGCGATCGCCAGCGCATCATCGAGCTCATGGAGGGGGTCGAGGACATCCCCGGCTCGGCGCTGGCCGAGGGCATCACCTGGGGGTGGCAGAGCTTTCCCGAGTACATGGACGTCATCGATCGCCAGCCGCACGTGATCGATTTCGGGGTGCAGGTGCCCCACGACGTGCTGCGCGTGTACGTGATGGGCGAGCGCGCGCTCGCGGGCGAGCCGGCCACCGACGACGACATCGCCTGCATGCGCGCGCTGGTCCGCGAGGCGCTCGAGGGCGGCGCGATCGGGTTCTCGACCGGGCGCACCGACAATCACCGCACCGCGCAGGGCCAGCCCACGCCCGCGTCCGAGGCCACCGCGCGCGAGCTGTGCGGCATCGCGGGCGCGTTCGCGGGCCTCGATCACGGGGTGCTCCAGGCGGTGTCCGACTTCGATCTGCTGGTCTCCGACGAGCGCTTCCACGCGGAATTCGACCTGATCGAGCGCATGGCCGAGGCCGCGCCCGGGCACGGCACCTCGATCTCGCTGATGCAGCGCGACCAGTCGCCCGAGCAGTGGAAGTGGATCCTCGCGCGCGCCGAGCAGGCCCATGCGCGGGGCACCACCATTCGCCTGCAAGTGGCACCGCGACCGATCGGGGTGATGCTGGGGCTCTGCGCCACCTTCCACCCGTTCATGGGCTACCCGAGCTACAAGGAGATCTGTCGCTTGCCGCTCGCCGAGCAGGTGGCCAAGATGCGCGACCCGCAGCTTCGCGCTCGCATGCTCGCGGAGAAGACCGACAAGGTCGCGGGCGATGGCTCCTCGCTGCCGCCGCTCGCCGACATCCTGCTGGCCCAGGTCGACACGATCGCCAAGCGTCTCTACCGGCTCGGCGAGCGCCCCGACTACGAGCCCGATCCCCGCACCTGTCTGTGGGCCGAGGCTCAGGCGACGGGGCGCACGACGCTCGAGATGCTCTACGACGCGCTGCTCGAGCAAGAGGGGCGGGCGCTGCTCTACTTCCCGCTCTACAACTTCACCGATCTCGATCTCGAGGCGGTGCGCACCATGCTGACACACCCGCTCGCGCTGCCTGGCCTCTCCGATGGTGGCGCCCACGTGGGCACGATCTGCGACGCCAGCTTTCCCACCTACCTGCTGTCGCACTGGGGTCGAGACCGCGCGCAGGGGCGCATTCCCATCGAGGCCCTGATCAAGCTGCAGACCCACGACACCGCGCGCTTCGTGGGGCTCCACGATCGCGGCACGGTGGAGGTGGGGGGCCGGGCCGACCTCAACATCATCGATCTCGAGCGGCTGAGCCTTCGCTCCCCGCACATGGTCGCCGACCTGCCGGCGGGGGGCCGCAGGCTGATGCAGCACGCCGAGGGCTACCGCGCCACGCTGGTGAACGGCGTCGTGATCGCGCGCGAGGGCGTGCTCACCGGGGCGCGACCCGGTCGCCTGGTGCGCGCCGGCGAGTAGCCTCGAGCGGGACCGGGTCGGGAACCTCGGGCCGCGAGCGCTGTCCCAGCCCGCCGTGCCCTCGAGGTCCCCGCCGGTCCCTCGCGCCTTGCGCTGGCTGCTGCTCGCGCTGACGGCCCAGCTGCTCGTGGATCTCGCCTCGCTGGGGCTGGGGGAGCGCCCCTCGCCGATGACCACCGCCCTGGAGCTCGGCGCGCTGCTCGTCGATCTGGCGGTGCTGGTGATGCTGGCCCGCGCCACCGAGCTCACCCGGGCGTTCTTGCGCGGCGCGGCGGCGCTCGGCATGGCCATCGATGCCTGGATCCTGCTGGGCGTGCTGGCCTGGGCGCCCCGCGATGCGGACGGCCTCGTCGCGCTCGCCACCTCGGTGGGGCTCGTCGCCGCCTCGGCCTTTGCCTGGGTCGTGCTCGGGCGCGAGGACATCAAGGCGTGGGTGTTCGCCCGCTGGCTGCGTCGCCACGAGCTCGACGAGCCCGGCCTGGCCAAGAGCGGCTAGCGCGACGGGCTGCGAGCGCGTGGACCTCCGCGGTCCTCGTGCTCGAGCCGAGCGAGGAGGTCTCGAGCCGCCCTGGCCTCGGACTCTTCGCCCTCGAGCGCGATCAGGGCCTGCTGCGCCAGCCCGCGCGCGCGGGCGGGATCCTCGGCCTCCAGCGCCCGCGCCAGGGTGAGCTGGGCCAGGCCCAGATCTTGGTCGGTCACCGGCTGAGCCGTACGGATCGCGAGCGCTCGCTCCGCGAGGGGCCGCGCGACCTCGGGTCGCTCGAGCTCGAGCTCGGTCAGCGCCAGACCGATCAGCGGATAGGCCACGTCCGGGTGCTGTCCCCCGAACGCCGCCTCGAGCACCTTCAGCGAGCGCCGGTCGCTCGCCGCGGCATCGTCGAGTCGATCGAGCCTGCGGTACGCGTTGGCGAGGTTGATGAGCACGATGCCCACGTTCGCGTGCTCGAGCCCATGCGAGGCTTCGATGATCGCGAGCGCCTGCTCGAGGTGGACGACCGCCTGGGGGTGGCGCCCCAGCAGCATCTCGGTGTTGCCCACGTTCGAGAGCAGGACGCCCTTGGTCGGGTGATCCGGGCCGAGGGTCGCGGCCACGATCACGAGGGCGCGCTGGTAGGTCGCGAGCGCGGTCTCGAGCTCTCCTTGGCTCTGCTGAACATTGCCGAGGTTGACGAGCAGCCTGGCGAGGTCGAGGTGATCCGAGCCGAGCGCGCGCTCGGTGATCGCGATGGCGCGCTGCAGCAGGGGCAGGGCCTGCTCGGCGCGGCCCAGCTGCTGCAGCGCCAGCCCCAGATTGGCGAGCGAGCGCGCGAGATCGGGGTGATCGGCGGGCAGCGCAGCCTCGGCGATCGCCAGCGCCCGCTCGTGCTCGCGCAGGGCCTCGTCGGTGCGGCCGAGCTGGCGGGCGATGTCGCCGACCACATCATGGATCGCGGCGAGCTCCGGGTTGCCCGCGCCAAGCGAGGACTCCAGCTGCTCCACGCTGCGCCTCGCGAGCCCCTCGGCGGTCTCGTAGGCGCCGAGGTCCATGTGGATCACCGCCAAGCGCTGGAGATCGAAGCCGACGTGGGGATGATCGAGGCCGAGGTTGGCTTCGTCGCTGGCCAGCGCACGCTCGGCGAGCACGAGCGCCTCGGCGAACTCGCCCCGCAGCTGGCGTAGCCCCGCGCGCTTGCGCAGCAGGCCGGTCGTGCCCACGTCGTCGTCCTCGTGGCCGAGCCGGCGGTGCAGGCCCGCCGCGACGTCGGCCCACCACAGGCCCTCCGCGGGCCGGCCCAAGCGTAGCCCCGTGGATCCCGTCAGCTGCTCCGCTGCTTCTGCGGCGAGGTCCGCCGCGCCGAGCTCGAGCGCCTGCGCGAACGCTTCGCGTTGCTTCGTCTCGGCGATCGCGAAGTGCCCCTCCGCATCCTCGAGCTCGGCCTCGCGCCGCAGCAGGCGGATGTACAGGGAGCCGGGCCCGGTCGCCTCCACGCGCGGGCGCAGCTCGGCCAGCAGCGCGCGCGCGTCCACCAGGCGACGGGTCGCGTACAGGGCCCCCGCGCGCGCGAGCCCGGCCCGCAGCGCATCGTGCTCCGTGCGGCCCTCGGCGGTCGTGGGGGGCGAGGCCAGGTGGGTCGAGCCGCGCTCCTCCAGGCACAGCGCGGGCGGCGGGAGGTCGGCGGCCAGGATCACGGCTTGGTCCACGGTCTCGCGATCCGCCGCGGCGAGCACGTCGAGGAGTGCGGACAGCTCGCTGCGCTGGTCTTCCAAGCAGTCGAGCGTCGGGCCGAGCCGCGCGGCGGGCCACGTGCCGTCGACCTCGCCCGCGACGCACGCCTCGGTCCTCGCCTCCCGCCACGCCTGCGTGTGGCGGTCCAGCCAGGGCACCATCCGCGCGTGGCTGTCGGCCGCGCGTGCGAGCTCGGTGGCGAGCATTCCTCGTCGCACGCGCTCGCGCGCCGGGTCGTCCCAGGTCTCGTCGATGCTCGCACCCTCGCGCTCGCAGCCCGCCAGCGCGCGCGCGTGCCACAGACGCTCTCCACCCACCAGTAGCCCCAGCGCGGCGACGCCGGTCACTCCGATCAGCGCTCTGCGACGCCCGCGCGAGCGGTCCCGCGCGAGCTCGTCCAGCAGCTCGTGCATCGAGGGCCAGCGCTGGGTTCGATCCACGAGCAGCCCGCGATCGAGGGCCGCGCGCA
>JBFIJN010000097.1:0-21332 GCA_041600735.1 Nannocystaceae bacterium
CACTTGCCACCGCTCCCTCGGCCATGGTGGCCTTCTCCCCATGTCCCGCGCTCGTCTCACCGCTCTGCTGACCGTGGCTCAGGTTCGCGCAACCTCGCTCGCCCTCGAGCTTTCCGAGCTTGACGAGCAGCTGGCGCTGGCTACCCGACCATGAGCGATCCTCCTACTCGACTGATCATCGCCGACGACCACCAGCTTGTGCGCGAGGCCCTGTCGCGCTTGCTCGACGGTGAGCCCGATCTGACGGTCGAGGCCGAGTGCATCGATGGTGACGCGGCGCTGGCGGAGATCCGCGAGCGGCAGCCCGACGTGGCGGTGCTCGACATGTCCATGCCCGGCAAGAGCGGGCTCGAGGTCGCGATCGCCATCGAGGCCGAGGATGCGATCACGACGCGGGTGGTGATGCTGACCGCGCGGCGGGCCCCCGAGCTGGCTCGCCGCGCCATCGAGCACGGCGTGCTCGGGATCGTGCTCAAGGAGGACGCCTTCGATGATCTGCTGTACGCCATCCGGGCGGCGATGGAGGGGCGCCGCTTCATCAGCGCCGCCCTGGCAGGCGGCATGCTCACCGACCCCTCGAGCGAGGGCACGCTCAGCGATCGCGAGCACGAGGTGCTGCGACTGGTGAGCCAGGGGCTCACGAACGCCCAGGTAGGGGCCGCTCTCGGGATCAGCGCCAAGACCGTCGACAATCACCGGACCCGGATCATGCGCAAGATCGACGCCCACTCGGTGGCCGACCTCGTGCGACATGCCATCCGCATCGGGCTGGTCGATCCATGAGCCCCGCGGGGACGGCGTCGACCCTGCGCGCTCGACTGGGGCGCACCATCCCGGCCCGGGTGGCGCCGACCGAGGCCGGCAGCTTCGAGCGCTATGCCCGGCTGGTGACCCTGCGCCACGGCCTCATGATGTGCATCGCGTTTGGGGCCGGAGGGCTGCTGCTGTGGCCGACCGATCGCCTGTTCTTCGGATCCAGACCCGAGGTACGAGACGCCTTCTTCAACTGGAGGCTCCTGCTCGTGGGCGTGGCGCTCGCGGCGATGGCTCTCGCCCCGGTGGTGCGACGCATGCCACGACTCATCGAGCCGGGCGTGGGCCTGTTCGCCATGCTGCTGGCATCCAGCGCCGGCCGAGCGCTCGCCTCCACCGGCGGTCCCGACGAGGCGTGGTTTCACACGCTCTATGTGGTCCCGCTGGCGGTGTTCCCCTTGAGTCTGCCGCTGGCCTGGCGGATCTCGATCACCGCGCTGGCGACGGGCAGCTCCATGGTCGCGTACTTCGGGACCAACCCCGGGTATCTCGGCTACGACGGCTTGCCCACCGTCGTGGTGACCCTGCTGGGCACCGCGACCATGGCCACCATCATCGGACACTCGCACTTTCGCCTGCTGCACACCGCGTTCGAACAGCGCATGCAGCTGGCCTGGCGTGCGCAGGAGCTCGAGCAGCGGGTCGCCGAGCGGACCGCTCGGCTGCGACGGCTCACCGACCACCTCGAGCGCAGCCGCGAGCAAGAGCGCCAGCGCATCGGGAGGGACCTCCACGACGAGCTGGCCCAGCTGCTCACCGCGATGCGCCTGGAGCTGCGGCTGATGCAGCGTGAGCTACCGGCCGGCCTTCCCCTCGCTCGCCTCGACGAGATCATCGACCGGCTCTTCGAGGCCAAGGAACGCATGGTGCGTGCGCTCAAGCCCGCTGAGCTCGATGCCCTGGGCATGGAGGGCGCCGTGCGCTCATGGCTCGCCGACGTCGAGCGCCGCTGCGAGCTGCGGATCGAGCTGCAAGCGGAGGTCGAGCCACCCGAGCCCCATGCGGACACGGCCATCGCCGCCTTCCGCATGCTGCAAGAGGGGGTCACCAACGTCATCCGCCACGCCGAGGCCCAGCGTGTCGACGTGGAGCTCGTGTGCCGGGATGGGCTGCTGCGGGTGACGGTCACCGACGACGGGGCGGGGTTCGACCCCAGCGCGGTGCCCGAGGGTCGCTTTGGCGTGCTGGGCGTGCGCGAGCGGGTCGAGGCCCTCGGGGGCGAGATGGTGCTCGATAGCGCACCCGGTCGGGGGACCCGCTTCGCGGTGGCGCTTCCCGTGGCGGTCGCGTCCACGCCGAGCACCCACTGAGGTGGTTCCCTCCCTCCCGCTGAGGTGGACCCCTCATGGGGCCGCGCCCGGTCTCGCGCTAATCCAAGGTCTGTGGGTTGGGCCAAGGACGTGTGTCGATGACGATGAAGACGAACTGGAAATCATGGGCGCTTGCCGCCAGCTTGAGCGGTGCGGGCACCTTGCTGCTGGCCCCTGCCACGGCGGAGGCCGCCTCGTGCGAAGGGCTGTGCGGTGGCCCGGCCCTCGACTGCTGGTGCGATGATCTGTGCGAGCAGTACGGCGATTGCTGCGTCGACTACGAGCCGTACTGCATCGAGCCGCTCGAGAACTATTGGGTCACCGCCACGAGTCACGGTGAGGCCGATGAGGTCGGGCTGGCGGTCACGCGCTACGGAACGCGGACCGTGTCCATCGACCCCGCATCGCCACAGTGGAGCGCCGACGACCTGCGGCTCCACGATGTCGAGGGCGGTCGCACGGTCATCTACACGAGCGCGGTGCGATGGCACCACGATGCGGCGCTGGCCAACCTCCAGGCGCGGGCCAGCGCGGGCGAGGATGTCCACGGCCAGCTCGACGGCCTCAGCCCCAACCTCGACTGGCTGCGCGTGACCGGGCCGCTGGGCGAGGAGATCCGGGTGACCTACGACGTCGCGGCCACCCGCTGGCAGCTGGGCCGTCACGGATCGTCCTTGGATAGCGCGAGCGTCGACCCCCCCTCGCAGGGGCAGTGGCACGAGCTCGCGGTGGCGGTGGACTTCTCCGACAATGGCTTGTTCCGGCTGCGTCTCTACGTCGATGGCGAGCTGATGATCTCGCGCACCTCGGGCCAGGACTGGTCCGACCTCATCATGCAGGAGGCCATCACCCTCGGGCGCGGCGGTGGTGGGCAGAGCTCGGCGCTGGAGACGGGGCCGCTACTGGTCATCGAGAGCGAGACGGCCGGCATCGCGCCGCTGTCGACGCTGTGGGCAACGAATGCCCTGGTCCCCGAGCCCGGCCTGCTCGGCTCGTGGCCGTTGCTCGACTGCTTCTACGGCAACTTCGGCGAGGTCCCCACCGAGACGGAGGTCGACACCACCGCGTTCCCCAGCTGCACGCTCGAAGCAGGGGTCGGGCTCTGCGGCGATCCCTGGAGCTTGGAGAGCTGTCAGTACGACCTCGGGGAGCCCAAACGCATCGACCGCATCTTCGGGCCCGGCATGGGCGTGTATGTCTCCGATGACGCAGGGCTCGAGCCCAAGGAGGCGATCACCTTTGGCGGTCGAGTCCAGCGAGCGTGGTCGATTCCAACCGACGGCCCGGAGTGGATCATCGCCAACCTCAGCCAGGGCGGCGGCTATGACCTGTTCCTGGACGGGACCTCGGCTACCGCCAGGGTCACCCTGGAAGGTTACGTCCATCTCGCCGCCACCGCAGACCTCGCGGGGCTGGGCGACGACAACGCCTACTCCCGCACGTTGACGGCCTCCTACGACGCCGAGACGGGTCGATTGCGCCTGATGGTCGACGGGCGGGTCATGGCCTCCGACCAAGGCCCGGTCGGGGGGCTGATGATGGGCTCCACCATGCCGCTGGGCATCGGCCACTACTTCTCGATGCCGGAGCACAGCCACCTGAACGCCTCGCTGTCCGATGTTCGCATCTACGACCATGTGATCTCGTCGCAGACCCTCGCGCGGTGGAGCTACCGCTGGCACGGTGATCTCGAGGCCGGGCACCGGACGTGGGCGCGGCACACCGAAGTCGACGATGGCGCGTGGATCGTCGACTACGACCAGAGCACCGACATCATGAACTGGAGCGGAGCGGCGCTCAGCCTCGATGCCAACAGCACTCAGTGGAAGAATCAGCGAGGGGTCAACATGCTGGCGCCCCCTCGCTTCGAGCTCGATACCTCCCACGGCATGAACTACCCGACCAGGATCGCGGTCGAATTTCGGCAAGGGTGGGACGCCAATGCCGACGGCAGCATGGGGCTCATCTACGGGTACCAGGACGACGACAACTACTATCGCCTGAGCGCGGGAGCCAAGGGAGTCGAGCTGACCGTGGTGAAGGACGGCAGCCGCCGCAAGGCGATCGAGCGGCCCGATCTATCGTGGGTGGTGTCCGCGCGGCCCTTCTCGTACTGGCACACGCTCGAGGTCGAGCATGTGGACTTTCCGGGCCCGCGCCAGCATCGGATCACCGTCGATGGCGAAGAGCTCGTCTACGAAGAGCCGTTCCCCGCGCACGATGGCGGGCAGGTGGGCCTGTTCGCCGAAGCGCTCGAGGACGTCGATTTTCGCAACCTCCAGGTCATGGGAGGGGAGGTGCCCGAGCCCTACGATGGCCTGACCACGTACGTGGAAGCCGACAAGCCTTCGCCCGCCCCCGGGGAGCTGGCCTGGCCGGCCTGGAGCTCGCTGACCACCCCCACCGTGACGCCCACCGGGGTGTTCATCGACAATGACGACCCGCCCTACTTGCTGATGGACGCGATCTGCAAGAGCGAGCCGGAGAACATGCTCGCGTGCATGGGCGGAGGGATCGACGGCATGATCGCAGTGTTCGGTGGCGAGGCGGTCATGGCCTTCTACGTACTGGCCGCGATCCTCCCGCGCTCGCTGTATGCCCCTCCCGCCGCCGGAGATGCCTACCTCGTCTACTTCGACGCCACTCGAGACGGCCATCCCGTCTGGTGCGCCGAGTGGGCCATCAACAGCAATGTCCAGATCCACACCTGGTGCTGGGAGGACAAGGAGGCCTGGTGGCTCGACGGCGGGCCGAGCTGGGAGCCCTACGGCGGAATCTGACGCGGAGGCGCGGCGGGTCGAGGCCCTGCATGGGGCCTCGTCGCCCGCCCGAGCTACCGCCCCGTGAACGCCGCGGGGCGCTTCTCGAGATACGCCGCCAGCCCCTCGCGCGCGTCATCCCCTTCGAACAACCGCTGCTGCAGCTCCCGCTCCAGCGCCAGCCCCTCACCCAGCCCAACCTCCGCGCCACTCTGACACGCGCGCTTGATCAACCCCACCGCCCGCGCGGCCGTGGTGGGCGGCACGAACTTCCGCGCGTACTCCTGCGCCATCACCATGAACGCAGCGTGATCACCGGCCTCCCACACCTGATTCACCAGCCCGAGCTCGGCCGCGCGTTCGAAATCAAACGTGTCCCCGCCGGCCATCAGCTCGATCGCCCGCGACTTGCCCAGCATCCGCACCAGCCGCTGCGTACCACCCGTCCCCGGCAGCACCCCCAGCTTCACCTCCGGCAGGCCACACTTGCCCGAGCCCTTCCTCGCCACGCGAATATCCGCGGCGAGGGCAACCTCGAGCCCACCGCCCACGCAGTGCCCGTCGATCGCGGCGATCACCAGCTTGGGCGTCTGCTCGAGCCGCATCAGCGTCTCGTTGGCGTGCAGGCAGAAGTTGTACTTCCAGTATGGATCGGCCTGCCGCAGCATCGTGATGTCGGCCCCGGCGCAGAAGAATTTCTCCCCCGCGCCGCTGAGCACGATCACGTGCACGTCGGGATCGAAGCGCGCGTCCAAGATCGCGGCGTCGAGCGCCTTCATCATCTCGTACGAGTAGCAATTGGCGGGCGGCGCGTGCAGCTGGAGCAGCGCGAGCCCGTCGCGGGTGGTGTACTCGACCAGTGCCATCGGCGGAGCATACACTCCCTGCGGTGCCCGGCCACGACCGCCCAGAGCCTGTGAGAGGGGTGTATCTCCACGCGTTCCACGTGCGCTGGGGCGACTGCGATCCGGCGGGGCTGGTGTACTTCCCCCGCTTCTTCGAGAAGTTCCACGATGCGATGGAGCGCTGGTTCGACGACTCGCTGCACGTGCCCTACGACACGCTCATCATGGGGCGGCGGCTGGGCTTGCCGTCGGTGCACACGGAGGCCGACTTTCGCTTGCCGTGCCGGCTGGGCGAGGCGTTGGTGGTGGAGCTGCGCGTGCTCGGGCTGGGGCGCACGTCGCTAGAGCTCGGCTACCGGGTGGTGCCGGAATCGCCGGGCGGGGAGGCGGAGCTCCGCCTCACGGGGCGCACGGTGTGCGCCCTCATGGATCTCGACGCGGCGAGCCCCACCCATGCACGGGCGGTGCCCTGGCCGCAGGACCTGCGGGCGCGCATCGAGGCCTTCGGCGCGGGCCCGGCGGTCTGATAGCCTTGCGCCCGATGCGGACCGGGACGGGGTGGGGGACAGCGGCCTTGATCGTGGCGGTGGCGAGCAGCTGCGGGGACGACGGGGGCGCCGCGGGAACCGAGCCGGGCTCGGGCACGAGCGTGGAGTCGAGCAGCGGCACCGCGGCCGACGAGACCGGTGATCCGAACGACCCGTGCGGCAACGGGGTGATCGACGGCTTCGAAGCGTGCGACGACGGCAACCGCACCAACGGCGACGGCTGCAACGCCGACTGCACGCCCTCGGGGCAGGTGCGCTGGGCGGTGACCTTCGATGGCGGGGCGGGGGTCGATTGCGCCGAAGGTGTGGCCGCGGACAGCGAGGGCAATGTGGTCGCCGCGGGGTTCGTGAGCACGGCGATGCAAGGCGAGGATCTGTGGGTCCGCAAGCTCGGGCTCGATGGCAACCCGCTGTGGACGGTGGGCGGCGATGAGGCCTTCGGCGACGATCGCTACCGCGCGGTGGCGGTGGGCGACGACGACTCGATCTTCGTGGCGGGCTTCATCACCGCCGACGCCCCGCTCGAGGGCCGCAACATCGTGGTGCGCAAGCTCGACCCCGAGGGCGGCGAGCTCTGGACCCAGACCTACAACAATCCGTACAGCGGCAGCGACGATCAGGCCTATGCGGTCGTGGCCACCGCGGACGGCGGGGTGCTGGTGGTGGGCGAGGAGGTCGTGGCGCAGCAGGACTCCGACGTCTGGGTGCGCAAGTACGATGCCGATGGCGTGGCGGCGTGGACGACGACCTACGCGGGCGCAGCCGCGGCTCTCGATAGCGGGCGCGGCGGGGCCGAGCTGCCCGGGGGTGACCTGGTGGTCAGCGGCTGGGAGACGCAGGCGGACGGCGGCCGGGCGATCTGGGTGCGGCGGCTGTCCGCGAGCGGTAACGAGGTGTGGACGCAGACGTTCAACGCAGGCTCGCCCAACGGCAACATCGGCAACGCCGTGGCCGCGCGCTCCGACGGGACCGTGGTGGTGACGGGCAGCCAGCGCGTGGGCAGCGAGGACACCGATCTGTGGATCGCCGGCTATGACGTCGCGGGAGCCGAGCTGTGGGCGCAGGTCTTCGATGGCCCGGGCGATGGACCCGATGTTGGGCGCGGCATCGCCGTCGACGCAGGCGACGCCACCGTGGTGGTGAGCACGATGATCGTGGGCGGCGGCCTGCCCAACCTTCGCGTGACGCGGCTGACCCCGAGCGGGGTCGTGCTCGGCTCCACCGACTACGGCGGCGTGAACGTGCTCGGCTCCGAGGGCTACGCGGTCGACATCGCGCCCGATCAAGACGTGGTGTTCGCGGGCTGCGAGTTCGACCCGGACGACGTTGGCAACGGCAACATCGTGGTGGCCAAGGTCGGACCCTGAGCGCGTGGTGACGAGGCCGGCCGGCGCGGGTACGCTCCCCGCCATGCGCCAGCCCCTCGCCCTCGCCATGCTGCTCGTCTCGTTCGGGTGCCCCGCGCCCGCGCCGACGGTGAGCCCCGAGCCGGCACCGGTCACTGCGCCGGTGAGGGTCGAGCCCGAGCCCGTGGTGCTCGAGGCCGACGTGGCTCGCCTGCGCGCCCACGTGGAGTTCCTCGCCGACGATGCGCAGCTGGGCCGCCCGCCCGGCACCGACGCCGACCGCCGGGTGCAAGACTATGTCGAGGCCGAGATGAAGCGCGCGGGGCTGCGCCCGGCCTTTGGCGACGGCTACCGCCAGCCGTTCGACGTGACCGACGGCGTGCGCCCGACCGGCGAGCCCTCGCTCACGCTGGGCAAGCAATCGGTGCCGCATGGGATCGTCCCGTGGAGCGGCGCCACCGCGAACCCCGTGGCCGCGCGCCTCGTGTTCGTCGGCTACGGCATCGCGCCCGAGGGCAAGGGCACCGGCGACTACAAAGGACTCGAGTCCGCCGTCGCGGGGAGCATCGTGGTCGCGATCGGTGGCGGCCCCTCCGATGACCCGCACCTCTCGCCCGCGGTCACGCGCCCGCAGTCCAAGCTGATCGCCGCGCGCGACCATGGTGCGGTGGGCTTCATCCTGTGGGAGCCCGCGGCCGAGGTGCCGTACCCCAACCACGGTGAGGCCAACGATCTCGGGATCCCGGCGCTGTGGGTGGGCAAGCCGGGCAGCGCGGCGCTGCTCGGCGCGTTCGAGGCCAAGGCGCCAGCGGCGGTGAAGCTGGGCCGGCGCAGCAAGGCCAAGGGCACGATCTTCACCCCCATCGAGCCGATCGTGCTCAGCACCGTCAATGTCTCGGGGGTGCTGCCGGGCCGCGAAGGTGGCCCGGTGCTGGTCGTTGGCGCGCACATGGATCACCTCGGCGAGGGCACGTCGAGCTCGCTCGCGCCGGGGGTCGAGGCGATCCACAACGGTGCCGACGACAACGCTTCGGGCGTGGCCGTGGTCCTCGAGCTGGCGCGCGTGCTCGGGGCGCTACCCGTCGCGGAGCGGCCCTACACGCTGCACTTCGTGGCGTTCGGGGCCGAGGAGATGGGGCTGCTCGGCTCCAAGCACTACGTGGAGCACCTCGATCCGGCGCTCCGCAGGCGCATGCTGGCCATGCTCAACTTCGACATGGTGGGGCGCCTCGGCGCCGAGCAGGGGCTCGTGGTCTCCGGCATGGGAACCTCGTCGATCTGGCCCGAGCTCGTGGAGCGCTCGCGCGGCTCGCAGGAGATCCGCACCTCCGAGGATGGCTACGGCGCGTCGGACCAGACCAGCTTCTACGAGGCCGGCCTGCCCGTGCTGCACTTCTTCACCGGGACGCACGGCGACTATCACAAGCCCAGCGATGACATCGACAAGATCAACTTCGCCGGCACCGCCACGGTGGCTGACATCGCGCTGCGAGTGGTGCACACGGTCTCCACCCAGGGGATGAAGCCCGACTACATCAAGGTGGCTCGCGCCGCGCCGACGCGTGGTGCCTTTCGCGTGTCGCTCGGCACGATCCCCGACTACGGCGCCAAGGTCGATGGTGTGCGACTCAGCGGCGTGCGCGACGGCGGGGCGGCGGCGAACGCCGGGATCCAGAAGGGCGATGTGATCCAGAAGATCGGCCCGCGCGAGGTCCACAACCTCGACGACTACATGGCCGCGTTCGCGGTGCTCGAGCCCGGCGCGGCCGTCCCGGTCGTGGTGCTGCGCGAAGGCAAGACGCTCACCGTTTCGCTCGTTCCCGACGCACCGCAGCGGCGCTAGCGGAAACGGCCGCGCTCGCGGATCGAAAGCGCTCGGGCGCGCGCCCCAGCGCGCTCTGCATCGCGCGAGCGAGCGAAACGACGCGCGCTGCGTGCGTCCTCGATCCAGCCCCGTGGGATATCCTCCCGAGACCATGGTTCGCGCCGTCGTCTCTGCCGTCGTCCATCGCCTCGCGGCTCGACCTCGCTTGGGTTGCTGGTGCCTGGCGCTGGCGCTGGCGGGGCCTTCGCTGGCGGTCTCGGCGAGCGCGGTCGCGGCGGTCGTGCCGGCCCAGCTCGTCGCGCGGGCGGGCGTCGTTCCGGCGGGGGCCGCCGCGGCGCTGGCCTCCACGCAACCACCCTTCGTGCTGTCCGACGGCAGCGTGGCGTTCACCGGGGTGCTCGTCGGCGGCGATGCCTACGTGTTCATTCGCGATCAAGTGGTGTGGCTCGGCAGCAACGCGCTCGGGTCGATGGTCGTGGGCACCGAGTCTTCGATGGGGGCCACCGCGGCGGGCGGGTTCATCTACGGCCCCACGGTCGACGGCGCAGAGGCGGTGTGGACCCACAACGGCCTGCTTGCGCTCGGGGGGGTCCAGGCGCCGGCCTACCCCATGGGGGTCACCACCACGTTCCACAGCCGCCCGACGATGGTCGAGTCTGGCACTGCGTACTGGCTCGCAGGTCTCAACACCAGCGGCGGCCCGGCGACCCAGCAGCGAGTGCTCTACCGCAGCCCGACCGCCTCACCGGCCGACATCCAGGTGGTGCGGGCCACGGGCGACATGGTCGGCGGCCTCGCCATCACCAGCCCCGCGGGTCTCGACTTCGACTACCACGTGTCCGACGACGGCGCGCATCTCGTGATGGTGTTGGTCATGAGCACCGGCAGCACCGTCAACGACGAGCACATCTATGTCGACGGGGCGCTCTACCACCAGGAGAACAGCCCCAACGGCACCGGTGACAACTGGGACAACTTCGATCTCGTCGCGATCAACGATCAGGGCACCTACGCCTTCTCTGGCGACACGAACGGCAACCTTGCCACGGACGAGTTCGTGGCCGTGAACGGCATGATCGCGGTGCGCGAGGGCGATGTGATCGACGGCGTGGCGCTGACCACCACGGCCACGGTGCGCTTCATCTCGCTCGACGACACCGGGCGCTTCACCCACGCCTGGGCCTACGCGGGAAATACCGTGGAGACCGTGTTCTACGCGTGCAACGTCGCCGACCTCCAGGGCAGCTCGCTCGCCGTGCTCACCACCGGCGTGGACTTCCTCGACTTCGATGGCGACGGTGTTGGCGATGCGCTCGTCACCGATCTCAACGCCACCAACGTCACCAATGCCCACGCGCTGACCGACGCCGGTAGTCTCTACGTCGAGGTCGACATCGACGACATGGGCGGGGGCGGCCCCGTGCCCGCGATGGTGCGGCTCCCGGTCAGCTGCTGCGGCAACGCGCTGCTCGACGGCGGCGAGCAGTGTGACGACGGGAACGGCGACGACAGCGACGCCTGCCCCGGCAACTGCATGATCGCCAGCTGCGGCGACGGCTACGTGTTCGCGGGCATGGAGGAGTGCGATGACGGCAACATGGCCAACACCGACGCATGTGTGGCCGGCTGCATCGCGGCCACCTGCGGCGATGGATACCTGTGGGCCGGCGTCGAAGCGTGTGACGACGCCGATGGCGACGATACCGACGATTGCCCGGGGACGTGCATGGTCGCCCACTGCGGCGATGGCTTCGTGTGGGCCGGCCACGAGGAGTGTGACGACGGCGACCAGCTCGACACCAATGCGTGCATCAGCGGCTGCATCGCGGCCACGTGCGGCGATGGCCTCGTCTGGGAGGGGGTCGAGGAGTGCGACGATGCCAACGGCGACGACGGCGATGCGTGCCCCGGGAGCTGCCTCGTTGCCAGCTGCGGCGACGGCTACGTGTTCGTGGGGCGCGAGGAGTGCGACGACGGCAACGACGATGATGCCGACGGCTGCACCAACGCGTGCACGATCGGGGCCACGACTACCGGCGAGGAGAGCAGCGGCGGCGGATCCACCGGACCCGTGAGCGCCGACTCGACCGGCAGCAGCGGAGCGGCCGCGTCGAGCGGTGGGATCGATCTCGACGAGGGCACCAGCTCGGGCTCCGCGGAGACCGGGGCGGCCACGATCGGCACCACCACCGGCCCACTGACGAGCACCGGGGAGACCGACGGCGGTCCGTTCGTGGGGCTCGATGACGACGGTGGCTGCACGTGCACGGTGAACCGCGAGCACCCCGGCCGCAGCCCGCTGGGCGGGTGGCTAGGGATGCTCGCGCTGCTCGGGCTCATCCGATGGCAGACTCGTCGGGCTCCGCAGAGCGCGCGAGCGCTCACCAATTCATGCTCTCGACTTGGGGCCCGGGCGCATCGTCGAGCTCCTCGGAAGCAGCATCCAGCGCGGGGATCGGGGTGAGCGGCTCCGGGGTCGCGGCTGGAGCCGGAGGCGGGGGCGCCACGACCTCGGGCTCGGCCTGAGGAAATTCTTCTTCCACCTGCGACACGGGCTCCTTCGTCTCTGCCTCTGGCTCGTCGCTCTGGCTGACGTAGACGCCGACCCCGACCGCCCCCGCGGCCGCCAGCACCATCGTCAACGTGAGGAACTGCTCGACATCGAAACGCTTGATCACGGTTGCCTCCGACGTTCCCGCACTCCCGCGTATTGGTCAATGCGGCGTAAAGACCCAATTCGGCCCGCTATCGCGCCGTTGCGTGCGGCTCGGCCTGGGCTAGCGCCGCGGCCTCCGCGGGGATTCGCACCCCGAGCAACAGCGCGAGGTTCAGCGCGCCCACCACGGCGGCGGTCCACCACGCGCCGAACACCAGCGGCACGGCGGCCAGCTCGATGATCACGGCGACGTAATTCGGATGAGAGATCCACCGATAGGGCCCGCGGCGGATCCTCTCCGACCCTGGCAGCACCAGGATCCTCGTGTTCCATCGCCGCCCCAGCGTGACGATCGCCCAGTACCGCAGCGCCTGGGCGATCACGAAGCCGGCGAGCGCCAGCATCCACCCCTGCGCGAGGCCCGGTCCCTGCCGCCAGGCTTCGAGCGGCCACGCGAGCAGCCACGCGGTGTGCAGCACGAAGAACAGCGGGTAGTGCCGGGCACCTCGCTCGACCGCCCCTCGCGAGCGCGCCCACGCCTCGTTGCGCTTGGCGATGCGGAGCTCCACGATCCGCTGGGCGATGATCGCCACCCACAGCCCGATCATCAGGCCGAGCGCCGGGCTCACCATCGCAGCACCGCACCCTCGACACAAAAGCCGGGACCGAGGCTCATCAGCAGCGCGGGGCCCCCGCTGGGCGCCGCGGACTGCATCCAGCGCTCGAGCACGAACATCACCGTGGGGCTGGACATGTTGCCGTGGTCGCGCAGGACGGCGAGCGCGTGCTCGAGCTCGCGGGGGGTCAGGCCGAGCGCTTCTTCGTAGGCCGCGAGCACCTTGGCCCCGCCCGGATGCAGCACCCAGTCGGCCACCCGATCACGCGTGAGCTCGTGCTCGGCGAGCGCCGCAGCGACCACCGGGGGCACGTGCTCGCGCACGATCGCGGGGATGCTACGGGCGAAGCGCACCTCGAGTCCGGTCTCGCGCACCGTCCAGCCCATCACATCGGCGCTGTCGTCCACCAAGTGGCTGAAGCCGCCCAGCACCGTCGGTCCCTCGCCGCCACCCCCGATCACCGCGGCCGCAGCTCCGTCGCCGAACAGCGCGGTGGCCACCAGGTTCGAGCGGCTGCGGTCCTCGTGAACGAAGGTCACGCTGCAGATCTCGACGGTGACGAGCAGGACCGCGCGCCCCAGCCCGCGCGCGAGCGCAGCGGCACGCGCGACGCCAGCGGCCCCGCCCGCGCACCCGAGGCCCCACAGCGGCACGCGAGCGATCGATCGCGACAGCCCCAAGCGCTGCACCAACACGCTGTCGAGGCTGGGGGTCGCCACCCCGGTGCTCGACACGAACACCACCGCCGCGAGCTCCTCGAGGCGCACGCTGGCGCGCTCGATCGCCGCGCTCGCGGCTCGCTCGCTCAGCGCCAGCGCCTCCTCTACGTACACCGCGTTCTTCTCGGGAAACCCCCGCGGGCGCTCGTACCAGGCCTGCGGTCGCACGAGCTGCCGCCGCTCGACGCCTGCATGGTCGAACACCCGCAGCAACCGCGGCAGCGCGGGGAAGTCGTGGGCGAAGAAACGCTCGGCAAACCCTCGCAGCTCGGCCTGCGGCAGCACGTGCGCGGGCACGGCGGTCGCGACCGAGCGAATCCTCGGCGCCTCGCTCAAGGCGTACCCTCGGGGTCTTGCTCCGGTGTGGTGCAGGTGTTGCGAAACACGTACTGCGACAGTCGCTTGCGGTGCGCCGAGCTCCAGTCGATGGCCGGCCGTATCTTCTCGGGAGGCAGGTACCCCAGCCGATACATCGCGACGAGCTCGAGGTCGGGAGGCACCTCCAACAATCCGCCCAGCTCGGACCATGCGTCGGGGAACTCCATCGGCGTCGAGATGAACTGGATGCCCATGCCGAGGTCCACCGTGGTCAGCCAGATGTTCTCGATCGCCATGCCCAGCCCGAGCAGGCTGTAGAGCCCCGAGAGCTCGCCGGGGAGGTACTCCTCCTTGGTGAGCAGCACCGCGAGCAGCAGCGGGCTGCCGCCCACGAGCGCCGCGTTGTCGCGCCCGAGCGTCTTGGGCACCCGCAACATGTTCACCACCTTCTGCCCGGTAGCGCTGAACACGTGCTCGATGAACGGGCGCAGCGCCTTGGGCAGCTGATCGATGAAGATCCCGTCGCGTCGCTCCTGCATCTCGGCCGCCGTGAAGCGAAAGTACCGGCGATAGCGGGTGAAGAACTTGCCGCCCGCCATCAGCCCCTCCATGGTGCGACCGGCGATCTCCGCGACCTTGGCTCGCAGCGCATCGTCGGTGATCAGCACGAAGCGCCAGGGCTGGCTGTTGAAGTGGCTCGGGGCGCGCGAGGCCGCCTCCATCAACCGGTGTTGGTGCTCGAGGCTCACCGGGTCGGGCCTGAAGTGCCCATTCGTGGTCGAGCGTCGCAAGATCGCATCACGCAGCTCCATGTTCGCCTTCGTCCTTGGTCTCGATCACGGGCCGATGAGCAGCGCGCCCGCGTAGCCGGCCGCGCCCACGACCGCCGCCAGGGGATGCCACGGGGTGTGCGGCCGCAGCCGCGGCATGACGGCGAGCGCGACCAAGGTGAGCAACAGTGCCGGGTGGAACGCCACGATCGCGGCCGCGATCGCTGCGGCGAAGACTAGCGCGTAGAGCACGTGGTGCCAGCGGCCCAGCCGTAGCCCTCGCTGAGCGGCGAGGCCCACCGCGAGGTTGAGGGCATAGAGGCCGAGACCCACGTAGAACATGACCACCGCACCGCTCCCCTCGCGGCGGCGGCAGCATAGCAGCCTCGGCGTAGCTCACGGCGGGGCCCGGCGGGCCTCCAGCGCGGGCGGCTGCGGCCCTTCGAGCGCCGTTCCGCGGAACGGCCGCTGGTTGGCGACGTTGGGCTGCGCGATCGGGATCATGAGCTCGCCGATCACCTCCCACAGCGGCGCGACGAACAGCTTGCGCCCCTCGGCGTTCCAGATCAGCAAGCCCGGCACGAACACCAGCGCGGTCGGGATCGTGAAGAAGAACAACAGCACCAGCACCGAGAACACCAGGCTCGCGGGGCTCCCGATGAGCGCCGAGGCGAGCAACGCCATCGACACGACGGTGGCACCCACGCCGGCCGCGATCCACAGACCACCGCCGCCGCGCAGGCGCGGCAGGTCGACGAGGTGACGCTGGAGATTGCGATTCTCGAAGCGCCCGCGCACCCGGGTGCCGCCCTGGCCGTCGGGGCCCAGCTCCATCACGACGACGGGGGAGACCGCATCGGCGGGGCCGGCCCAGTGTCGCAGCCGCAGCTCGCAGCGCGACTGCTTGGCGGCCAGGAACGGCGCGCCCTCCGGCGGGGCGGGCTCGGGCGCGGGGTCGTGGGCCGCCCGGATCTTGGGGTGGGCCAGCAGCCGCTCCCACAGCGCCTCGGGGGAGAGCGACACGCAGATGCTGAACTGCTCGCGAGCCTCGATGCCGGTCGCCGTAGTAGGCGGCGCCACGACCAGGGGGGACCCCCCCGACCGCTCGGGCCCGACCATCGCGGAAGCATCGGCCATCGTCTTTCATCGTGGGCGGGGCATCGAGGGCTTGTCAACGAATCGGGCCCGGCAGCTTCGTCGTCGCGGGAACGGGAGCATGTGTGCGTTGCCCGCGCCTCGTCGTTGGCGGGGGCTGGATCGCCGCGGGAACCTTCTTCAGCGGTTGCGGTCCCTGACCCGTCGAATGCGACCCGAAGCCCGGCGAGCACCGTGGTAGGTAATGGCGAGGCAACCGTGACCAACGAGCGAGACGATGCGGGCTCGGTCCCCGACGAGCAACACGAGCCCTCGGGCGCGCAAGTGCCCTCCACTGGCGATGCCCACGGCGACCTCGCGGAGGCTACGACCGATGCGCCTGGCGCGGGCGAGGTCGATCTCGAGGCCCTCGCGGCCGAAGAGGGCGGCGATGGCGATGGCGATGGCGAAGGCGATGGCGACGAGGGCGAGGAGGATGCGCTCGACATGGCCGACCTCGATGCCGGTGGGGTCGATGGGGTGATGGCTCGGCTGCGGCGCCCGGCCGACGCCGCGGAGGCGGCCGAGGCCGAAGCCGAGGACGCGGCGGTGCTGGCCAAGAACCGACAGCGTCGCTCCCCGTTCATCTCGGTGCTCGTCGTGGCCTTCGGCACCTACATGCTCGCGACGATGTTCGCCGACTTCCGCTACTGGCTGCGCTCGTCCGAGCCGCTGGCGCTCGGTCAAGCGGCCACGCTGCTGCAAGATGGGCGCACGCTCGAGCCCTACGCCGATCACTACGTGGCGCTCGAGGGCACGCCCGATGTTCAGCACGCCACGCGCCTGAGCACCAAGGAGCGCTACGTCGGCTACCTGCGCGTGACCGAGGGCGAGGGCAGCCTGTTCGCGGCCGTGCCTCGCCCCAAGGACCAAGAGGTCACCAACAACTTCGAGGGCCGCTACGTGGGCCGCCTGCGGCGCCTGGGCGAGGATCGGGCGTTCGAGTGGCTCGCCGATTTCTACGCCACCGAGCGCATCACCACTTCGATCGAGCTCGACCCCAAGGGCGTGATCGCGGCGCTGGGGAGCACTGCGCTGCCGCGCGCGGGAGGGGGCGTCGTGAACGTCGGTCCGCGCGACGAGCTGTGGCTGTCGTTCGAGGGTCCCGATGCCCGCGTGCAGCTCGGCGTCAGCTCGTTCTCCGACGCCGCGGCGGCCGAGCAGGCGGTGGCGGCTCTCGGTCACCCGTACGTTCAGCTGCCGCCGACCGATACCTTCTTTCGCTTCGTCGTGCGGATCCCGGCGGATCAGCGGACCGCGGCGCAGAGCACCCTCAACGCGGGGGTGCCGAATGCCGCGAGCAGCAGCGATCCCAAGGTCGGCGCGTTCGTGCTCGGCCTCCCCGCGAGCTACGGCATGGCGGTGGGCGACGTCGCGGTCGACGGCGAAGCGATCGTGTTTCCCTACGGCAACAACACCACCAGCCCTGGCTACGAGGTCAGGGGCGATCGCTTGGTCGAGTACCCGCGCACCGAGCAGCTGCGCCTGCCGCTCGCGCAGCTGAGCTCGGTCCGCCTCGATCGCGTGATCGCCGTCGACCCCGACGGATTCGTCGTCGCGGTGGGCGAGGACCCGTCCTCGCAGCTCCAGGCCGGGATCTTGTGGCTGCTGGTGCTCGCGATCACCGGGGCCAACACGATCAGCCTGGTGTTGTGGTGGCGCCGTCGTTCCGCCGCCCGCGGGGTGTGACCCGCCTGGCCCCGGCGGTCGATCGGCCCCAGATCTTGGCCTCCAGATCCGCAAGCGGCCCGGGAGACCACCTCGGGCGAGGCCTCCCGTTCCCCTGCGCGACGGCTGCGCACCCGTTCTGGCGCCACGTTCGGGGTTTACGTGCGCAAGGGGTACCGGATGCGCTACGTTCCGAAGGCGTGAGGGGTCAGCCACCCGTCGGCCGGCCCTCGCTTCGGATCCGACGGTGAGCGCTTCCCCTCCCAGCATGACCCTGCGCTTCTACGGCGCGGGCGGTGCGTTCTCCCGCAAGTACGGGACCACGTGCTCTGGTGTCACGCTGCGCAACGGGCACCAGTGGCTGATCGACTGCGGCCGCCAAGCGCCCGATCAGCTGCACGCGGCTGGCGTCTCGTGGCACGACATCGAGGGTCAGATCATGACCCACGTGCACGGCGATCACACGTTCGGTCTCGAGGACTTCGCGTTCTCGCGCTACTTCCACGGCGCGCGCGGGGTCGACTCGGTGCGCGAGGGCGGGCCTCGCCCCAAGCTCGTGTGCCATCGAGCGGTGCGCGAAGAGGTGTGGCAGACGATGTCCGCCGCGCTGCGCTACGTGCCGCCCCCCGAGGCGCCCACGTCGGGTCGCCTCGAGACCTACTTCGAGATCATCGAGCCCTCGCTCGTCGAGCCACCCGCCGCGATGCCGTGGTCACGGGCCGAGCACTTCTCGGTGGGCGGCCTGCGGCTGGCGGCTCGCGACACCGAGCACGTGCCGGGCAAGCCCTCCACCTCGCTCGAGATCCACGTCGGCGCGAGCGAGGACGACGATCGCATCGCGTGGTGGAGCGGCGACGTCACCGTCATGCCCAACCTGCTGGCCGAGCTCGAGCCGCGCACGACCGTGTTCTTCCACGACTGCACGTTCACCGAGTACCCCGGCCAGGTGCACGGGTCGTTTCAGGCGCTCGAGGCCCTGCCCGAGCCGATCCGTCGCAAGATCGTGCTCATGCACCACGAAGACGATCTCGAGACCCATCGAGCTCGCGCCGAGGGCCTGGGCTTTCGCATCGCGCTGCCAGGCTTCGTCTACGATCTGGTCAGCGGTCAGCGGATCGCCTGAGCGGATCCATCGAGTGCAGTCGCAGTCGGGCGAGTGCAGTCGGGCGAGTGCAGTCGGGTGGGCGCGGTCACGGACGCTCGCCGCGAATGCGCGGCAGTAGCTCCACGAAGTTGCAGGGCCGGTGGCGGATGTCGAGCTGCGACAGCAGGATCTGGTCCATCGCCGTGCGCACCGCCCCGGTCGAGCCGGGCAGCAAGAACACGTAGGTCGTGTCGCACAGCGCCGCCTCGGCGCGGCTCTGGATCGTGGAGGTTCCGATCTCGCGAAAGCTCAGCCAGCGGAACAGCTCGCCGAACCCGGGGATGGGCTTGGTCACGAGCGGCGCGAGGGCCTCGGGGGTCACGTCGCGCGGGGTGACCCCAGTGCCTCCGGTCGCGATCACCACCTCGACCTCGGGGTCGGCGATGAAGGCTCGCAGCGCCTCACGGATCTGCTCGAGCTCGTCGGGCACGATGCGCCGCGCCGCGATCACGTGGCCCGCGCTCTCGAGGCGCTCGACGGCGGTGGCGCCCGAAGTGTCGGTCTCGAGCGTGCGGGTGTCCGAGATCGTCAGCACCGCTACGCGCACGGCAACGAAGGCGCGGTCGTTCATCGCGGGGGAGGATACACAGCGTGGGTCGCGGAACATGCGCATTTTGCAGGACGCGATCGAAACGCAGTGTGTAGGGCTTCATGCGGGATTCCCCCAGGGATCCGTGCTCTAGGCGTGGAGGGTGCTACCATCGCCGTCGGTCGGCTTTCGGCCTCCCGCCGCCCACGCTTCGTGGTCAGCGGGGTCATTGACCTTCATTAGTGGAGCTTGGCTAGATGAAACGCAGTTCATTGGTGTGTGCGCTTGGTGCCTCGGTTGCCTTTGGTTGGGTGGCGTGGACCCCCCAGACGGTAGAGGCGTGTGGCGGAACGTTCTGTGATGGCGGGCCGCAGCCCATGCCCGTCGATCAGTCGGGCGAGAACATCCTGTTCGTGCGCGATGGCGACTACATCGAGGCGCACATCCAGATCCAATATCAAGGCGAGGCCCAGAACTTTGGCTGGGTGATCCCGCTGCAATCGCTGCCCGAGTTCTCCGTGGGCTCGGAGCCGCTGTTCCAGGCGCTGCTGGCCGGCTCGGTGCCCACCTACTTCGTGCAGACCATGCCCGACGATTGCAACGTCGACAACAACGGGGGCTTCCCCCCGGGCGACGGCAATTCGAGCGCGGGCGGGGACGGCGAAGGCGGCACGGGTGGCGCCGGCGACGACGGCGGCGACGGCCCTCAGATCCTGCTGCAGGAGACGGTCGGGGCCTACGAGATCACCGTGCTCCAAGGCGGCACTGCGGCCGAGGTGATCACGTGGCTCGATGACAACGGCTACCAGCAAGACCCAGAGGCCGAGCCGATCCTTCAGGCCTACCTCGACGAGGGCCACCTGTTCGGCGCGGTCAAGCTCACCGGCGGCGTGGGCATCGACGAGATCCATCCGATCGTCCTGCGCTTCCTCGGCGACGAGCCCTGCATCCCGCTGCGACTCACCCGCATCGCGGCGGTCGAGGACATGGACGTGCGCAGCTTCTTCTTGGGGGCCGCGCGCACCGTGCCGCAGAACTACCGGCACGTGCTCATCAACGAGGTGAAGATCGACTGGACGCAGGGCAACCTCGCGGCCAACTACAAGGACATCATCACCAAGGCGGTCGATGCCGAGGAGGCCTCGGGCCGCGCGTTCGTGACCGAGTACGCGGGCAGCAGCGATACGGTGCCGCGCGGCGGGGTGTACAGCTCCGCGTGGAGCAGCCCCGCGTTCGAGGCGATCGACCCGATCAACGTCATCGACGAGCTCACGCGGCAGAACCTGTTCTTCTGCGACTTCGACTTCGGCAACGGCTGCTCGGCCACGCATCCGCTGATCCAGCCGATCCTCGACGAGTTCTTGCCGGTCCCCGCCGGCGTGGATTCCGACGCGTTCTACGAGTGCTTGAGCTGCTACCAGGATCAGATCGATCTCGACGTATGGAGCGGCCCCGGGTTCGCTCAGGCGCTCGAGGATCGGGTGGTCGCGCCGGGTCAGCACGCCCAGTCGCTGCTGATCTCCAACCCGTACCTCACCCGCATGTACACGACGATCTCGCCCGGCGAGATGACCCAAGATCCGATGTTCCACGAGAACCCGGAGCTTCCTGAGGTCACCGCCACGCACAACGGCGTGCAGCGGATCCTCTGCAACGGCGACTCGGTCTACATCCTCCCGGACGGGCGCCAGGTGTACCTGCCCGCGGGCGCGCCCTGGCCCGACTTCGACAGTGAGCCCGCGTGGACGATGCCCGCGGACGAGGAGGTCCAAGAGGTGATGTCGGCCGGCGCTCCGCTGGTGCTGGTCAACCACACCCAGGAGATCGACGATGCGCTCGCCGCCTACAACTTGGCCCAGGGCTGGGCGGGCGGCGGTGACGACGGCTCGGGCTCGGGTGCGACCGGTGAGGACAGCGCTGGTGGCTGTGGCTGTCGCAGCCCCGGCGGGCAAGGTTCCGCCGGCGGGCTGATGATGTTGCTCGGCCTCGGCCTCGGCTTCGCCGCACGGCGTCGCTCGATCGCCTGATTCGAGGGTGAGCGCATGACGGGCTCGTGGGAGACCACGGGCCCGTTGTCGCGTGTGCGGCCCGCTGTCGCGCGGGAGAATCGGCTAGCTCGAGCCGGGGGGGAGGGCGGCCTGCGCCGCGGTCGCAGCCTCGTCGTCCGCCTCGATGAGGGCATTGGCTGCGATGGCGCGCGCGTTGACGAGCCCACTGCCGAGCAGGGCCGCCCGTCGGCCGACCATGAGCCCCCCCAGCACGCCGAGGCCGAGGCCGCCGACCATCAGCAACCACGAGCTCATCAGCAGGCCGAGGCCCACGACGGTCATC
>JBFIJN010000098.1:0-21248 GCA_041600735.1 Nannocystaceae bacterium
GAGTGCGTGCCGCCGTGCCTCACCGTCGACGTCTCTGGGCACCAGGTCGGCACGCTGGGCGTGCGCATCGATCCCACCGAGTTTGGCGCGGTGCTCCAGCCGGGCGAGCGCTACCGCGTGGACGTGCCGGGGCTGGCCGACGCCGCCCAGATCACCGATCCGCTCGCGTACCAGGCCGCGTTCTGGGATGCCTGCGGGATGCCGCTGGTCACCGGTCTACCGGGCTCGACCTCGCCCGAGTACACCTACGATTTCTCGATCGACGAGCCCAAGTGCAAGGAAGACCTCGACCTCGATGGTCTCCAGTTCTCGTGTGACAACGCCCAGCACGTCTACAATCGCGACCAGTCCGACGTCGATCACGACGGGGTAGGGGACGTAGTCGACCTGTGTCCGGTGGTGCCGAGCCCCACGCTCAACTCGGCCGACTCGGATCGCGACGGGGTCGGCAACGATTGCGACAACTGTCGGCAGACCGTCAAGCAGTACAACGAGCACGCCGAGCGCCTCGGGGTGCCGTTCTACATGTTCGCGCGCAACATCCCGTTTCAGCGCGACAGCGACGGCGACGGCATCGGCGATGCCTGCGACAACTGCGTGGTGGTGGCCAATTGCGAGGGCTACGGGCCCGACTCGCCCTACGCGGTGGGGCAGCCGATCGCCTACGACGACGTGGGTCGCTGCCAGCGTGACGATGACGCCAACCTGCTGGGCGATGCGTGCCAAGGCATGCAGCTCCCGGGCGCCGCGGGCCCGGTGGGGTTCGGCGACATGGACGACTTCGACCAGGACGGAATCGTCAACTTCTACGACGCGTGCCCGCGCCAGCCGGTGGCCGATCCGGTGGAGTGCGAGAGCGACGCGAGCTGCCCCCCAACGCGCCGCTGCGAGAAGCTAGCCGCGAGCGATGCGACCGGCTGGTGCGATCACGTGGACACCGATGGCGATGGCTTGGGCGACGAGTGCGACAACTGTGCATTCGTGAGCAACCCGCTGCAGCTGTTCGATGGCATCGCGCAGCGCGGCGACGAAGACGGCGATTTCATCGGCGACGAGTGCGAGCTCGGGAGCAGCTGCAGCGATCGCAACGCGCCCCGACCGATGGCGTTCCACCGCGTGGCCTCGTCGGGCTACTGCTGCTCGGTGGAGCTGCGCGAGGAGCCCGACGGCACGCTGACCAAGCTCGCCGGCAACAAGATGCTGGTGGATCCCGACGGCATCCCGGTGCGGGTGGAGTGCAGCGAGTCCCAGGAGCAGGGCGGTCAGTGTCGGCGGCTGCCGGACGACGTGATCGCGATGCCGGGGGTGCTCACGCTGCCGCCGGGGTGCGAAGCGGCGCTCGCCGCCGCCGGGCTCGCGGGGCCCGAGGAGAACCCGCCGCTGCGCCTCGACGAGGTGGACGGCGATCTCGTGGCGCTGTGGGGCTACCAGTGCTTCTTGCCGCCGCGCGATCAGGACCACGATGGTCTCGCCGATGCGTGCGATCTGTGCGAGTTCATGTGGGACCCCGAGAACCGCCAGTACATCGACGCGAACAACCGGCTGTGGCCCAAGGAAGGGGCCTTCTGCAACGGCGCGTATGCGCCCGATCAGGTGTGCTCGGCTGGGCCCGAGGATGATCCCAGCGGCACCGGCACGGGCGGCGAGACCGAGGGGATGACCGACGGGATGACCGACGGCGGCGCCAGCAGCTCGGGCTAGTCGCCCGGCTGCGGGTTGCCCGGGGTCGCCCGGGCTGCGGGTCGCCTGGGCTGCTTACGGGGCGGTCTCGCCGGGCTTGGGCGGCTTGGGCTCGAACGTCACCTCGGCCACCTCGAAGGCGCCCTCGTCGAGCCCCTCGCGGGCCTCGAGCACGTGCTCGGCGGTGGGTCCGTCGGCGCGAGCGGCCGCGAGCACGTCGGCGAGCACGGGGCGCAGGCGGGCGAGCTCGGCCTCGCGGGCCGCGAGCACCACGCGCTGGATCGGCCGGCCCACGCCCACCCCGGCGCTGGTCTTGGCGCGGTTGATCGCGGCGAGGGCCGCGACCGCGACATCGAACGCGCCCGGGTCGGCAGGCAGCGCCACGTTGGCGAAGTCGGCCGCGCTCGGCCACGGCGCCTTGTGGATGCTGGGCTGGCCCTCCTGCTCGGCGAAGGCCCAGCTCCACACCTCCTCGGTGATGTAGGGCAGCACCGGGGCGAACAGGCGCAGCAGCACCGAGAGCCCCAGGCGCAGCGCCGAGATCGCCGAGCCGCGACCGACCGGATCGTCTTCGGCGCGCGCCCGCACCTTGCACAGCTCGAGGTAGCTGTCGGTGAAGCTGGCCCAGAAGAACGTCTCGGTGGCCCGCAGCGCGGGGGCGAACTCGAATTCGTCGTACGAGCTCGTGGCCTCGTGCACCACGCCGAGCAGCTTGTGGGCGAACGCGCGATCGAGCTCGGTGCTCACCGGGTGCACGTCACCGCCCTGGGCGAGCACGAACTTGCTCGCGTTGAAGATCTTGGTGACCAGCCGCTTGCCGCCGGCCGGCACCTTCTCGTCGAAGGCGGTGTCGGTGCCCAGCCGCGCGCCCGCGGCCCAGTAGCGCACACCGTCGGCCGTGTACGTGTCGAGCAGCTCGTGCGGCGGTGGGATCGGCTTCTTGCCGCCTTGCCCGCTGCCCTTGGACTTCGAGATCTTTTGGTTGCCCGTCTCGGAGCGCTGCACGACCCAGCCGCTGATCACCACGTGGTGCCACGGGATCGAGGCCTCGTGGGCCATCGCCTTGGCGATCGTATAGAAGGCCCAGGTTCGAATGATCTCGTGGGCCTGCGGGCGGATGTCGGCCGGGAACAGCTTGGCGTGGCGCTCGGGGTCGGTCTGCCAGTGGCTCGAGATCTGCGGCGTCATCGAGCTGGTGAACCAGGTGTCGAACACGTCGCTCTCGGCCTGGAAGCCGCCGGGCTGCCCGCGCTGGGCCTCGCCGTAGCCGGGGGGCGGCGTGACGGTCGGATCGACGGGCAGCTGCTCGGGGGTGGCCAGCAGCGGGACGTCGTAGAGCGGCTCGCCCGCGTCGTCGAGGCGGTACCACACGGGGAACGACACGCCGAAGTAGCGCTGCCGGCTGATGCACCAGTCGAGCCCGAGGTTCTCGGTCCAGGTGCGAAAGCGGTGCCCCATGAACGCGGGGTGCCACTTCACCTCGTCGCCGCGGGCCAGCAGCTCGGCCTTGCGATCGAGCAGGCGGCAGAACCACTGGCGCGTGGGCACGAGCTCGAGCGGGCGATCGCCCTTCTCGAAGAACTTCACCGCGTGGGTGATGGCCCGCTGGCCTCGCAGCGGCGGCTCGCGCCCCGTGGCCGCGGCCTCGGGGCGAGCGAGCTGCGCGAGCACGCGCTCGCGGGCCTTGTCGGCGCGCAGGCCCGCCAGCTCGGCGTAGAAGGCGTTGGCGGCCGCAGGATCGAGGCTCTCCCAGCCGGGCGTGCCGTACTCGACGGGCAAGAGCCGCCCCTGCAGCCCGATGATCTGCCGCAGCGCCAGGCCTTGCTCGCGCCACCACAGCACGTCGGTCTGGTCGCCGAACGTGCAGATCATGAGGATGCCAGTGCCCTTCTCCTTGTCGACGAGCTCGCTCGTGAAGATCGGGACGGGCACGCGAAACAACGGCGTGATCGCGCGCTTGCCCACGAGGTGGGCGTAGCGCGGGTCGTCGGGGTGGGTGGCCACGGCCACGCACGCGGGCAGCAGCTCGGGGCGCGTGGTCGAGATCACGAACTCCTCGGCGCTGTCCTCGACCCCGAAGGCGATGTCGTTGAACGTGCTGTCGAGCTCGCGGTCCTCGAGCTCGGCCTGCGCCACCGCGGTCTGGAAGTCCACGTCCCACAGCGTGGGCGCGTGGGTGTTGTAGAGCATGCCCTTGGCGTGCAGATCGAGGAACGACAGCTGCGCCACCTTGCGGCAGTGATCGTTGATCGTGCCGTACTCCTGCCGCCAGTCGACCGAGAGCCCCAGGCGGCGCCACAGGGCGAGGAACGCCTGCTCGTCCTCGCGCGTGAGCTGGTTGCAGGCCTCGATGAAGTTGGGTCGCGAGCACAGCCGCGCCGGCTTGCTGCGCACCTTCGACGAGGCGGGTTCGAACGTCATGCCCGGCTCGTAGGCGAGCTTGGGGTCGCAGCGAACGTGGTAGTAGTTCTGAACGCGCCGCTCGGTGGGCAGGCCGTTGTCGTCCCAGCCCATCGGATAGAAGATGTTGAGCCCGCGCATGCGCTGCTGGCGGACGATCACGTCGGTATGCGTGTAGCTGAACACATGGCCCACGTGCAGCGAGCCCGAGACCGTGGGCGGCGGGGTGTCGACCACGAACGTCTCGTGGCGCGGGCGCGCGGGGTCGTAGTGGTGCAGGCCGCTCGCCTGCCACTGCTGGTCCCAGCGCTCCTCGGCGTGGGGGGCGTCGAAGTGCTTGGGGAGGGTCGCGGGATCGATGGTGCGGTAAGCGGACATTGAACGTTCGCGCCCGCTGGGCGCGGCGCAAAGACACCACGAGCGATGCCCACACGACAAGCCCGCGCGCCCGAGACCTCGCGATCGGTCGAGCGGCTAGGCCCGCTGCGAACGAGCCCGGCGCCGCCGCACGCCCAGCAGCGCCAGCAACGGGATCGCGGCGTGGAGCGGGGCCGGGGTCGGGCCTTCGCTACAGCCACAGCCCTTGGAATCCTCGCTCTGGCCGGCGCTGTCCGTCTCGCCGCCATCCGAGGCGGTGCCGCCGTCGAGCGAGCCGCCGCTCTCGTCGGCCTCGCCCCCGCTGCCGGCGGCCACGCCGTTGCCGACCTGGATCGCGATCGGGGTGCTCAGCCCTTGGTTGTCGTACTCGTCGATCGCGACCACCTCGAGCGTGTAGATGCCGGAGGGGACGTTGTTGATCTGCCAGCCCCACGGCGGGCTGGTGTCGATCATCACCGGCACGCCATTGGAGTAGAGCTCGGCCTCCACGACCTCGCTCTCGTCGATGATCTCGACGATCACGGTGAACCCGTCGCCCTCGTCGTAGAGCGTGCCGGTCAGCGGGGCGGTGACGATGATCACCGGGCCGTCCACGTCGGGGATCGCGGGCCCGAACATGGTGAGCAGCTCTTGGTGCGAGTTCTGGCCCGTGCCATCGGGGCAGTGCTGGACGTGCTGATCGACGCACAGCGCTCCGCCCACGATCGGCAGGCACTCGTCCATGAAGCTCGGGTCCCCGCCCGCGTTGGTCGGGTTCATGATGTCGGCGGGCTGGTCGACGTGCTCGAGCCCGTAGGAGTGCGCGACCTCCTGCCCGATCGTGGTGGCCGTGGTCGCGGCATCGAAGCCATCGTCGACGCTGTGGAACGCGTACGTGATGTTGCTGTGGGTCTGCAGGTTGCTGCAGTCGACCGGGGCAATGCCCAGCACGCCGCCGCCGAACGGGTTGGTGGGGCCCGTCATGTTCATCGTGTACTGGCCGGCGGTCGGCCGCACGTCGACGACGTCCATGTTGTACGCGGCCCAGTCGGCGCGGGTGGCCTGCATCACCGCGGTGCGCTTGTCACCGACCCCGTAGGGGGCGAACTCGCCGGCCAGCTCACCGATCTGGGTGACGTTGTCGGGCGCGCTGTCCATGCCGCTGGTCAGCGTGGCGCCGTCGAAATTCACGAAGATGATCGCGGGTGGTGGCTGGCCGCCCGCGGTGGGGCGAGGGTTCGCATTGAGCCGCGGGAACTCGGGCGGCACGGGTCGCGGATCGGCGCGCGTCTGTCCGAGACCGATGGCCTGCAGCTCGGCCTGCGTCATGTCCCAGGTCGCCGGGCGCGGCTCGGCGGCATGGCCGGGCGTTGCGACCGCGGCCAGCGTGGCGGCGCAGAGGCACGCGACGACGACAGGAGGATGAATGCGTCCGGGGCCCCGCCTCACGTCTCATGAGTGTCACGATCGAGGGGGATCCGTCTACGCCCGCGGGCCATTTGCCCCCTCGCGGGAAACCATGTCAGCGTGGGACCCGCCGATGTGGAAGAGCGCGTTGGGCACGGCTCTGGGCCTCGGAGTGGCCTCGATCGACCGGCTCGAGGCCGGGCTGGGCGATCTGCGACGAACGGCCGCGTTCACGCGCGGGCGTCTGCTGTTCGAGCCGCGGCCCGATGACATCTATGTGGCCACCTATCCGCGCTCGGGGACCACTTGGATGCAGTTCATGCTGCATCAGCTCGCGCGGCCCGGGGTGGAATTCGAGCACATCAATGCGGTGTGCCCGTGGTTCGAGCGCTCGCTGGCCATCGGTAGCCTCACGCCAGAGGCCCTCGCGGAGCTCGCCTCGCCGCGGATCTTCAAGACCCACCTCCCCCGACAGTGGCTCCCCGCCCGCGGGCGCTTCGTGGTGATCGTGCGGGATCCCGCGGATGTGGCGGCCTCGTACTACGAGCTCCATTGCGCATACCTCGGCTTCGAGGGATCGCTCGACGAGTTCCTCGCCCGCTTCGTGGCCGGGCGCGTGCAGTACGGCTCTTGGTGGACACACGTGGACGGCTGGCAGCGGCACGCTGCGGACGCGCAGGTGCACGTGGTCCGCTACGAGGCGCTGCGGGCGGACCCCCACGCCGAGCTGCGGCGCGTGGCCGTGTTTGCCGGGCTGCCCCACGATGAGGCGAGCCTCGCTCGGGCGGTGGAGGGCGCGAGCCTCTCGCGGATGAAGGCGCTCGAGGAGCGCTTCGATCATGCGACCTCGCTGCTGCTCGAGCGCGGGGTGCAGCCGGGCCGCTTCATCGGCCGCGCGCGCGGGGGAGGCGGTGGGCTCAGCGACGCGCAGCGGGCACGCCTCGACGCGGCCGGCCGCCGCGGCCCGGGGTGGAGCGAGCGCCTGCAGTGGCTGCCCGCGTTCCTGCACTGAGCGGGGCGTGACATGACATGACATGAGAGGATGCGGCCGATGGCGCAGGGCTCCATGGTGCTCGGCTTCGACGTCACGCTCTCGGACGTCGATCGTGGGGTCTACGAGGCGCTGGCGTTCAAGGTGGCGCAGCACCCCTCGGAGACCGCGGTCTACCTGGTGACGCGGGTGCTCGCCTACGCGCTGCAGTGGACCGAGGGGATCGAGTTCGCGCAGGGCATGGCGACCGGCGAGCTGCCGGCGCTCACGGTTCGCGATCGCGATGGCCGGCTGCGCGCGTGGATCGAGATCGGCACCCCCGACGCGGCGCGGCTGCACCGGGCCAGCAAGGCGGCGGAGCGCGTGGCGGTGTACTGTCACAAGGAGGCCGAGGCGTGGCTGCGGGGGCTCGCCGGGCACGACGTGCACGCTCACGAGACGATCGAGCTCTACCGCTTCCCGCGGGCGTTCGTCGACGCGGTGGCCGAGCGGCTCGAGCGGCGCAACACCTGGTCGCTCTCGGTCACCGAGGGCGCGCTCTACCTGGATCTGGGCGGAGCCGAGACCACGTCGCTGGTCGGGGCCGTCGAGCGGCTGCCATGGCCGAGCTAGGCGCGTGATGATCCATCGACTTCGACCCGCGGATTCCTCCGACTTCGACTGGTTGCTCGCGCTCGACCGCGGACGCGAGGACCGAGCCCTCGGCGCGGTCGAGCGTCGCGCTCGCTTCACGGCGGCATTTCACGCGCAGGCGTGGTGGGTGGTCGAGGTCGAGCGGCAGCCGGTGGGGGCGCTCTCGGTGGCGTGGGACGAAGCGCCGATCGTGCTGCACACGGTGGCGCTGCTGCCCGCGTGGCAGGGGCGCGGGCTGGGGACGCGGCTGGTGCACGACGTGCTGCTGCGCGCGCGCGAGCTCGAGCAGCCGGTAGTGGTCGCGGTGACGGCCGAGGATCCGGCGCGCGGGATGTTCGAGCGCCTGGGGTTCTGGCCGCCCGAGGATGCCCCGCCCGCGGCGGTGCCCGGGTTGCTGCGCTGGGAGGCCAGCGTGCGCACCGACGTGACGCTGCGCGCCGCGATGGCGCCCTGGGCCGACCCCAAGCGACGGCGGGCCTGGGTGCGGCGCTTGTTCGAGGGCTCACCGAGCGAGGCGCTCGGGTTCTGCCAGTTCGCGGCCCGCCGCCACGGTGTACCGGCCGAGGCCGATGTGTTGGTGATGGGCTGCGGACCCGGTCGCTTGCTGCGCCCGCTGGCCACGCTGGGCGGGCGCGTGAGCGCGTACGAGGCGGATCCCGACTACCACGCGGCGGCCACTCGCATGGCCGCGAGGGTGGGCGGGGCGATCGCCGTGCGTCGCGGCGGGCTGCTCGAGCTCGACGAGACCTCGGCCCATGATCTCGCGCTCGCGCTCGATGGCGTGCTGTGGGCGCTCGAGTCGCACCAGGCCCGCGTGGAGGCGCTGCAGCGCCTGCGCCGAGCGCTGCGGCCGGGGGGCGCCTTGCTGGTCGAGGGGCCCAACTTCCCGTGGATCCTGAAGGCCTATCGCGAGCCGCCCGCGACCACCGAGATCTACCATCGCGCCTCGGTCTCGCGGATCCCGGCGCATGCGCTCGATTTTCACGAGGGCGTGCTCGAGCACCGCGATACCTTCGTGGCCGAGGTCGATGGCGAGGCGCCGGTCGAGTGGACGGAGGTCCGCCGCCTCGCGCTCTTGGGGCTCCCGCTGCTGCGCGTGGCGCTCGAGCAGGCCGGCTGGGCGGGCATCGAGGCGTTCCGCGATCTGCGAGCCACCGGTCCCGGGCGTGCGAGCGGCCCGCGCATCGTGCTCAGCGCCCGACCCGCAGACGCCTCCGCGGTCGCCGGGCCTCCGCTCTCGCGTCCGTGATCACTGCGCCAGCGGCTCCATACCGCGGATTCAGGCCGGTCTGGCAGCGCGGCTTGTGACGAGGGACCCATCCGGGGGATCTAGGCGCGATGGAACCGTGGTCGCTCATCGCGTCGATCTCCGAGGCACGGATCTCACCGATGCTCGATCACAAGCTCGTCGAGGTCGCCGGGACCACGGTGACGGTGGCCACCGCCTTGTCGGCACTCGTCGTGATCGTGACGACGGTGTGGCTGTCCAAGCTGATGCGGCGCGCCATCTTGCGGGTGTTCGCCCGTCGGGGCCTCGACGCCGAGAAGTCGGCCGGCACCATCGTGGCCCTGCTGCACTACCTGATCCTCGCGACCGGCTTCGGCGTGGCGCTCGACACCGTGGGGATCGATCTCGGGGCCCTGTTCGCCGCGGGTGCGATCTTCGCGATCGGGATCGGCTTTGCGATGCAGAACATCATCCAGAATTTCGTGTCTGGCGTGATCCTGCTGACCGAGCGCGCGATCAAGCCGGGCGATGTGCTCGAGATCCAGGGTGCGGTGTGTCGCGTGCTGCGGCTGGGGATCCGCGCCGCCGTGGTGCAGACCCGCGATGGCGAGGACCTCATCGTGCCCAACTCGCTGCTCTCGCAGGCGACGGTCAAGAACTTCACGCTCGAGGCCGATGCCTACCGCCTGCGGGTCAGCGTGGGCGTGACGTACGGCTCCAACATGAAGCAAGTGCGCACGCTCCTCGAGGAGGCCGCGGTCGACTACCCGTGGCAGGTCGCAGGCCGGCCGTCGCAGGTCATCCTGGTCGACTTTGGCAACAACTCGGTGGTGTGGGAGGTGGCGGTGTGGACCCGCGACGCCTGGACCGCGCGGCGAGCCGAGTCCGAGGTGCGCGAGCGGATCTGGGACGCGTTCCAGGCCAACGGCGTCGTGATCGCGTTTCCGCAGCTCGACGTGCACTTCGATCCCGAGGTGGCGGCCGGCTTCTCGCACATGGCGAGCAGCGCCGCGGCCAAGCGCCCCGCGGCCAGCGCGTGAACTAGCGCGTGAAGTAGATCCAGGGCCCGCGAATGCCGAGCATCGCGTGCCAGCCCTCGGGCAGCGCGGGCGCGCCCCAGTGGTAGAGCCAGTGCGCATCGGCGGGCGGCAGGTTGGTGCACCCGTGGCTGCGCTCGTGGCCGAACTCATCGTGCCAGTAGGCACCGTGCAGCGCGAACGAGCCCCAGTAGTACATCGTCCAGGGGACCTCTTCGACCGCGTAGCTGCCCGCGTCGGGATCGGGCCCCGACATGGTCACGGTGGTGTACTTCTTGTGCACGCGAAACAGGCCGAGCGGCGGCTCGAACCCGGCCTTGCCCGAGGACACCAGCGTGGCGAGGACCGGCTCGTCGCCTTGGTAGGCCACGAGGGTCTGCTGCGCGAGATCGACGTGGATCCACTGCTCGTCCGCGCCCACCTCGTCGGGCCGCGGCTGGCGGCGAACCACGCGTACGTGCTCGGCTGCGGCCGCGAACCCGTCGGTGGCGAGGACCAGCCGCCGTCCCTCGTGCTCGCGCTCGGCCTTCACGGTGAAGCGAGCGAAGCGCTCGGCGACGCCGAGCGGGGCGCCGGTCTCGGGATCCACGAGCTCGACGCCCTCGGCCGCGTGCACGAAGGCGAGCGGCAGCGCGTCGTCGCCGAGCAGCAGCTCCCCCTCCATGGTGGCCGCTGGGGTGGCCTCGACATCGCGGTCGCGCACGTAGAAGCCACGCACGGTGCGGCTCATCGCTTCCTCGCCCACGCGCACGCGCTCGTCCATGGCGACGAAGTGCGCGCCGCGAGCCCACTCGCGGATCGGCGCCTTCGAACCCGACGCGAGCTCGGCCGCCGTGGGCATGCGCCAGTAGAGCGGGGCCGGGGTGGTGAGCTTGGCGTAGCGGTAGGGCAGGGCCTCGTCGACCGCGGGGGGGCCGACCTGGAGCGCGTGGTCTAGCGCCGGGGGATCGGTCGAGACGGTGAAGCCATCGCCCGGGCACACGTAGCCGCCCTCGAGCAGCTCGGCCCAGCGCCGCGGGCAGCCGCTGCCATCGAGGTAGCGCGCGACCGCGAGCCGCGTGTTGCGGCGGGCCAGTCCGAGCGGCCGTCGCGAGGCGGCGGGGTAGCGAAACACGGGCGCGTCGAACTGCCAGGCGAGGGCCGTGCGATGGCCCGGCTTGGGCGGGATCGTGAAGTAGGGCGCGGCCTCTCGCAGCGCGCGGGCGGGCGGGCGGCGCAGCTGCAGCGCGGGCTCGGGCCCGTCGTCGAGCTCGGGCGTGTCGTCGTGGACGGGCGCGTCCTCGTGTACGGACGCGTCGCCTGGGTCGTCTTGGTCCTTGCGATCGGACGCGTCGTCGTGCGGCTCCTCGATCGCCGCCGCCGCGCGGAGCTCGACCTCCGACCCCGGAGACGCATGCGCATCGCAGCCGAGCCCGCCGATCGCGAGCAAGCCGAGGGCCAGGCGAACGCGTGCGCTCATCCGCTCCATGGCACGTCTTCGAGCAGGTCTTGGAGCAGCGTGGTGGCGCGGCGCGGTCGCTCGGCGCCGGTGACCTGGCAGTGGGCGCGGGCGAGCTTGCCGAGCAGCCGCTCGTAGCGGCGCCGGCCCACGGCGGGGGCGCGGGCGAGCTTGCGCTCGAGGTCTTCGTCGGCGCGCAGCATCAGCCGCGCCTGGGGATCGCCGCACACGTAGGGGCACGCGCGCGGGCGCCGAGGATCGAGGGTCACGCCGCCGCACACGTACACGCTGCCGGTTCGCGTGCCGAGCTCGCGCGCGTGGAGGTCGTCGAAGTAGCGCTCGTCATGGAGCGCGCCGGGCCAGGTCCAGCCGACCTTGAGCCCGATGCCCTGCTGACGCAGGTGTTCCATTTGTGCCAGCTGATGGGCCACATAGGGCGGCAGCCGGTGCAAGCGCGAGAATCCGGGGAGCGCCTGCGGACGCCCGAGGCTCGAGGTCAGGCACACGTCGACCGGCAGCCCGAGGGCGGTGGTCAGATCGCGGAGCCGGCGCTCCACCTGCACCGCCACGCGCCGTACCGCGAGCGCGTCGGCCCCGGCGGCCTGTGCGTTGCTGTCGGCCACGACCACCAGGCTGCGCGACCAACCCAGCGCGCGTCGCACCAGCTCCTGGCTGTAGACGAGGCCCAGCACGTCGAGCGGAAGGCCGTGGCTGAGGCCGGTGGAGGTCGTCACGCCCACGCCGAACCACGCGGTGTGGGCGCGCGCGAGCAGCTCTGGCGTGAAGTGGTGCGACCCGCTCGCCCCGCGCATGAACAGCTCTTGGCGCTGCAATACGCGGGCAAGGCCCGCCTTCAGCCCCTCGGCGTCGGGCGTGAGCGCAGGAGCTAGAGCATGTTGGATCGCGCGCATGGAGTGCGTCCCTCGCATGCCTAGCACCCGATCGGGGATCTACGCAAAGATCCTGCGGATCGAGGGACATCGAGCGCGGAGCGGGACATCGAGCGCGCGCATCGAGCGACGCGACGGATCGATACGGATCGATGTGGCAGTATCCGCGATGTGAGTGCCCGGGGCGGGGCTCGAACCCGCACCCTCGCGGAGGGGATTTTAAGTCCCCCGTGTCTACCGATTTCACCACCCGGGCTGGGCGCCGAGCATACGAGATCCTCGCGTGCCTGGGCTATACTGGGGTCATGTTTGGCTTGATGGGTGGCGAGGGCCGGTGGATGGTCTTGGGGCTCGTCTTGGGCGTGGCGGGCTGCTCCGATGACGGCTTTGCGCCGGCCGAGCACGAGATGGGCACGACCGGAGGTCGCGGCGAGACGGGTAGCGTCAACACCTCGGCCACGATCACCGCATCGGCGGGCGACGCCGATGCTTCGAGCGCGAGCGCCTCGCAGGGCGGGTCCTCGGGCGGGCTCGACGACACCGGCGACGTCGGGGGAACCTCCGGTGCGTTCGACGGCAGCTCGACGAGCCGCGGCGATGACTCGGGCGACGCCGAGCCCACGGGTACGACGGGCGAGCCCGAGATCATGTGCGTGGCCGCGGGAGACTGCGCGTGCGTGCCGAGCGAGGGGTTCTGCGAGGCGGTGCCGCCCGCGTGCCCGCCCGGCACGGTGCCGGAGGTCGACGAAGGGCTCGCGTGCTGGACGTTCTCGTGCGTGCCCGCCGAGACCTGCGCGGCCGTGCCCGATTGCGAGGCATGCGGTGAGGATCTCGCGTGCGTGATCTCGGAGGGGCTGGCCGGTCCCGCGTATGGCTGCGAGCCCGTCGATCCCGCGTGCATGGGGGTGCCCTCGTGCGAGTGCATGCCCTACGCCTGTGTGGCGCCGAGCGAGTGCCTGGGCGCGCCGCTGAAGAGCGACGCCGATCTCGCCTGCGCGTGAGAAGGGCTCAGACGCGCCCGTAGACCGGCAGGGTGCTCCCGCGCAGATCTCCGGCGGCCTCCGAGGCCAGGTATGCGATCGCCTCGGCGAGCCGCGCGGGCTTCACCCACAGATCGGCGTCGCGCTCGCCCATCGCCGCTCGATTGGCGGGGGTGTCGATCACCGAGGGCAGCACGCAGTTGGCGGTGATGTCGAGCGTGCGCGTCTCTTCGGCCACCGCCTTGGTGAGCGCGACGACGCCGGCCTTGGCCGCAGCGTAGGCCGCGAGCTGGGGGCCGGGCTCCACCGCGGCGCGCGAGCCCACGGTCACGATGCGCCCGTAGCTGGCTTCCTTCATGCGACGCAGCGCGTGCTTGATGACGAGGAATGCGGTGACCACGTTGAGCTCGAGCTGGCCGCGAAAGTCCTCGACCGCGAACGTGTCGGTGTCGCCCATCGCGAACCCCCCCACGAGGTGCACGACCACCTCCACGCGCTTCATGCCCTCGACCACGCGCTGCACGTCGGCCTCTTGGCGGAGGTCCGCGTGGGGCAGGGCGACCGCATCGGCGGCGGTGCCTAGCGCCTCGCGCAGATGGCCGGCCTGCCGATCGTCGACCACGGGCACGGTGACGTGCGCGCCGCGAGCCAGCAGCAGCCCCGTGACGGCGGTGCCGAGCCCGCCCGAGCCCCCAGTGATCAGCACGTGACGGTCCTTCATGACGGGGATGGTGGCTTCGCGACCTCGCCCCGACAAGCCGATCGGGCAAACGCGGCCGCTCGCGCATGCTGAACATACGTGCAAGGTCGCGCGAGTCGTGCTAGGCCTGCGGCCGCGCATCACCCCGCGCTCACCCGCCGTGTCCGACTCCGCGACCACCACCAAGCGGGGTGCCCCCCAAGGGGCCGCCCCATCCCGTTCTCGACGCAAACCCAAGCCGGCGGCCGAGCCCGACTACATCGAGGTGCTCGGGGCGCGCCAGCACAATTTGCACATCGACCGGCTCGAGATCCCCAAGCGCCAGATGGTGGTGTTCACGGGGGTGAGCGGCTCGGGCAAGTCGAGCCTGGCCTTCGACACGCTCTACGCCGAGGGCCAGCGCCGCTACATCGAGAGCCTGTCGAGCTATGCGCGGCAGTTCCTCGGGCAGCTCGATCGGCCCGATGTCGAGCACCTGCGCGGGCTCTCGCCCACCATCGCGATCGAGCAGAAGAGCGCCTCCAACAACCCGCGCTCGACCGTGGGCACCATCACCGAGATCTACGACTACCTGCGGGTGCTCTACGCCCGCGTGGGGGTCCAGCACTGCAACGAGTGCGGCAAGGTGGTGCAGGGCCACAGCGCCGAGCAGATCGTCAGCGAGGTGCTGGCCGGCCCCGACGGAAGCAAGCTCACGCTGTTGGCCCCGCTGGTGGTGCACCGCAAGGGTGAGTTTCGCGACTTGTTCGAAGAGCTGTCGGGGCGTGGGTTCTTGCGCGTGCGCGTGGATGGCACGGTGCACCGCCTCGACGATCCACCCAAGCTCGACAAGAAGCTCAAGCACGACATCGAGCTCGTGGTCGATCGCATCAGCGTGAGCGCGGGGGATCGCGGCCGCATCGCGGAGAGCGTGGAGCTGGCGCTGCGCGAGGGCAAGGGCGAGCTGTGGGCCGAGCCGGTGGGCGGCGGCGAGACGCTGAAGTTCTCCGAGTCGCGCATGTGCTGCGGGCGCTCGTTCCCCGAGCTCTCGCCGCAGAGCTTCTCGTTCAACAGCCCGCTCGGCATGTGCCCCGCCTGCAACGGCCTGGGCACGCGCATGGAGGTCGACCCCGAGCTCGTGGTGCCCGATCACTCGCTCTCGATCCACGGCGGCGCGATCGCCCCGTGGTCGGGGGCGGTCGATCGCGGCGAGGGCTGGACCTACCGCATCATCGAGGCCATGTCGGAGGCCTGCGAGGTCGATCTCGACGTGCCGTGGTCCAAGCTGCCCGCCAAGCAGCGCCACCAGGTGCTGCACGGCCTCGGCGGCAAGCGCATTCGCGTGTCGTGGGGCCAAGAGGGCACCGAGAGCCACGGCAGCTGGGGCATGCGCTTCGAAGGTGTGATCCCCAACCTCATGCGACGCTACCGGCAGACCGCGTCCGAGGCGGCGCGCGAGCACTACAAGCGCTTCTTCGCCGAGCGGGCCTGCGATGCCTGCGACGGGCGAAGGCTGCGCCCCGAGAGCCTGTTCGTGCGCGTGGCCGAGCGCAGCGTGGCCGAGGTCACCGGCATGACCGTGGGCGATGCTCACCGCCACTTCGACGGCATGGCGCTCACCGGGAGCCACAAGGCGATCGCCGAGGGCGTGCTGCGCGAGATCGCAGGGCGCCTCACGTTCCTGCGCAACGTGGGCCTCGACTACCTCACGCTCGATCGCTCGGGCCCCACGCTGAGCGGCGGCGAGGCCCAGCGCATTCGCCTGGCCAGCCAGCTCGGCAGCGAGCTGTCCGGGGTGATGTACGTGCTCGACGAGCCCAGCATCGGGCTGCACCAGCGCGACAACCAGCGGCTCATCGCCACGCTGCAGCGGCTGCGCGACCTCGGCAACTCGGTGCTGGTGGTCGAGCACGACGAAGAGACGATCCGCGCCGCCGACTACGTGATCGACTTTGGGCCCGGCGCCGGCCACCTGGGCGGCGCGGTGGTGTTCGCCGGCTCGCCCGAGAAGCTCGCGCGCGATCCCAACAGCCTCACCGGCCAGTACCTCGGCGGGCGTCGGCGCATCGAGCTGCCCGAGCAGCGCCGCGAGCCCAGCGGCGCGGTGGTGGTGAAGGGCGCCTCCGAGCACAACCTGCGCGGCATCGACGTGGAGTTCCCGCTCGGCGTGCTGGTGGCGGTCACCGGGGTCAGCGGGGCCGGCAAGAGCTCGCTCGTCAACGGGATCCTCCTGCCTTCGCTCTCGCGGGCGCTGCACGGCACGCTGGTGAAGGTCGGGGCCCACCGCGAGATCACCGGGCTCGACGCGCTCGACAAGATCATCGCCATCGATCAGAAGCCGATCGGTCGCACGCCCCGCTCGAATCCCGGCACCTACACCAAAGTGTTCGACCTCGTGCGCCAGGTGTTCGCGCAGCTGCCCGAGGCCAAGGCGCGCGGCTACAAGCCGGGGCGGTTCTCGTTCAACGTGAAGGGCGGCCGCTGCGATGCCTGCGAGGGCGACGGGGTGGTCAAGGTCGAGATGCACTTCCTCTCCGACGTGTACGTGCAGTGCGAGGTGTGCACGGGCAAGCGCTACAACAGCGCCACGCTGGCCGTGCGCTACAAGGGCCTCAGCATCTCCGAGGTGCTGGCCAAGAGCGTCGACGATTGCCTCGAGCTGTTCGCCAACCACCCCCAGATCGTCCGCATCCTCCAGACGCTGGTCGACGTGGGCCTGGGCTACATGAAGATCGGCCAGACCGCGCCCACGATGAGCGGCGGCGAGGCCCAGCGCGTGAAGCTCTCCCGCGAGCTCGGCAAGCGCCACACCGGGCAGACCTTGTATCTGCTCGACGAGCCGACCACCGGCCTGCACTTCGAGGACATCCGCAAGCTACTCGGCGTGCTGCAGCGCCTCGTCGACGCCGGCAACACGGTGGTCGTCATCGAGCACAACCTCGACGTCATCAAGTGCGCCGACTGGATCATCGATCTCGGTCCCGAGGGCGGCGCCGATGGGGGCCTGGTGATCGCCCAGGGCTCCCCCGAGGAGGTTGCCAAGGTGAAGGCTTCCTACACCGGCCAGTACCTCGCCCCGCTGCTGCCCAAGGCCACGGCCAAGCGCGCCAAGGCAGCCGCCAAGACCAAGCCCGTCGCCAAGGCGCCGAGCAAGCCGACCAAGGCCCCCTCGCGACGCCGCACCAAGAAACCCCCGACGGAGTAGCCAGGTGCGCGGGCCGCCCTTGTGTGTCCCTCGCCCCCGGGGCTAGGGTCTGCGGATGGTCAGCGCTCCACCGCACGAAGGCGATGTAGCGTCGGTCCGTGCGCTGGTCGCCGACGGCGAGTCGCACTTCGTGGAGTTCAAGACCGCGTGGACCTACGAGCCCGGCGGGCGCAAGCCCCGGCCGCGGCGGGACGTGGCCCAAGACATCGCCGAGACGATCGTCGCGTTCGCCAACGCAGACGGCGGAGACCTCGTGGTCGGCGTGGAGGACAGCGGCAGCATCACCGGGATCCCCTACGACGAGGACGGCTTGCGCTTCCTGGGGCAGGTGCCCGGCCAGCGCGTGATCGGCCACGATGGCCTCGGCGCGGGCACGATCGTGCGCGAGGTGGAGCTCGATGGCCATCGCGTGCTGCTGTTCCGCGTGGGACAGCATGCCGGATCTCCGCTGGTCACCAGCGATGGGCGCTGCCTGATGCGCCGCAACGATCAGAGCCTGCCCGTCCCCCCCGCCGAGGTCGAGCGCCGAAGGACTCGGATCCTGGGCGACAGTGGCTACGAGATCGAGCCCGAGCCGCTGGCCACGCTCGACGATCTCGACTGGGACCTCGTGTTCGGGCTGACCAAGGCGGTCGCGCACCTGCGGCACTTCGACGAGCCCGAGCGGTTGCTGAGCTACTGGCGGCTGATCCATCGCCGCAATGGCGCGGCGATCCTGCGCCGTGCTGCGCTGGTCCTGTTCGCCCGTGATCCCCTGCGCTGGCACCCCAACAACCGCGTGCGGATCCGCTGGGTGCTGGGCGACGGCCCCGGCTACGGCGCGGATCGACGCACGCGAGAGCGCGAGGTGCTGGGCCCGCTCCCCAAGGTGCTCGCGGACGTGAAGGGCGTGCTCGGAGAGGCGCTCGAGCGCGAGTCGCTGCGCGATGGCCTGTTCCGCACGAGCACGCTGCTGCCGGAGACGGCGCTCGACGAGTGCCTGGTCAATGCGGTCGTGCACCGCAACTACGCCGTGACCGGACAGGCGATCGAGATCCTGCTCCATCCTCATCACGTGGAATTTCGCAGCCCCGGCGGGATCCCAGAGCCGCTGACCGTCGAGGATCTGCGCAAGGCCCGAGGGGTGCATCGCTCGCGCAATCCGGTGATGATGCGGGTCCTGCGTGACCTCGGCTGGACCCGCGATCAGGGCGAAGGCATCCCGCGGATCTTTGGCTCGATCCGCCAAGCGGAGCTGCACGAGCCCGAGCTCGAGGTGTTCGCCGATACCTTCATCGTGCGGCTCTCCACGCGCTCGATCTACGACGAAGACACGCAGAGCTGGATCACCGCCTATGGCCCCTTCGGCTTGCGCCCGGAGGAGCGGCGCTACGTGGTGGCGCTGCGCTCGGCCAACGGCAAGCTGTCCGTCGACAGGCTCGCGCGGCGCCTCGACGAGGCCTTCGATGCGACCAAGAAAGCGCTCGCCGGGCTCGAGCGCCGTGGGATCGTGTGGCACGCCAACAAGTCCCGCACCTATCGCCTGGTCGAGCCGCTCGAGATCCCGTTCGAGCTGGCCCACCGCAAGCTGCAAGCGGTCCGCGTGGATCTGAGTGCCTCCTCTCGCTGGGCGCGCGACGAGCTCCGGCAGTGGCTGGGTGCGGGCAGCGAGGCCGAGCTCAGCGAGGTGATTCGTCGCTGGAAGGAGCAGGGCATCCTCACCCCCGAGGCTCGCGGACAGTGGAAGCTCGGCCCGGGGATGCTGGAGTACGCGCGGCGACGCGACCAAGCGGTCGCCAGCTCGTCGTGAGCCAACGCGCTCGCGTCAGCTCACGGCCCCTCGCTTGGCCTTGGTCGGGGTGCGCGGCATAGTCGCGGCGGGTGAGCGAAGCCGAGCACGCGCGTCTCGATGCGACCACGCTGTCGACCAGCGATGCCTATCGCCTGATGACCGATCTGGTCGCGCCGCGGCCGATCGCGTGGGTCTCCACCCTCGACGAGCGCGGGCGCCCCAACCTGGCCCCGTTCAGCTACTTCCAGGCGGTGTGCTCGCGGCCGGCCACGCTGATCCTCTCGATCGCGCACCGCGCCGACGGCCAGCCCAAGGACACGCTGGCCAACATCCTCGCGCGCCGCGAGCTGACCATCAGCCACGTGTCCGAGCCGCTGGTCACCGCGATGAACGCGACCTCGGCCGAGGTTCCGCCCGAGGTGGACGAGTGGGAGGTGGCGGGGGAGGCCACTGGGGAGCCAGGCGAGCGCCTGGCGAGCACGCCGTCGGCCGTCGTTGCGCCGCCGCGGGTCGCCGCCGCGCGGGCGGCCTACGAGTGCCGCATGACGCACGCGATCCCGCTCGGACGCGGGCGCGCAGGCGGGCCCTCGAGCACGCTGGTGGTGGCCGAGGTCCTGGTGTTCTGGGTCGCGCGCGAGCTCGTGCAGCGGGACGAGCGCGGCCGCCTGCGGCCGATCGACCCGGCGGCGCTCGCGGCGGTCGGTCGCCTGGGCGGGATGTCGTATGCTCGCACTCGGGACACCTTCGAGCTCTTGCGACCGAAGGCCTCGAACGCCGCAGGCGTGGATCGGCCAACGCCACAGCAGCCCCCGCCCGTGAGCCCGAGCGATAGCCCGTGAACGACAGGATCGCAGCCCCCGCCCGCAATGCGCCCAGCGACGACCTCTTCGCCGCGGCGCCCTCGTCGGTGTCGATCTACGAGGTCGGCCCCCGCGATGGCCTGCAGAACGAGAAGCAGATCCTGCCCACCGATCGCAAGGTGGAGCTCATCGAGGGGCTGATCGATTCCGGCCTGCGCCGCGTGGAGATCACCAGCTTCGTCAACCCGCGCTGGATCCCCGCGATGGCCGACCACATGGAGCTCGCCTCGCGCATCAAGCCGCGCGAGGGGGTGCAGCTGTCGGCGCTCGTGCCCAACATGCGCGGGCTCGACGGCGCCACGCGGGCGGGCATGAAGGAGGTGGCCGTGTTCATGGCCGCCTCGCAGACCCACAACCACAAGAACATCAACAAGAGCACCGAAGACGCGCTGCGCACCTACCGTGGGGTGGTGAGCGAGGCCATCGCGCGCGGGATGAAGGTGCGCGGCTACATCAGCTGCGTCTACGGCTGTCCCTACGAGGGCGCCGTGCCGCTGTCCAACGTGCTCGAGGTGTGCCACGCGATGCTCGAGATGGGGGTCTACGAGCTCTCGCTCGGCGACACCATCGGCGTGGGCACGCCGCGCCAGGTCGAGTACATCTTCCGCGGGCTGATGCGCTCGGGCATCGAGCTCCCGCAGGTCGCGGTGCACTTCCACGACACCCGCGGCACCGCGCTCGCCAACATCACCGTGGCGCTCCAGTTCGGCATCGGCACGATCGACTCGGCCGTGGGCGGCCTCGGCGGCTGCCCCTATGCGCCGGGGGCCTCGGGCAACGTGGCCACCGAAGACGTCGTCTACATGCTGCAAGGCATGGGGGTGGAGACCGGGGTCGATCTCGACAAGCTGGTCGCGATCTCGGCGCGCCTGGGCGGGCAGCTGGCGCGCGAGCTGCCCAGCAAGTACCTCAAGGCCCACCTCGGCCACTGCGCGCGGCTCGGGCAGGCCGTGTACTAGCAGCAGCCAGCCAGCGGCGATGCACGACCCCTACGACGAGGTGCCGTACCGGTCGTCGCCGATCGAGTGGACCGCACCCGAGCGGCTCGCGCTCGCGTCGCTGCTGCACGGGGGGCCCCGCCTCGCGCTCGAGGGCTATCGGGTGCTGGAGCTTGGCTGCGCCGACGGGTCCAACCTGGTGCCGCTGGCCTACTACCGTCGTCATGCCCGCTTCGTGGGGATCGATGGGGCTCGCACCCAGGTGACGCTCGCGCGCGCCCGTGCGGCCGCGCTCGCGCTCGACAACGTCGAGTTCCTGCACGCCGACTTCACCGCCGCCGATGCGCAGCTCGACGGCCACTTCGACCTCATCCTCGTGCACGGGGTGTTCTCGTGGATCCCCTGCGACGTGCGCGATGCACTGCTGGCGCTGTGCGCCCAGCGGCTGCGCCACGGCGGGCTGCTCTACCTCAACTACAATGCAAAGCCGGGGTGGAACATTCGAGGCATGGTGCGAGAGCTGCTGCTCGCGCAGACCGCCAGCATCGTGGGGCTGCGCGCCCGCGCCGAGGCCGCGCGGGCCGTGTGCCACCAGCTCGTGGAGGCGATGGGCGGCGAGGAGCATGCCTACCGGCGCCTCATGATCGACGAGCTACGGCTGGTCCGCGACGGCGACGTGTCGTATGTGGCGCACGAGTATCTCGCGCCCGACAACCACGCCTACTGGCGCAGTGATGTGCTGGCGCTGCTCGCC
>JBFIJN010000099.1:0-21208 GCA_041600735.1 Nannocystaceae bacterium
ATCGTGAAGCGGTGGGCCATGGGACGTTGGTCGCACGTGCGCGGGCGAGGGGCAAGGGGGCGCGCGAGCGCACACGCTGCGCCAGCCATCGTGGCGGCTGCGCGTCACAATGGACGCGATGGCAGTACGCCCCCACTTGCTCCGCGCGGTCCTCCTGCGCTCGTTCTTCGGTTTCGCCATGCTCGTGGCGCTGCTGTGCATCCCGGCCGGCACGCTGCGCTACTGGCAAGCGTGGGCCTACGTGGGCGGGCTGTTCGTCCCGATGATGCTGATGCTGGGGTACTTCTGGCGACGCGATCCCGAGCTGCTGGAGCGCCGCATGAAGATGAAGGAGTCGGCGCCCGAGCAGCGCGTGGCGATCGCGATCTCGATGGCCTCGATCCTCGGCGCGCTGGTCGTCGCGGGGCTCGACCGCCGCTTCGGCTGGTCCCAGGTCCCGCTGGCGGTGGGGCTGCCGGCGCTGGCGCTGGTGCTGCTCGGCTATGGCTCGTTCTTCTGGGTGCTGCGCGAGAACAGCTACGCGAGCCGCGTGATCGAGGTGACGGAGGACCAGCGGGTGATCTCGACCGGGCCGTACGCGTGGGTGCGGCACCCGATGTACGTGGCGGGGCTCGTCATGTACATGGCCACGCCGGTGGCGCTGGGCTCGTGGTGGGGCTTGATTCCCGCGGTGCTGCTGGTCCCGGCGATGATCCTGCGGATCGTCGACGAAGAAGCGCAGCTCCGCGAGCAGCTGGTGGGGTACCCGGAGTACTGCGAGAAGGTCCGCTACCGGCTGCTCCCGGGGCTCTGGTAGCTCACGGCAGCGTGGCGCCGTCGCAGATCTCCACGAGCTTCTCGAGCTCCACCACGGGTCGATCGTCGCCCTCGCCGCGGCTGACGAGGGTGTCGCACACGAGCGAGGACTTGCCGATCTTGCGCACGTAGATGAAGCCTTGGGTGCCGTCGTCGGTGGTCACCACCGTGTACCAGCCGCTGGCGGTCTTGGTCGGTGGGTCTTGCTTGGCCACCGTAGCCCCAGCCATGAACCCACTCTCGATGTCCTCGACCTTCTCGATCGGCACGGCATTGAGTGCCATGGAGATCTGGACGTGGCCGGGCTTGTCCCACTGGATGCCCCCGGCGTCGGCCTCGAACGAGGGGGTCCAGCCGTCGACTTCGGCGACCTTCAGCCCGTAGTAGTCCTTCATCTCGTCGAGCACGACGTCGGCGTTGGGGTCGACGGCGGGCGTGGGCTCGGCGGGCTTGGCCTCGACGGGGACCGCGGGGGTGGGTGTTGGCGTGGGCGCTGGCTCGGCGGTGGCCTTCTTGGTCGCCTCGGCCGCGGGGGATGGAGTGGCGGGCGCGGGCGTGGCCGCGGCCTTGGTGGTGGGGCTGCCCGAGTCGCAGGCCAACGGCGACGACACGAGCCACGAGAGCAGCAGCAACGACGGCGCGAGCTTCATGGTGCGGCAGTATCTGCCGGCGGCGGCCAGCTCGAACAGAGGCCCCACGGCGAGGCCGGTTCCTGCGCTCAGCCGCGGCGATCGCCGACCACCCGCGCGGGGACGCCCGCGACGATCGCCCACTCCGGAACATCGTGGGTAACCACCGCATGCATGCCGACCACCGCGTGCGCGCCGATCCGGACCCCGTCGGTGATGCCCGCGCCGGCACCGATCCACACGTCGGCCCCGATCACGATCCCGCGCGAGCGCACTGGTTGCTCGCGGATCTCTCGATCCGCGGCCATCCCGTGGTCCCACGCGAACACGTGCACGTCGATCGCGATGCGGGTGCCGTCGCCCACCGCGATCCCGGCGCGCCCGCCATCGAGCACGACGCGCTGGTTGATGCTGACGTCGTTGCCCAGGCGCACGGGGCCGTGGATGAAGCACCCGGCGGCGATCGAGGAGCGCTCGCCGATCACGATCTCGCGGTGCGGCTCGGCGAACAAGCGAGCGTCGGGCGCGATGAAGCAGAACTCGCCGAACGTGACGCGCTCGCGTGCGCCCAGCCGCGCTTGCAGGTCGAGCTGCCACCCATCGGCCCAGGCGCGGATCTCTGGCTTGGCCCCGTAGTAGAGCCAAGGCATGTGAGCCATCCGCAGCTTGTGCTGCTCGAGCCGGGCCAACAAACCCACGGTCACTCCTTGGCCTTGCCCATGTGCACCTGCACGCGCGTGTGCAGGCTGCGTGCGGGCGGGTCGAGCTTCACGGCCTCGCGATCGAAGGCCACGGTGGCGCGCATGCCGGTGAGGCGGTCCATGAGCGCGGCGATCGGCGACTGCTCGACGGGCAGGGTGGGGAAGGCGGGGGCGATCTCGCTGCCGTGCACGGGATCGCTGGCGCCGTGGGGCGTGAGCGTGAAGTCGGCGTGGCCCGAGGCGCTGACCGGGTAGGCGCCCAGGTAGTCCTGCCCGCGCGCGATGAGCTGCGCGGGGGTGGTGATCGAGGGATCGCCGCGGAGCAGGATCTCGGCGGTCGAGCGGGCGGCGCCCTGGGTGCGGTTGGCCTGCCCCTGCAGCGCCCACGCGACGGCGGTCCAGCCGGCGCGCTCCTTGGCCAGGCGCGCCTCCATCACGAACTGCGGACCGCCTTCGATGCCGCGCTTGGGGCCGCCGCCATCGACGACGCGATCGATGAGGGCCTCGAGCACCTTGGTATCGAGCGCGAGCACCAGCGCGTCGCCAGCCTGCACGTAGTAGAGCGCGATCGCCTCGGCGTACGCGCTGAATTCCCCGGGCGCCTTGGGATCGACGCCGACGCGCACGATCGCATAGTCGCGATAGCGCGAAGACTCGCCCCACGTGACCATGCCGGGGCCGACCTCGTTGACGGTGGCCCGAATCGCGGTGAGCGTGGCCACGAGCGCGGCGGGGTTGCGCACGTGCGCGGCCACGTAGACGGGCAGCTTGCCCACGCGCTGGGCGAGCTCGAGATCGCGGGTGCGCGAGTCCTCGGGCTTGGGCGCGGGCAGCTGGATGTCGTCGTCGACCTCGACGAGCATGTCCAGCAGCGCGCGGCGATCGAGGGTGCCGAGCATCACCCAGTCACCCAGCCAGCCCAGGCCGATGTTGGCCTTGCCGCTCAGCATGTTGGCGGCGCGGTCGAGCTCGCGGCGCAGGTTGGAGTCGGCGCCCACGGCCCACACCATCTGCAGACCATCGTCGATGTCGGGCACGTCGATGCGCTCGGTGCCGACGATCTCTTCCATCTCGCCGTAGTCGCTGCCGGCGATGAGCGGGAGCACGCGCACGTCGATGGTGGCGGTCGCGGTGTCGCCCTTGCCATCCTCGAGGTCGAGGCGGATCGCGATCGGATCCATGAACTGGCGCCAGTACTCCTGGTAGCCGCGCGCAAACCCGTTGTAGGCGTTGCGCTCGGCCTCGGTGACCATGGTGGGCTCGGGCAGGTCGAGCAGCGGAACGAGGGCACCGGGGTCGCCCCACGTGGAGCGGGCGGGGCCGCCGGGCTCGAACGCGATCGTGGCTCCGTCGGCGTGGCGCAGCTCGCTGCGATCGAGCAGGCCGGCGGCGATGATGGCCTCGGTGTCGGCGGGCGCCTTGCCCTCGAGCCAGCCGTAGAGCAGCGCGGTGTAGCCGGGGGTGAGCAGCTCGGCGAGCGCCTGCTGGCGACGCGCGGCGAGCACCTTCTGGCGTGGGCCGACCACCTGGGCGATGAAGCGGTCGCCGAGGAACACGAAGCCGTCGTGCTCTCCGGGGTCGCGCGCGAGCATGTAGACGAGATCCTCGTCGTCGGCGAGGCGGCGGCGCTTGCCGTCGATGGCGTCGAGCACCGCCTTGATCGCGACCTCGCTGTTGGAGACGACGGCGAGATCATCGACCAGCGCCCGGTGCTGCCGCACGCTGCCGGTAGGATCGCGGTGCACGGTGATGGTGTGCGCGCCGTGGGTGAGCGTGGACTCGACGATGCCGGGGATCTGGCCGCGGTGGTGGTCCATGTGACTGCGGAGCTCGCTGTCGAACACGGTCTGGTTGCGCAGCGCGAACACGACGGTGAGGTCGCTGCCGTCGCGCAGGTAGGGGTCGCTGCCCATCACCGCGACGCGCTCGATGACGGTGTGGCCGAGCGCCTTGGCGAGGCCGGTGCGGCGCAGGCCGAGCTGTCGCTGGTAGCGCTCGGAGAGCGCACGCACCTCGGCGCGCTCCTCCATGATGTGGGCCACGGGCGTGATCCACGTGTCGGCCTCGTCGATCACGCGCAGCATCACGCGGATGTCGTCGAAGCGCACGTACCAGAACTCGGCGGGCGTGGCCTTGGCGAGCGGCTCGGGGGTGCCGCCGGTGGGATTGGGGAGCGCGGCGAGCATCTCCTTGAACGGATGCGCGACGAGGCCCGGAGGCTCGAGCTCGGTGATCGGCACGTTGGCGGGCCCGGTCTCGAATGCGAGCCGCAGGCCGCGGTCGTGCTGCAGCGCCTCCTGCATGGAGGTGGCCGCGGTGGTGGTGTGCATGAGCTCGGACAGCTCGGTGCGCCGCGGTCGGGCGCCGGGGTCGAAGGCCACGGCCGGGCCCGCGCCAGTCCCGAGCCCGGCGATGATCGCTTGCACGCGACCGGCCGCGAACTCGCGCCACGGGTGCGAGGGGCCGCGCATCCACCACGGGCGGTCGTCGCCGCGGAGGCCGGCACCGAACGCGTTGGCCCAGCGCCGCGGCAGCTCGGCCGCCCCGGAGGCCTTGGCCGGGCCCTTGGCGGTGAACGGGAGCGCCTGCCAGGTTCGACCCTGATCGCCGTTGTGGGCGATGAAGGCGGTGCCCTCGAGCGAGGTCACGGGCCCGGCGGAGCTCGGCATGCGCACGAGCACGCTGAGCTCGCCGGCGCTGCGATCGATCGCCGCGACCGCATGCGCGGCGCCGGCGATGTGGACGCGCACGAGATCGTCGCCCGGCTCCACCGTGCTGGGCAGGCCGAGCTCGTAGTAGTGGGCGCCGTCGCTGACGTGGGCGAGCAGCTGGGCCTCGACCGCGGCGAGTCGCTCGGGCTCCTTCATGCCGGTGCGCAGCGTGGGCAGCGGGCCCTCGTCGGGCAGCGCCTTGTTGGTGATCGCCTCGGGAGCGGCCTCGCCCGCGGGCCCGGTCGCGGGCAGCGGCGCCTCATCGGGCTTGCAGGCCGTGGCGGCCACGATCGTTCCGAGCGCGAGCGAGGTGAGGAGCGAGCGTGGGGGGGGTCGCATGCGGGCTGACGGTGCCACGGCGTCTGGGCGCCGGCAACGTGCGGCGCGTGTGCTAGAGGCCTTCACCCCAGAAGCGAACGATGTCCTGCGCGGTCTCGCGGGGGCGTAGCGTGCTCAGCTGCAGGTGCGGCGGCGCACCCCGCAGCCCCAGGACGTGGGGGATTGCGCGGCTGCAGTGCCGCGACCACATGCCCAGGGTGTAGCCGCCGATGTCGCGCACGACGACTAGATCGCCCTCGGCGATCGCAGGCAGGGGACGATCGCGTGCGATCACGTCGCCAGCGAAGCACAGCGGACCCACGACCGTCCATGGCGCGAGCGCACCCTCGCGCGGTCGGCCGTGCGGATCGAGCACGACCAGTGCGTAGGGCCAGTCGGCGGGGGCGTAGGCGGTGCGCAGCAACAGGTCGGCGCCCACGTGCACGGTGGCGAGATTCCGACCATCGACTTCTTTGACGTACTCGACGCGGCTCACGGCAAATCCACAGCTCGCCTGCAGCGCGCGGCCGAGCTCGGTCACGATCTCGAGCTCGTCGTCGAACAACGCGGGTGCTTCGCGGCGCAGCGCGTCGACGTAGTCGTCGAGGCGGGGAAGGGCGTCGCCCTGGCCCTGGTCGTAGTCGGCAGGAAGGCCGCCGCCGATGTCGACCCAGCGGATCTGGGGGTGTCCGAGGCGCTCGTGAAGCGCCTCGCGTAGCTCGAGCACGAGCTGCACGCCCCTCACCAACAGCGCGAGCGGGCAGCCCTGCGAGCCCACGTGGACGTGCAGGCCCGTCAGCCAGGGGTGCTCGCGCAAGCACTCGACGAGCGAGTCGAGCGCGGCGGCCGAGTCGGGGATGGGCACGCCGAAGCGAGAGCCGCGACCCGCCACGCTGGTGATGGCGATGGTGCCGCCACCGACCGCGGGATTGATGCGCAGACCCACCTTCGCCGCGGGCGAGGGCGCGAGCTCGGCGACGCGACGCAGCTCGCTGAAGTTGTCGAGGTTGAGGCGCACCCCGATCTCGAGGGCCTGCCGCAGCTCGCTGCGGGTCTTGGCGGGCGAGTCGAACACGATGCGCTCGGGCGGACAGCCGGCGGCGCGCGCGAGCTCGACCTCCTCCCACGAGGCCGCCTCGAGCCCGAGCCCCGCGCCCACGAGCGCGCGCAGGATCGCGAGCACGGGATTGGCCTTGATGGCGACCGCATGCAGCGCGCTCGCGGGAAAGCGCTCGCGCAGGCTGGCGGCGCGCGCCTCGAGGAGATCGAGGTCGTGCACGAGCACGGCGGGGCTGCGATCGTCGAGCCAGCCGCCCGCGAGCACCGCCTGCACGGCGGCGGCAATGCGGGCGGGGTCGGGCCGCTGCCACGGGTCGGGCGCGCTCACTGGAGGTACCGTCGCACCCACGCGTTGCGGAACTCGCCGAGGTCGGTGCGCGTCTCGAACCCACCGACGACCAGGTTGCCGTCGGGATCCGCGGCCACGGCATTGCCGACGTCGGAGCCAAAGCCGTCGGAGTTGTAGGTGGAGGTCCACAGCTCGTTGCCGTCGGGGTCGTACTTGCGCACCCAGATGTTGTCGGACTGGGAGCCGCGGAAGATCGACCCGGCCACGATCACCGCGTCGTTGCCATCGACCGTCACGCCGTGGCCCACGTCGGCGCCGTCCTGCGGGGCGTTGTAGGTGGAGGTCCACAGCTCGTTGCCGTCGGGGTCGTACTTGCGCACCCACACGTCGCGGCCCACGGCGGGGAGCGTGTGGAAGCCGGTGACGATCACGTTGCCGGCCGAGTCGGCTGCGATGGCGCGGCCCTCGTCGCCGTCGCCGCTCCCATCGTAGGTGGAGGTCCACTGCTCGGTGCCGCTGGCGTCGTACTTGCGCACCCAGAGGTCTCGGCCATCGGCACCGGCCCACGCGTAGCCCACGACGAGCACGTTACCATCACCATCGCTCGCGATCCCGTAGGCCTCGTCGTCCTGATTGTTGGTGCCCGCGGCGGTGCGCGTCCACTGCATGGCGCCGGCCGACGAGTACTTGCGCACCCAGATGTCACGCTGCGCGGTGGCCGTGGTGACGTAGCCGGCGACGAGCACGTTGCCGGTGGGGTCGATCGCGATCCCATGGATTTCGTCGTCGTCGTTGGCGACGCCGTTGAAGGTCTGGGTCCACGTGGTCGCGCCGCCGGGGGTGTAGCGGCGAATCCACGCGTCGCGCCCGTTGTCGAGCGTGTAGGTCGAGCCGCCCACCACGATGTCATCGTTGGCGGCGACGGCGACGCCGTAGCCAATGTCGGAGGTCACGCCGTGGAAGGTCTGCGTCCACTCGATCCCGCCGTCGGGCGCATACTTGCGCAGCCACACGTTGTCGCCCTGGTTGATCACGAAGGTCTCGCCGACCGCGATCACGTTGTTGCTCGAGTCGCAGGCCACGCCGTGGACCTCGTCGGTGTTGTTGGCGGGGCCGTCGAACGTGTCGGTCCACAGGCCCGCGGTCGTGCAGTCGGCGTTGCACTCGTCGCCCTCGTCGGCGTCGCCGTCGTCACACAGCTCGGAGTTGACGATCTGCGGGAAGCCGTCGCCACACGTGGGAGGGGCGCACAACTGCGTGCACGCGTCTTCATTGTCGTCATTGGCGTCGTCGCACTGCTCCACGCCGGTCTGCACCATGCCGTCGCCACAGAAGGCGAGGCTGCATTCGAGCGTGCACGCGGCGTCGTTGCCGTTGGCCTCGCCCTCGTCGCACTCCTCCGGGTCTTGCACGATGCCGTCCCCGCAGGAGGCGGGCAGCAGGCACGCGTTGCTGCACCCGTCGTCGTCGACCGCGTTGCCGTCGTCGCAGACCTCCACGCCCTCCTGCACGAGACCGTCGCCGCAGTAGGCGGCGCTGCAGTCGGGCTTGCACGCGCCGGTGTCCGCGTTGGCCTCGCCCTCGTCGCAGGCTTCACCGGTCTCCACGATTCCGTTGCCGCACACCGCGGCCGAGCCGGTCGAGTCCTCGTCGACCCCAGCGGTCGTGCTCTCGCCTCCGCTCGAGCCCTCGCTCGTGGTGGCCGCCGTATCCGCGGACGGAGGGGAGTCGGAGGGACAGGCGGTGATCGACAGCAGGCCAATGGACACGAGCGCAGCGCGCGAAATCATGCCGGGAGGGTACATGACCCGCGCTCGGAGCCGCGCTCGAGCGCTCACGCCCGCGTAGCTACGCGTGCATCGCGATGCGCTGGCGCAGCGCGGCGGGGGTGATGAACGGCAGCGGCGGGGCGGCGCGCTCGAGCGCGTGGACCAGCTCGGTCACGAGGGTGTTGGCCGGTGCGGGCATTCGCTGCTCGTGGGCCAGCGCTGCGATGGCGCCGTTGAGCTCGTCGATCTCGGTGGGCTTGCCCGCATCGAGATCCTGCAGCGTGCTCGAGCGCGCGTCGGGGTCGGCCGCGACCAGCTTCCCGGCCACGCGCAGCAGGATCGCGTTGGGCCACGGCAGCACGCGCGCGATGATCCCCGGGGGAAGACCAATGACGCTCGCCGGGCGATACCCGGCGGCGCGCAGCACCGCGAGGCCCTCGAGCATGCAGCGCGACAGACACCAACGCGCATCGCGTGAGCGCAGCGAGGCCGCGATCGGCAGCCCCGTGGCCGCGCAGATCCCATTGTTGAGGTTGAGCAGCAGCTTGCCCGCGAGCACGTCGTCGATGTTGCGATGGAGCGTGAGCGGCAGCCCAGCCGCCTCGAACGCAGCCGCCAGGGCGTGCATGCGCTGGTCGTGCGGCGGCTCGGCGGTCGCGCTGCCCGCCACTAGCGGCCCGCGGGTGGCTTGACGGAATCGGGCGCCCTCTTGCTCGCGCACCACGTTGAAGCTGACCATTCCGGCCACCACGCGCGAACCGAGGGCCTCGCGCAGGCACGCCGCGTTGCGCAGCCCGTTCTGGAACGAGACCACGGTGGCGCTCGGCGAGGCATGCTCGCGCAGCACGGTGCTCACCGCGGCGGTCGCCTGCGACTTGACGGTCACGAGCACCACGTCGGCATCGGCGAGCGCGGCCGGATCTTCGCTGACCTCGAGCGCCGTCGCAGGCCGGATCTCGCGGCCGTCGAGCCCGACCGCGTGGAGCTCGTCGCGGAGCTCGACCAGCTCGCGCCGCCCGACCAGCACCACCGAGGCCCCGGCGGCAGCGAGCCGCACCCCGAGGTAGCCCCCGATCGCTCCTGCTCCCAGCACGGCCACGCGCAGCGTCATCGTCGCGCCAGCATGGCACGGATGCGGAGCCGCGGCGGTCAGTGCGTGTCGTCGACGGTCCACGAGAACGTGTGCATCAGCTTGGCGCAGTGACCTCGCATGCCCGCGGCGATGCTCGCCGGCGGCCGCGGGATCTTCAGGCGGCCGAGCTCGAGCAGCACCAGGTCGCGCTCGTCGATGCCGGCCGAGCCGCCTTTGTAGGCCACCCGCGAGATCGTGCCGTCCTTGCACACGGTGAGCTGGAAGCGAACGTTGCCGGCGATGGGGTGCCCGTAGACGGTACCGACCTCCATGGACTGGAGCGCCGCGATCACGCCGCGGGCCCATGGATCGCCGTCGCGCGCGAGGTCGTCGAGGCCGTTTGGATCGCCGAAGGGACTGCCCCGCGAGGGGTTGCCGATCGGCCCCGGCGGGGTGGGCAGCGGGCTCGGTCGCGCGGGGCCGGCGGTCGGCTGCGAGGGTCGCGAAGGCTTGGGGGAGGGACTGATCGGGCGAGCCTGGGTGGTGGTCTCGTCGGTCACGGCATCGTCGGCCTTCGACGTGTCGTCGGCGTCGTCGGCTGCGGGCGTGTCGTCGACTGCGGGCGCGGCGGGCTCGAGCGGCGAGCTGGGCGGCGCCCCTCCGGGGTTCTCGACCCGCGCCTCGACGTCGGGCGAGCCGAGCGCGAGCACCATGCCGGGCATGAACGCCAGCTCGTCGAGCCCCTCGTCGCGCTCGCTCGCTCCTGCGCTCGTATACGCCAGCAGCCCGGCCAGCAGCCCGCACAACGCGGTTCCAAGCAGCCCGGTGGCGGTCGCGGGGCCATTCTCGAACACCGCATCCACTCGAGTCTGCGCCAGCACGTACGCCATGGACCGTCCACAACGCGCGACGCGGCGCGACGATTCAACGGTGTATGGTGGCGCAGTGAGTCCGCGACGCCATCATGGGTGGCTCTTCACCGTGCTGCTGTGGTCGTGCGATGGTGCGGGTGCAGGAGCGCCTTCCATGCCCGAGCCTCCTCCTCCGCTCCCCGGGCCTGCCGATCCGGGCCCCGCGGCTGCGCTGGCTCCAACCGCCCGCGGCGTGCTCTTGGGGAAGCTGACCTGGGTCGAGGCCGAGGCCGTGCTCACGCCCGAGGCGGTGGTGGTGCTGCCGCTCGGTGCGGCCAGCAAGGAGCACGGCCCGCACCTGCGCCTCGAGAACGACTGGCTGATCGCCGAGTACTACAAGGAGCGCGTGCTCGCGGCGGCCGACGTCGTCATCGCGCCCACGCTCGGCTTCCATCACTATCCGGCGTTCGTGGAGTATCCGGGCTCGACCTCGCTCTCGGCCGAGACCTCGCGCGACGTGGTGGTCGAGATCTGTCGCGGCCTCGCCCACGCGGGCCCTCGCCGCTTCTATGTGCTCAACACGGGGGTCTCCACCGTGCGCCCGCTCGAGGCCGCGGCGGAGGTGCTGGCGGCCGAGGGCATCCTCATGCGCTTCACCAACATCCTCACGCTGGCCGAGCCGGTGGAGAAGGAGGTGAGCGAGCAGCCGGGGGGCACCCACGCCGACGAGATCGAGACCTCGATGATGCTCTACATGGCGCCCGAGACCGTCGACATGAGCAAGGCGGTGCGAGACTACGCGCCCAAGACCAAGCCCGGCTTCTCGCGCACGCCCGAGGGCCCGGGGCACTACAGCAAGACGGGGATCTGGGGCGACCCCACGCTGGCGACGCGCGCAAAGGGCGAGCGCGTGGTCGAGCACATGGTGGCGGGGATGCTGGCGGAGATCGAGGCGCTACGGGCGGAGCCGCTGCCCCCGTCGCCGCTACCTCCGTCGCCGCTACCCCCGTAGCAGCAGCACGAGCAGCTGTACGCCGTAGATCACCACGATCACCAAGAATGCTAGATCGACGCAGCGCTTCCACCAGCGCCCCAGGCTCTTCCACTGCCCCTGCAAGAGCACGCGGGTGACGACGGCGCCGAGCAGGAGCACGGTGAGGATCTTGGTCAACATCGAGCGCTGCGAAGGATCGTACCACGCCGTACCCCGCAGCTGTGCGATCCATGCTATGCGGGCGCCGAGTCGTGCCATGCCCTCCGTGCCCAACTGGACCGCCGACGATCTCCCCGACCTCTCCGAGCGCGTGATCGTGGTCACCGGGGCCAACAGCGGCCTGGGCTTCGAGACCAGCCGAGCCCTCGCGCGTCAGGGGGCCCACGTGATCATGGCCTGTCGCAACCCCGACAAGGCCGCCGACGCGGTGCAGCGGATCGAAGAAGAAGGTGGCGCGGGCCATGTCGAGCCGTGGGCGCTCGACCTCGCGAGCCTCGCCTCGATCGAGTCGTTCGCAGAGCGCTTGAGCGCCCAGCACGACGAGATCCACGCGCTGTGCAACAACGCGGGCGTGATGGCGCTGCCCCGGCGCACGACGGCCGAGGGCTTCGAGATGCAGCTCGGCACCAACCACCTCGGGCACTACGCGCTCACCGGGCGGCTGCTGCCGCTGCTGCTCGCGGCCGAGGGCTCGCGCGTGGTCACGGTCACCAGTCTCGCCCACCACATGGGCAACGTGAACTTCAACGACTTGCACGGCGAGCGTCGCTACCGCAAGTGGGCCGCCTACGGGCAGAGCAAGCTCGCCAATCTCTTGTTCACCTACGAGCTGCAGCGGCGGCTCTCGGCCGCCAAGGTCGAGACGATCGCGGTCGCGTCGCACCCGGGCTACGCCTCGACCAATCTGCAGCTCGAGGGGCCTCGCCTCTCGCGCGCGGCGCTGACGGGGCGCGTGATGGCGGCGGCGAACCGTGTGATGGCGCAGAGCGCCGAGATGGGGGCCCTGCCCTCGCTGTTCGCGCTGGCGGCCGAGGACGTGCAGGGCGGAGATCTCATCGGGCCAGGCGGACCGCTGCAGATCTGGGGCTACCCCACCAAGGTCGAGGCGGCGGCCCGGGCCAAGGATCCCGAGCTCGCCGGCGAGCTGTGGGCGGTATCGCAGCGGCTGACCGGCGTGCGGTTCGAAGCGCTCAGCAACTAGCAGCCCGTGGGCCGCGAGCGCGACGGCCGGGCAGCGCTCGTTTCGCGCGCGATCCCGCCGGGTCGAGCAAATGCGCGCGCCCGTGTCGATCGCGCGTGCGTATACTCTGCGCACCGGGTTCAGCACATGACCAGATCACGCGACAACAACTTCGGCCCGCTCGACGCATGGCGCTACACCGACAACCCCACGCGCTTCCGCGTGGCCCTGGACTTCAAGGTCGAGGCCCTGGCCAAGAGCGGAACGTCGGACCGGCGGCCGTGGGCGGATACCTACTGGCCCACCTACCAAGACGGCATCAACCATCGCTGGCAACGCACCGGCCGCTTCCTCGATGATCTGTCGCCGGCCGAGAAGTACGACGCTGCGTTCAATGGCTGGGACCCGCAGCGCGTGAAGGATCTGCGGCCGTATCGCGCGGAGTATGGCCACTTCGACGGGCCCTTCGATCAGAGCTACTACCAGAACCTGGGCCCCTTGGCCGAGGAGTGCAGCCTGCGCTACGGCAACGCCCGCACCCGCAACGCCGCGGCCGCGGGCCTGCTGCGCGCCGACGGCAGCGCCAAGAGCGGCAACCAGGGCGAGGACTACGGCGGCATCGAGACATGGTTTGGCCTGTGCCACGCGTGGGCTCCGGCCGCGATCCTCGAGCCCGAGCCGCTGCGGCCGGTCGTGCACAATGGCATCCGCTTCGAGGTGAGCGACATCAAGGCGCTCCTGATCGCCTGCTACAACGGCACGGCCGCGCACATGGTCGGGTCGCGCAGCGAGGCGCGCGACCTCGTGCTCGACGACCGCGGCCGCGCCAAGAAGGCCGACGACCGCGACGTGAACCCCGGAGCGTTCCACGTGCTGCTGGCCAACCTGCTGGGTCGCGATCGCCGTGCGTTCTGCGAGGACCGCACCGCCAACTACGAGGTGTGGAACCAGCCCATCCACGAGTATCGGGTGACCAAGCTCGACGAGGTCAGCAAGGCGGAGGCCGCCGAGCTGGTGCAGACGGGCGGTGACTATCGCTTCAACGACAAAGCGATCAAGTTCTACCACGTGAAGACCGAGGTCGATTACATCACCGAGTCTTCCGCCTCCACGCGCCCCAACGCGACCGGCGATGGGCAAGAGGTGACCGATCCGTACGAGTACCTGCTCGAGGTCGACGGCGAGGACGACATCATCGGGGGTGAGTGGATCGGCACGAGCCGCTCCGAGCACCCCGACTTCTTGTGGCTGCCCACCGGGGCCTCGCGACCGATCTCGCCGTTCGTGGTGCTCGACGAGGTTCGCATGCTGCTGGCCAAGGCGCGCGAGGGCGAGGTCGATCCCGACAAGATCTCGCTGTCGTTCTCCATGCACCTCGATGCGGGCGAGGTGGCCCACCTCGAGCCGTTCACGGTGAAGAAGGACGGCAAGCTCGAGCTGGTGATGGCCGGCCGCGGCGACATGGATGCCTATGCGCGTCTCGGTGCCAAGCCCATCATCGAGGGCGCGGGCGAGCGCGGTACGTTCGACGTCATCATGTACGAAGAGGGCTCGAACCAGCGCACGACGCTGAAGGTCAAGGCCGGCGACGAGGTCTACCTGGCGCTGCGCGGCTTCACCGACGATTCCAGCGCCACCCTGCGCGTCGTGCAGATGTAGCGTGCCGACGACCGCGGAGCAGCGCTTCGCCGAGCTGGCGGGGACGAGCGCGGAGCAGCTGCTCGCGCTCGATCCCCGGCGGCGCGAGGCCGTGCTCGCGCAGCTCGAGCACGGCGGCTCGCGACGCGTGGCACGCGAGCTCGCCCGCATGCTCGAGGCGGGCTGGTGGGCGGCGCTCGACCTCGAGGATGCGATCCGTGCGGCGCGGGTGGTGGCGCACATGAGCGCGTGCGCCGACGGCTCGCCGCGCGAGCCCGCCGAGCCGTGTCGGCGGACGATCCTCGACAACACGCTCGACTCGCTGCTCCCGCCTCACGGGTGTTTCGTGCTGGTGTTCGAGGATCTACCGATCGATGGCGAGGACGTCGTCGCGGGGGCCTGTCGCGCGCCCGCCACGGTGATCCTCAATCGTCGCGTGATCTCCAGCGAGGACCTGCCGCTCGGTCGGGGCCGCCGCGGCGCGCTCGAAGCCCGCGCGGGCCTGGCCACGCTGGTCCACGAGGTCAACCACCTGCACAACCACCTGCACAACCTCACCCCGCCCGCGTCCGCCCATGAGGCGTTCCAAGACGAGTACCGCGCGTGGTACGTGGACTTCGTGGCGCAGGTGGCTCGCGCACCGCGACGGGTGGAGGCGCTCGAGCGCTGCCGCGAGTTGCTCACCAGTCCGAGCTACGCCGCGCTCGGCGAGGCGGTGCAGCAGGGGACCGCGGACGGTGAGCGGATCTTGGCGTTCATGCGCGCGTTCGGCCCGGTGTCCTCCCTCGAAGACGTGCTCGCGCTGCGCCGCGACGAGTTCCTGGCCGCGGCCCCGCTGCCCGAGCCGCCGGGGAACATGAGCAACGCCGTGCCCGAGCCCGTGCCCGCGATCCCGAGCTGAGCCCCTCGGGGCCCGCACCCGGCGTGCTCGTGGAGCAACGGCTCGATGAGCCGCCGTGCAATTCCTGGTGATCCACCCCGGTGCCTGCGGGCACCCAGGAGTCGAGGACCAGGAATGCAACGAGCCACCGAACGAACTCACGGGCGACTTCACATCGTGCTCGGCCTGGCCGGGCTGGTGCTCGGGGGCATCTATTGGGCCGGGAGCCGCACGTCGGGAGAAGTCGCCGATCCGGGGGCTGGCGTGCTCGAGGGCGTCGCGCAGGCTCCTCGGCCCGCGGTCGAGCCGCGCGCGGCCGACGATGGCAGTAGGCCGTCGATCGAGCCGCGCGCGGCCGATGCCGCCAACGCTCGCGCGCCGGCCGAGCCCGACCCCGAGGCCCACGATGACCCGCTCGACCGGCTGCCCGCGAGCGACCGCCTCGAGCGGCACCAGGCCGAACTCGAGCGAGTGCTCGCCGAGCTCGAGGATCCCACGCGCCCGGCCGCGGCCCACGAGCGCCTGCGCCTCGAGGCCGCGGCAACCCTGACGCGCTTGCGACCCGAGCTGGGGACGAGCCCCGAGGGCGAGCGCCAGCTGCTCGGGTACGCGGCTCGCTTCCGCGCCACGGCCTCTCCCTAGCCGCTCGCCTGGCGCTTCACCACCACGACACGACGAGATCCTCATCATGAAGAAGACCCTGATTCCGATCTGTACGGTGCTGGCCGCGGGCGCGATCCCATCCCTCGCCGGCGCCAGCGAGGTCGCCCAGTACCCCGTGCGGGAGCTGAGCGGCGACTTCAACGGCGACGGCAACATCGACCGGGTGATCGCCACCCCCAAGGCCAACAGTCAAGCCGGCCAGATCGAGCTGTTCATTGGCGACGGCTCGCAGGGCTCGCTGTGGTGGAAGGGCATCTATCACTCATCGTGGCCCAAACCTCCCACTGTGCTCACCGAGGGCAACGCGATCTTCGGCGGCTCTGCCAGTGCCTACCGGCGATTCGGGGCGGGGCTCACCGTTGGCGACTTCGACGGCGACGGCAAGGACGATCTCGCGTTCTCCTCGCCGGGCGCCGCGGTCAACGGCTATGGCTACGCAGGCGTCGTCTACGTGCTCTACGGCAAGGACCTCGCGTACGCGGGTGGTGCATGGAGCTACTCGATGTCGAGCATGTACATCCAGGGGGCGGCGGGGGTTCGCGGTGCGGCCGAGGCCTACGACTACTTCGGCGAGTTCCTCACCGCGGGAGACTTCGACTGCGACGGCATCGACGATCTCGCGATCGGCACCCCGCGCGAGGACCTCACCATCGCCGCCCAGACGACCCTCGACGGCGGCGTCGTGCAGGTGCTCTACGGCACGGCGGGTGGTCTCACCGCGATCGGCGACGAGTACTTCGCCGAGAGCTTGGTGGGCGGCAACATCGAGAGCTCCGACAAGTTCGGTGGTGCGCTCGCAGCCGGCCGTTTCTCGACGCAAGGGGGCTCCGCCTGCGACACCCTCGCGATCGGCGTGCCGGGCCAGGACGTCAGCGGCAACAACAATGCGGGGGCGGTCTACACACTGGCGGGTACCCTCAATGGGCTCGATCTGTCCGGTCAGCTGTGGCATCAGGACATCGCCGGGGTCGACGGCACCACCGCGACCAACGAGGAGTTCGGCTCGCGCCTGGGCACGGCGAGCCTGCCCGTGGGTGAAGACCTGTGGATCGGAGTTCCGGGCGAGCTGTGCGGCGACCCCGATGAGCGGCGCTTTCATGTGATCCGAGCGGGGAACGGAGGCCTGACGACGCTGGGCGACTCGCGGTTCTGCTCGCGTCACGAGCCCGGGCTGCGCGACACCGAGGTGGGCTGGCTCGTGGAGAAGCGCGACCGCTTCGGTCCCTACCTGCAGTACCTGCCCACCGGGGTCGACGCGACCTCGAAGGTGCTGGTGGTCGTGCATGGCACGCCGAACCCGCTGCTGGCGGGCGAGGATCCCTGGGATCACGCGGCACGGGCTGCGCGGTTCTGGGTCGACATCGACGATGCGTGGATCCAGGCGGCCGAGCGCGAGAACCTGATCCTGATCGCCCCCGGCTTCACCGTCAACGCCTTCGCCACCGTGGCGTTGGACTGCGGGCACCCGGCCAGAGACTGCCAGACCCCAGCCAATGGCCTCTACAGCCAGGTTCATGCCCACGGGGGCTATCGCAACCTCTATGGCCGTGACATCCAGGCCGACGCTTGGGTCAATCTCATCGTCGATAGCTACCAAGACGTCGGGCTGCTGCCCGGAGGACAATTGTACATCTACGGGCACTCCGCGGGGGCGCAGATGGTCTCGCGCTACATCGCCCGCAACCCCACCCGCTTGATCGCGGCCGCGCTCAGCTCGGCCAACACCGTGGCCGTGCCCGACGCGGCCCAGGACTGGGGCTATGGTCTCGACCCGCTCCCGCTCACGACCTTCGACTGGATGAAGGACGACTTCAGCGGGATCGTGTCCAATGACTACGCCTTCGTCCCCAGCGCAGCGGACTGGGCGGACGCACTGGCCACGCAGATCTACATCAACGTGGGTGAGCTCGAGAACGTCAATGGCGACACGCACGTCGAGACCGCGATCGGCTATCGCGACACGGCCAAGAGCTTCATGGATGGCCTGGGCAGGCGCAGCAAGGTGGAGCTATGCATCGTGCAAGGGCACGAGCATGACTACATCGACATGTACCCCGCGCCCATGGATCAGCTGTTCCCCAACGGGGATCCGCCGACCTGCGTCGCTCCGTAGGCGCGTTCGGTCCGGTATCACGTGCGCAGCACGAAGTCGTGCTGCGCACAAACCACGAGATGACGAGATCCCCATCATGAAGAACACACTGCTTCCGATCTGTACGATGCTGGCCGCGAGCACGATCCCCTCCCTCGCGGGCGCCAGCGAGGTCGGCCAGTACCCCGTGCGGGAGCTGAGCGGTGACTTCGATGGCGACGGTGACATCGATCGCGTGATTGCCACCCCCAAGACCAACAACCACACCGGCCAGATCGAGCTGTTCATCGGGAACGGCACGCAGGGCTCGCTGTGGTGGAAGGGCATCCCTCACCCGTCATGGCCCAACCCTCCCACGGTGATCACGGAGGGCGACGCGATCTTCGGCGGTAGCGCCGGCTACTGGCGGCGGTTCGGGGCGGGGCTCGTCGTTGGGGACTTCGACGACGACGGCAAGGACGACGTCGCCTTCGCCTCGCCGGGCGCCGCGGTCAGCGGCAACAGCTACGCCGGTCTCGTCTATGTGCTCTACGGCAAGGATCTCTCCAACGCGAGTGGCTCGTGGGCCTACTCGATGTCCAGCATGTACATCCAGGGGGTCGGGGGAGTGCGCGGCACGACCGAGGCCTACGACTACTTCGGCGAGTTCCTCACCACCGGCGACTTCGACTGCGACGGCTACGAAGACCTCGCGATCGGCACGCCGCGCGAGGACATCACCCTCGGGGGTCAGACGACCTACGACGCCGGCGTCGTCCAGGTGCTCTACGGCTCCGGGGGTGGCCTCACCACGACCGCCGACGAGTACTTCGCCGAGAACACCGTGGGCGGCAGCTTCGAGGCCTCCGATAGGTTTGGCGGCGCGCTCGCGGCCGGCCGCTTCTCCACGCGGGGGGCGGGTACTGCGTGCGACACCCTCGCCATTGGCGTACCGGGGCAGGACGTCAGCGGTAACGCCAACGCGGGAGCGGTCTACACGCTCGAGGGTAGCCTCGGTGGCATCGAGCTGTCCGGTCAGCTGTGGCACCAGGACATCGCCGGGGTCGACGGCACCACCGCGGCCAACGAGGAGTTCGGCTCGCGCTTGGGCACGGCCAGCCTGCCCGTGGGTGAAGACCTGTGGATCGAGGTCCCCGGCGAGCTGTGCGGCGACCCCGACGATCAGCGCTTTCACGTGATCCGAGCGGGAAGCTCGGGCCTGACGACGACGGGCGACTCGCGGTTCTGCTCGCGTCACGAGCCGGGGCTGCACGACACCGAGGCGGGCTGGCTCGTGGAGAAGCGCGACAGCTTCGGTCCCTACATGCAGTACCTCCCGACCGGAGTCGACGCGAGCTCGAAGGTGCTGGTGATCGTGCATGGCATGCCGAACCCGCTGCTCGCGAGCGAGGACCCCTGGGATCACGCGGCTCGAGCGGCGCGCTTCTGGGTCGACCTCGGGAACGAATGGATCGACGCCGCCGAGCGAGAGAACCTGATCTTGATCGCTCCCGGCTTCTCGGCGACCGCGTTCGGGAGCGTGGGCTTGGATGCCAACCACCCGTCCAAGCCGCTCGAGGGCCAGAGCAACACCCGCGGGGGCTATCGCAATCTCTACGGTCGCGACATCCAGGCCGACGCGTGGGTCAACCTCATCGTCGACAGCTACCAGGACGTGGGGCTGCTGCCCGGCGGTCAGCTGCACATCTACGGGCACTCGGCCGGGGCGCAGATGGTCTCGCGCTACATCGCGCGCAATCCCACGCGGCTGATCGCAGCCGCGTTCAGCTCGGCCAACACGGTCGCCGAGCCCGACGGCGCCACCTGGGGCTACGGTCTCGGCCCGCTCCCGTCCACGAGCTTCGCTTGGATGAAGGACGACTTCAGCGGGATCGACTCGACGTCGTATGCCTTCAGACCGAGCGCGACGGACTGGGCGAACGCGCTGGCCAAGCCGATCTACATCGACGTGGGGGAGCTCGAGCAGGGCGGTACGGACACGCACGTGCAGACCGCGATCGGCTATCTCGACACCACCGACGCCTTCATGGGCAACAACCCGAGCGGGGTGCAGCTGTGCATCGTGCAGGGGCATGACCACGACTACGGCAACATGCTCGCCGCGCCCATGGATCAGCTGTTCCCCAACGGGGATCCGCCGACCTGCGTCGCTCCGTAGTCGGCCGCCGCGGCGCGCGGGCGCGTCGACGCCCGCTCGCTCGCGCCCACGAGTTGGGGCATGCTCACTCCCATGCAGGGTTTCGTTCGCATCGCGGCCGCGGTGCCCAACTGCGAGGTCGCCGACGTCGACGCCAACGTGGAGGCCACGCAATCGCTGTGGCGTCGCGCGCACGAGGAGGGGCATGCACTGGTCGTGTTCCCCGAGCTCGGCCTCACCGGCTACACCGCGCGCGACCTCTTCCACGATCAGCACCTGCTCCGCGCGGCCCACGAGGGGCTCGCCCGCCTCGCTCACGAGGCCCGCGAGCTCTCGCCGCTGGCGGTGGTGGGCGTGCCGCTCGTCGTGGGGCCCGGTGTCTACAACGTGGCCGTGGCGCTGCAGGGCGGACGCGCGCTGGCGGTGGTGCCCAAGTCGTTCCTGCCCAACTACCGCGAATTCGAAGAGGTGCGGTGGTTTCGCTCGGGGGTCGAGGTCGCGCCCGGGAGCACGATCGATCTCGGTGAGGGGCTCGGCCACGAGGTCCCGTTCGGAACCGACATCCTGCTGCAAGCCGACGCATCTTCGTCGTTCGTGGTGGGTCTCGAGCTCTGCGAAGACTTCTGGGTGCCGGTGCCACCCTCGGCGTTCCAGACGCTGGCTGGCGCGACGGTGGTCGCCAATCTCTCGGCCTCGAACTTCATCGTGGGCAAGGCCGAGCTGCGCCGCCTGCTCGCGCAGGCCTCCTCCGATCGCGGCAAGTGTGCCTATCTCTACGTGGCGGCCGGCCCCGGCGAGTCCTCGACCGATCTCGCCTTCGATGCCGATGCCTTCGTGGTCGAGAACGGCCGCATGATGGCCAGCTCCACCCGCTTCGCTCGCACGCCGCAGCTGGTGAGCGTCGACGTGGACCTCGAGCGGCTCGCGCGCGAGCGCTTGTTGACGGGCACGTTTGGCGACTGCGCCCGCCTGCACGCGCGCCCGTTTCGGCGCGTCGAGTTCGAGGGCCGCGCCGAGATCTCGCAGCCGCTGCGCCGCACGGTGGCGCGCCATCCCTTCGTTCCACAGGATCCGGCCACCCTCGGCGCACGCTGCTGGGAGATCTTCGAGATCCAGACCAACGCGCTCGCCACCCGCATGCGCGCCGTGGGTCGCCCCAAGCTCGTGCTCGGGGTCTCGGGCGGCCTCGACTCCACCCATGCCGCGCTCGTGGCCGCCACCGCGCTCGATCTGCAGGGCCAGCCCCGCAGCGATCTGCTGTGCGTGACCATGCCGGGCCTCGGCACCACCGAGGGCACCCGCGGCAACGCCGAGGCCTTGTCCGAGGCGCTCGGCGCCGAGCTCCGGGTGATCTCGATCTCCGAGGCCACGCGGCTCGTGCTCCAGCTACTCGAGCACCCCGCGGTCGAGGCCGACGACGACGCGAACGC
>JBFIJN010000100.1:0-20732 GCA_041600735.1 Nannocystaceae bacterium
GCAAGCGCCAGGGCGGAGACCAGGGCAACGTGGGAGAGGCGGCGGGGTAGCTTGTGCATGGCGGTTCGTCCTGCCGAGGTAGAGACGGCCGCGGTGGTTTGTGACGGAGGCTCCGCATCTGGAGCCTCCGCGCCACGATTCCGAGCGCCCGCTCCCCATCGCCGTGCTAGCGTCTCGCGATGCCGACTCGACGGGTTCTTGGGCTCGTAGCGCTCGCCCTCACCGGCGCGGCCCCGGGGTGCGCAGCCGATCTCACGTTCGACGAGCAGGTCGAGCAGACCCTGCGTGACGTCGCCGCGCCGGGGCTCGCGGCCTGCGTGGTCAAGGGTGGCGCGGTCGTATGGTGCCAGGGCTACGGACATGCGGAGGTCGAGACCGGCCGCCGGTTCACCCCCGAGACTCCGTTCATGATCGCGTCGGTCTCCAAGCTGTTCACCTCGATCGCGCTGATGCAGCGCTGGGAGGCCGGCGACTTCGAGCTCGATGGCGACATCAGCCCGATCGTGGGCACGCCGATCGAGCACCCGCGCTACCCCGACGAGCCGATCACCTACCAGCGGCTGCTCACCCACCAGGCCAGCATCTTCGACAGCGACGCGACCGATGGCTTCTACACCCGCGGGGCCGACCCCACGATCAGCCTCGAGGACGCGATGCTCGGCTACTTCACGGTCGGCGGCCAGTGGTACCACGCGACCAACAACTTCGTGAACGAGCCTCCCGGTAGCATCTACGAGTATTCGAACATGGGGATGGCCCTCGTCGGCTACCTCGCGGGCCTGCACGCGGGCATGGACTTTGCCGAGTACTGCGACGCCGAGATCTTCGCGCCGCTCGAGATGACCTCGACCTCGTGGCGACTGGCCGACTTCGGGGCCGACGAGCTCGCGCTGCCCTACGGCTGGGACGGCGATCGCTTCACCAGCTATGGTCACTACACCTTCGCCGACTACCCCAACGGAGGCCTGCGGACCTCGGCCCGCAGCCTCGCGCGGCTGCTCATCACGCTCGCCGGCGACGGCAGCCCGGTGCTCGAGCCCGCCACGCTCACCAAGATGAAGACCGTGGCCAGCCCCAGTGTCGATCGCAACCAGGGCCTCGGCCTCTTCTATCGCGAGCTCGAGGGCGAGCGGTGGTTCGGCCACGACGGCGGCGAGGATGGCGTGTTCACCGAGCTCTTCATCCGCGAGCGCGATGGCCTCGGCTTCGTCCTGCTGATCAACGGCGACGTCGACGACGAGGAAGACCCCTTCGTCGCGCGCGCGATCGAAGACCTCGAAGCGGCCCTGGTCGAGCACGCGGAGTCGCTCTAGCCGCGCTCGCCCACCGCGGTCGCCGAGCCGCGCCTACGGCACGGCCATCGAGCGCTCGACCTGCGCCCCCACGTTCACGTGCACGCTCACCGCGCCCTCGGGCGCGATGAACTCGGCCCCCACCGCGGTCGCGAGCACCTGCCCGGCCGCATCGTAGGCGGTCCAGCGCCGCAGCGGCTCGCCCTCGTCGAAGCCCTCGGCGGGCGCTCGCCACACGCCGTCGTCACCGCGCTCGACCGTGGCCGCGAAGCTCGGCCGCTCGACCTCGTCATCACCCATCGGCGCGCCGTAGAACTCTTCGTCGACCGGATCGAAGCGAAAGTCGCAGTGCACGTGCGTGTTGTACTGGACCAACATGCCGCCGTTCGCGGTGCATGCGTTCTCGAGCGTGCCGAGGCTGACCTCGAGCGGATCGAGATCGTAGGCATCGCCATACATGTGCCGTGAGTAGGTGGCCGAGCCGGGAATCCCCGCGTTGTAGGCCGGCGAACGGTAGCCCGAGTTCACCCCGAGCGCGCCCACCTGATCGCGCAGTGCCTGCAGCGACACGACGGCATGCGGCTGAACCACCGCGTAGCGCCCCTTGTCGGGCTGCGCGATCTCACCGAGCTGGAAGTTGGGCGCCAGCCAGGTGCCGGGGTCGACCTCCTGGAGATCCAGCAGCGCCACGGGCGAGCGGTAGTTTGGATTGCCCTGATAGGGCGGCGGATAGTCGTAGCCGGCGGGCAGCGGAGCGAACTCGTGCAGGGGCAAGCACGTGGTGAAGTCGTTGTTCTGGCCGGGATAGCAGACCTGGGGCCCAGCCGGTGGCGGCTCTTCGCCGCTGCTGCCCTCCGCTTCCCCGGTGCTCCCTTCCTCCTCGCAAGTGCAGGGGGAGACCGCGTCGCCGCTCGCGTTGCACACGTGATAGCCGGGCGAGCCGTCGGCACAGCTGCACTCGAACCTCTGGCCTGGGGTGCACGAGCCACTGCCACCGGTAGCGTCGGAATCGGCCGTGCCTCCCGCGCCCTCGCTCCCCGGAGTGTCATCCCCCCCGGGCCCGGTCGAGGCCCCGCCGCTGCCGCCCACCTGGGGATCCCACGCGGGCGGTCCACCGTCGTCCGCCCCGCAGCCCCACGCGAGGCTTGCCAGCACGATCCCCGGCACCAGCGCCGCGCACCCCTTCATCGAGCTCTTGTCGCATCCCACCACTTGCAAGCGTAGCGCGAGGACTCGGTCCGACTCGCGTCATTATCGGCCGGCGCGAGGGTGAAACGACCTCTCCTCCCGCCGCGGAAGTAGGACGGATGGGGTTGTGTGCAGCGGCCGATCCTCATGCCCCATGCTCGCGCTGCCACGCGCGGAGCTTGCCGCTCAGCCTGGCCGCACGAGCCCCCGCGGCCTCGAACAGCCGCGCCGCCTCGCGAGCCCGCTCGAGCGCCTCGGCGCGCGTGGTCGGGTCTTCCCCGAGGGCCCGCGCCAGGTGGAAGCAGACCTCGCCGCGCACGATCCCGTCGACCTCGGTGCCGTAGACGATCGCGTGGGCGCGGCGCAGCACCGCGACGGCCTCGAGCGGCCGGCCGCGGTCGAGCTCGGTCACCCCGAGCGTCACCAACGGCGCACGCAGATCGAAGTAGTCGGGCCCGTGCGCCCGCTCGAGCAGCCCGACCGCCTGCCAAGCATGCTCGATCGCCGCGTCGTAGCGGCCCAGGTCGTGCTCCACGTCGGCCAGCGACTGCAGAGCCTCGGCGAGATCGGCGTGCTCGGGGCCCAGCCGCGCGCGGCGTTCGTCCAGCACGCGGGTCAGCAGCGCCTCGGCCTCGCTGAGCTGCCCCTGCTCGGCCCGCATGATCCCGAGCCGGTAGCGCACCATGTCGGCCATGCGAGCCTCGCTCGGGCTCGCGTAGAACTGGAGCGCACGCTCGTAGTAGCCCTGCGCCACCTCCCAGCGCTTCTGGTTGTGCGCGACCACGCCGAGGTTGACCAGCAGCGTGCCCACGCTGCGGTGGCGGGGCCCCTGCGCTGCGATCCTTTGCGGCAAGAGCTCGCCAAAGATGCGCTCGGCCTCGGCGAGCTCGCCGAGATCCACGAGGTTGGCCGCGAGATCGCTGCGGGCCGAGAGCACCGCGGTGTGGTCGGGCCCGAGCCCCTCGGCTTGATGCAGCGCGTCGAGCAGCCCGTCGCGCGCCTCCGCAAAGCGCCGCTCGAGCCGATCGACCTTGGCCTGCTCGGCCGCGACCCGCAGCGCATACACGGGCGGCGCCGGCCCGCGCCCGCACAGGCCCCGCGCCAGGTCGAGCAGCACCGCGGCCTGCTCGATGCCCTCACGACGCTGGCGCAGCACGTCGGAGAGCCCCACGAGCGCCTCGATCGTCACCTCGGTCAGGTCGGACTCGAGCCCGAGCGTGGCCGCGCGGCGAAGATCGGCCCACGCCTCATCGAGCTCGGAGGACTGTCGACGCAGGCGCCCGCGCAGCCCCAGCGCCGCGGCCTCGGCCGGCCGCAGCCCCACGGCTCGAGACTGCGCGATTACCGCATTTGTGAGATCGAGGGCCTCGGCGCGCTGCCCCAGGCTCCGCAGCGCCTCCCCCTGCGCCAGCTGCTGGTGCAGCCGCTCGCCCTCGCGGTGCGACTCCGGTCGCACGCTGCGATCGGTCGCCCCGCGCAGCGCATTGCTGCGCTCGGCCAGCAGCTCGCTGCGATCCTCGCACCCCGGCAGCGGGACCAGCTCCTCGACGGCCTGGGCGGCGCGCGCAATCGTGGGGCCATCGACCGTCACGAAGCGATCGACCAGGGTCGTCATCCCGGTGAGGCGGCGCTCGAGACAGGCGTAGCCGAGATCCATCAAGAGATCGCTGCGCTGCCCGTCCTCGGCGGTGGCGCGACAGGTCCGCTCGCGCATGGCCGACCACTCGGCGGCGTAGCGATCGAGCTTGTCGGCGACGAGCGTTGCGGTCACCTCCGCCCCCGGCTGCGCGGTCGCGGCGAAGGCCGCCTCGAGCTCGTCGCGGATCTGCGGGTTCCACCGCTCGCGCATGGGGCTCGCCGCTTCGGCGCACGGATCGAGCGCAGCTCCGCGCTGGGGCGCAACCCCATAGCCCGCCGCCGAAGCCACGGCCACCAACGCCAGCGCCGCGCCGCCCAGCGCGATCCGGCGACGCCGCTGCAGCGCGCGCGCGAGCCCATCGAGCAGGCCTTCCATGTGAGCGTGGCGATCGTCGGGCGCGAGGCGTAGGCCCTTCATCACGAGCCGAGTCACCGTCGCCGGTACCGACGAGACGGCCGGCACCAGGACCTCGCCCTCCAGCACCCGTATGGCCAGCTCCGCCGCGCCTCGACCCCCGAACGGATGCTGGCCGAACAGCGCCTCGTAGAGCGCGACACAGAACGCAAACTGATCGCTGGCCGGGCCGATCCCGCGACCCTCGTGCTGCTCGGGCGCCATGTAGCGCGGTGTGCCGGCCACCGCGGTGAACGTCCCCTCGCCCGAGGGCGGCGCGCCCTCGTCGGGACCCGTGCGCTCCTGCGGCGCGAGCCGGGCGAGCCCAAAGTCGGCCACGCGCGGGCGACGATCGGCGCCGATGAGCACGTTGTCGGGCTTGAAGTCGCGATGCACGAGCCCGACGCGGTGGGCCGCCGCTAGCCCGTGGCCCGCGGCCACGAACATGGCCACCACCTCGCGCCAGCGCCTCGGCTGGGCCTCGAGCCACTGCCGCAGCGTGGGCCCGTCCACGAATTCCATGGCCAGGAACACCGCCTCGCCCTCCATGCCCACCTCGTAGACGGTGACCACGTTGGGGTGGGCGAGCGCGGCGGCGGCTCGAGCCTCGCGCAGCAGCTCGTCGTGCACGTCGACGAGCTTGACCGCCACCTTGCGATCGAGCTCTGGATCGTGAGCGGCATACACGACTCCCATGCCGCCGTGCCCGATCCGCCGCAGCACGACGAAGCGGCCGACGCGAACCGGCTCGAGCGTGCGCCCGAGCAGCCGCTGCTCGACGCGCGCGAGCACTAGGTCGCGGTCGATCTTGGGGCTCGGCGGCGCCTCACCGAGCAGCGACCGCGTGGACTCGGGGTCTACTTGCACATGCAGCCGCACTTGGTGGTGGTGGTGGTCGCCCCCGAGTCGTTCGTGCTCGACGACGTGGAGACACAGGTTCCGTTGTTCCCGGCGCTCGCGTCCCACGTGAGCCCCTTGCTGCGACACAAGGAGCTACAGCTGTCGCTCATCTTCTCCTCGCACATCGAGGCGTAGTCGAGGCGCTCGGCCTCCATGGGCGCCGGGCCCCCGGGGGCCGCCTTGGCGGCGCGCCGAGTGTCTCCGCCCGCCGGAGCGCCCGGTCCCGCCGACGCCGATTTCTCCACGGGGGCCTTGGTGTGCGGCTCGCCGGGATCCGGCAGCCCGATCGGCCCCTTGGGCTTCTTCGGGGGAGTCCTCTGGGGCGGCGTGTTGGGAGTGTCGGCATCGCCGTCATCGACGATGCACGTGGCGCCCTTCTCCACCGGCGGAGGCTTGAAGTCACCCGGCCCGCCGGGGTGGGGAAGCCCGCCCTTGGGGCCCTTGTGCACCTCGAGCTCGCTGGGGTCTGCCGTGAGCGGCTTGATGGCCCCGGCCGCGGCGTTGGCGGCCTTGGTCGCGGCCGCGGGATCCCGGTCGGCGGCGTTGCAGGCCAGTGCGAGGGAGAGCGCGAAGAGGGCGGGGGCGAGCAGACTGCGCATGAGGGGTCTCCGGGAGAGTCTATCGTTGAGAGTCCCGAGCCCCCGCTCCGGATCACGGAAAAATCGCAGGAAATCCGTGTTCGCCCCGGCGTCCGCGAAAACGGCTCCCTGGCCTCCTCGCCGGCGGCGGACGCCTTTGCGAGGGCCACGCGGATCTGCGAGCTTGTCGCCGCAATGCGCGATGCCCGACGATCGATCCTCTCTGCCGCGCTCCTCGTGGCGATGGCCTGCAGCGACGATGGGGCGGCGAACCCGTTCGATGTCTCGAGCTCCGGCTCGGCCACCCTGGGCTCTACCACCGAGACCACGCGCGGCAGCTCGACGAGCGCCGGGACCACCGTCGGCCTCGACACCACCGCCGACGGCACCGCCACCGGCAACGACCCCGCGCTCGACGTGGCCGTCCCCGACGTGGGCCCCGGCCAGAGCTGCGAGGTCGTCGACGACATGAGCGGGATCGGCCCGTGCTCCGACAGTGCACCGCCCGACAGCTTCGAGCCGCACGTGCAGTGGGCATGGGAGGGTGATGGAGACCTCGATCAGGCGATCACGATCCCGCTGGTCGCGAACCTCACCGACGACGACGGCAACGGCACGATCGATCTGTGCGACACGCCCGACATCGTGGTGCAGGTGTTCTCCAACTATGCCAACTTCCTCGGGGCGATCTACGTGCTCGACGGGGCCAGCGGCGCGGTGCACTGGAGCAGCGACACGATCCTCGATGCCTCGTTCAGCCCCGCGCTCGGCGACATCGACGGCGACGGCCTCCCCGAGATCGTCGCCGTGCGCCACGGCGTGCAGTACCTGGTGGCGTTCGAACACGATGGCACGCTCAAGTGGCAGAGCGATCAGCCATGGCCCGACTATGGCTACTCCGCGCTCGCGCTCGCAGATCTCGACGGCGACGGGAGCATCGAGATCCTGGCGGATCGCTACGTGTACAGCGCGGCGGGCCTGCGTCAGCTCTCGCTGGCCGAGACGACCATCACCGGGTGGGGCAACGCGACCACGGCGGCGGATCTCGACGGCGACGGGGACCTCGAGATCGTGCTGGGACGCAGCGCCTTTCACCACGACGGTAGCCTCTACTACTCGAACATGGCGGTGCCGACCGGCTACCCGCAGGTGGCCAACCTCGACGACGACCCCCAGCCCGAGGTGCTCGTGCAGAGCTACGACGGTCTCACCGTGCTCGAGCACGACGGCACGATCAAGCTCGCGGGGCTGCGACCCACGGGGGTGGTGGCGGACGGGACCTCGTGGATCCGCCCGGCCACGATCCACGACTTCGCTGGCGACGGCGCGGCGGGGTGGGCGACGAGCTCGGGCGGGATCTATGCGCGCTACACCGCCCAGGGCGGCGTGGTGTGGACGGCGATGGTGGAAGACGTCACCGGGAGCGCGGCGGGCACGGCCTTCGACTTCCTCGGCGATGGCGTGGCCGAGGCGATGTATGGCGACGAGCACCAGCTGTACGTGTTCGACGGCGATGGCGTGCCGCTCATGACGGTGCCGCGCAGCAGCGGCACGCTGCACGAGTATCCGGTGGTTGCCGATGTCGACAACGATGGCTCGGCGGAGATCCTCGTGGTCTCCAATGAAGGTTGGTTTGGCAATCAGACCGCGCCCACGCTGCAGGTGATCCGCGATGCCCGAGATCGGTGGATCCCGGCGCGGAGGATCTGGAATCAGCACACGTATCACGTGACCAATGTGCGCGAGGACGGCACGATCCCCGCGGTGGAGCCCCGCCACTGGGAGCTGCTCAACACGTTCCGCACCCAGGCGCAGATCGAAGCGGGCGGGGTGTGCCAGCCCCCGGTGGGGTGAAGCGAGCGCTCACCCGAGCGCGCGCAGGGCCGCGACTAGGCCCTCGTCGTCGCCCGGATCCACGCTGCGCAGGTCGATCAGCAGCGTATCGTCTTCGATGCGCCCCACCACCGCCGGCTCGCCCACCCGCAATCGCCGGGCCTCGCGGCTGGGCTTGTCGGTGGGCACGCGCAGCGCGACGCTGGGGATCGTGTCGCCCGGCAGGCTCCCGCCGCCGATCGTGGCGCTGCTCTCCACCACCGCCCGCGCGGCGTCCCACCCGAGCGCGCCCGCGATCGCCAGCGCGCGGCGCCGCAGGGCCTCGCACTCGACGGTGACCATCGCGTGCAGCGGCAGCGCGGGAGTGCCCTCGCGCGCATGGGCGACGAATGTCGCATACAAGCCGGCCAGCGCGGTCTTGTCGGGCCGCAGCGCCCGCGCCATGGGATGCCGACGACAGCGCTGCACGAGATCCGCCCGCCCGGCCACGATCCCCGCCTGCGGACCTCCCATCAGCTTGTCGCCGCTGCACAGCACCAGATCGGCGCCCTGCTGCAGGTACTCCATCACCGTGGGCTCGCCGCTGGGCAGCCCGCCGCCGAGCGATCCACTGCCGAGGTCGGCGATGACCGGCACCCCGTGGGCGCGGGCGAGCTCGGCCAGCGCGGGCAGCTCGACCTCGCGCACGAACCCCGACTGCGCGAAGTTGCTGCGGTGCGCCCACAGGATCGCCGAGGCCACCTGCCCCTCGTGCCCGGGCGCCTGCCCGCGCAGGGCGGCCTCGTAGTCGGCGGGATGCGTGCGGTTCGTGCTGCCCACGCCGATCACCGCGCACCCGCCGGCCGCCGCCATCGTGGCCACGCGAAACCCGTCGCCGATCTCCACCATCTGCCCGAGCGACAGCACCACGCCGCCGGGCGCCCCGACCACCGTGCACGCCAGCAGCAGCGCGGCGGCATTGTTGTTGACCACGTGGGCGTCCTCGGCCTCCATCACCGTGCGCAGCAGCGGCAGCAGCGAGGTGAAGCGAGAGCCGCGCGCGCCCGAGCGCAGCTCCACCTCGAGGTCACAGGCGCCCGCGGCATCGACCATCGCCTGTCGCGCCGCGGCAGCCAGCGGAGCCCGGCCCAGGTTGGTGTGCAGCAGCACCCCGGTCGCGTTGATCACCGGTCGCGGTCGCGGTCGCGCCCAGTCATCGAGCTGGGTCCGCAGCTGCTGCGCCAAGCCCTCGGGGCTGGGGAGCTCGGGACGCCCGCCCTCGCGCACCTGGGCCCGCAGCCCGTCGAGTGCGTCGTTGACCAGTCGCTTGATGACGGTGCGCCGCCACCCCGAGCTCGTCAGCGCCGGCTGCTCGAGCACCTGGTCGACCTTGGGCAGGTGGGACAGCACGGTGGCGAGCTCGGAGCGCGACATGGCGAGGCATCCCTTATCACCGCAGTAGCATCACCGCCACCAGCGTCCCGCACACGAGCACGCCGAGCAGCGGCATCGCCAGCACGCGAAGATCGGTCAGCGGCTCGGTCGCCGACGGCAGATCGCGGGTCACCGTGGTCTCGCCCGCGGCCGCCAGCGCCCGCGTGACCTGGGCCGCCGGGTGGATCACCCGCAGCGTGAGCTGCCCGAGCGCGAAGCGATCGTCGTGCCCGAGCACGGCCGCGGCCTCGATGCGCTGGCCCGCCACCCACACTCCGTTCTTGCTGCCGAGGTCGTGCACGACCACGCCCTCGGGGCCCACCTCGACTCGTGCGTGCAGGCGCGACACGTCCTCGTGATCGAGCTGCACCGCGGCCCTCCCTCCGCGACCGATCCGGTGGTCGCCGTAGGGCAGCGCGTGGGAGCGGCCAGCGTGCGGACCATCGATCTCGACGAGCTGCGGCATCTGGGAAGCGGGAACGGACATCACGGAACCTCCTGATCGGTGGCGGACGGATCGGTGGTGGGCCAAGAGTCTAGCAGCCACGACCGCGGGCTCCTCGGATCGCGCGCGCTCGCTCGCCATGCCTCGCCGAGCGCGTGCCAGCGGCCCGCGACGAAGCAGTGCAGCCCGTCGTCGGCCATGAGCGCCATGCCGTGGCGCGAGGCCGCGCGACGTCGACACACCTCGAGGGCCTCGCGATGCTCCTCCTCGGCGGGGGGCTCGGGGCAGCCGCGGGGGTCGTCCAGCCAGCGCCGCCGCGCCACGAGCGTGCTTCGCAGCGCGAGCTCGTGGGGCGCCTGGGGAGGCGCGGCCAGGCCGGCCGCATCGAGGCCGAGCGCATCCAGCAGGTTGCGCCAGCGAGCAGGAGACAGGCTCACCGCGTGAACACACCCCACCGCCTGCCCACCCTCGCGAGCCACGGTGACGAGCGCCGGCGCACGAGGGCTGCCCGCGACCCACCATCGCGCGGGCGGAGCGTCCACCGGCCGCGGCCAGATCACGACGATGACCACGCCGAGCGCCACCGGGAGCGGAGGCAACCACGCCCAGCGCGGATCGAGCTCCCCCCGCGGGCCGCGACGGCGGACCCTCACGCCGAGCCCGAGCACCACGCTGGCCACCACCGCGACGACCCACGCCGGCGGCGACGGCCATCCCGCCACGAACGCAGCGACCTCGAGGATCGGTCGTGCGCCCCAGCTGGCCGGGAGCAGCGCCACGGGGCCGGCCCACGGCAGCAGCCACCAGCCGATGAGGCCGAGCGGCAGCACCCACAGCGTGAACACGGGGACCGCCACCAAGTTCGAGACCACGCCCCACGCCCCCGCATGATCGAAGTGCCACAGCGAGAACGGCAGCACGACCCAGGTGACTCGCCACGTCTGCCGCACCATGCTCTCGCCGCTCGGGGCCCGCACGAGCGTGGCCATCGCAGCCACCGAGAGCTGGAAGCCCGGGTCGAACGCCCACGCCGGCTGCAGGAACAGCATGCCCACGCTGGTGACGACGAGCAGCGCGGGGCCGTGGTGCGGACGCCCCACCAAGCCGCCCAGGCCCACCCCCATCGCCATGATCCCCGCGCGCACGGCGGGAGGCGAGGCCCCGGTGAGCACCACGTAGCCCGCGAGCGGCACCCACGAGAGCACCACCCCGAGCGAGCCGCCGCCGACCCGCGCGCCGATCCTCAGCATCAACGCGAGCATCGCCCAGGCGGCGAGCCCCACGTGCAGCCCGCTGACCGCGATGAGGTGCCCGAGGCCCGCGCGGCGCAGCGCATCGCATTGCTCGGGCGAGAGGCTGCTGCGCACCCCGAGCGCCGCCGCGACCACGAAGCTGGCGTTGGGATCGCCGCGCGTGACGACCCACGCCCGCTGACGCTGCTCGGCGACCCACGCCCAGTATCCCCGCGCCTCGCCCTCCGCCAGCCACACGCGATCGACGGTGGCCAGCGCCGCGGCGCCGTGGACCCGCGCCAGCGCGACCGGGGAGGGATCGCCTGGCAGCTCGGGGGTCACGTGCAGGTGAATTCGGTCCGCGCGCACTCTCACCCGCTGCCCCGCGGCGAGCGGACACGCCTCGGGCGGCGCGTCGAGCCACACTGCCATTCCCCCCGAGCGCGCCATGACCCGACAGCGCGGACCCGGATGGGACGCGCCCTCGATCTCGAGCTCTCGCAGCCCCGCGGCTTGGCCGCGCGGCCCCGGCCAGAGCCCAGGATCATCGTTCCCAGCCAGCGCGCCCCGCCCCAGCATCGCCGACCAAACGGCCAACAACAGCCATATATGGGCTTCGGCGGGCGCACTCGACGCTCGCAGCGCGGCCACGCCACCGGCCCCGGCCGCGAGCACCAGCGCGATCATGCCAGCGTCGGAATCCCCCCAGCCGTGCCCCACGACCAACGCCAGGCCGCACACGAGCCAGAATCCAAGGATACGCACATCCTTCTTGTCGACCACGGGCCGGCGCTGTTGCACGAGAAGGTGCGTGACCCGAACGTCATGTCGCGGATATTTGCCGCTTTCGCCAGCGTGCCACTAGACTGATGCCCCGTGCCGCTAACCAGAGCCTGGGCCATCATCTTGGCGTTCCTCGCCACCGCGTGCCTCGCCGGCATGTTCCTTCTGTCGGGTAGCTCCGGCGGCGGCTTCACCGACGCCGATCGTTCAGCCGTGCGCGCCATCACCGAGGCGGGCGTCGCTGCGCTCGAGGCCCAGCTCTACGCCTCGCCGGTGCAGCAGGTCAGCGGCATGCGCCAGGACGTGCGCCTCAAGGACGTGCTGGTCGCCGACCGCGAGGCCGACGATCCCGACGCACTCGAGGCCGACATCTATGAGGCGGTGCTCGAGGTCACCGAGGAGATGCGCGTGCGCACCGGCTCCAACAGCATGACGGTGGGCGTCATCGACGATACCGGCGCCATCATGGCGGTGAGCGGCACGGGCGAGAAGGAGATGCCGGAGCTCGTGGCCTCGGCCGCCTTCCAAGCCGCGCCGACCGACGGCGACGTGCTGTTCTCGATCACGCTGGCCGACAAGCTCCACGTGGCCGAGGTCGTGCGCCCCAACGCGAAGGGCCGCCGGCTGGTCGCGATGGAGCCGCTCGAGATCGGCGCGGGCTCGCTGCTGCGTCGCGTGCTCGGCTCGGAGACCCCCGCCGCACTGATCCGCAAGGGGGCAATCCTCGGCGAGATGATCGGCGACCAGCCCGTCAGCGACGTGCTGCTGCGGCTGGCCAAGGAACACCATCGCGATACCCCCAACGAGGGCGCGAGCACCGTGTTCATGGTGGGCGAGGGCATGGACGCCCGCATCGGCGCGATGGGCCGGATCCCGGGCCCCGCAGGTGAAGGGGACAATGGCGCAATGCTCGTGGTGCTCTCGCCGCGCACGGCCGCCGCGGGGCAACGCGACCTCGCCCAGGCGCTCACGCGTGCGCGCGAGGACGGCACCAGCCTCCCCTACGCGCTGCTCGGAGGGCTCCTGTTCGTCACGATCGGACTCGCGTTCTACTTGCCGGGCCTCGAGGGCCTCACGCCCATGCGTCGCCTCGGCCGCGAGTTCACGGCCATCGCTCAAGGTACGCAGCACTCGATCTTCCACGATCGCTACAGCGGTACCGCGGGCGAGGTCGCTCGTGCTGCCGCCGCAGCGCACGAGGCCCTGCGCCAGGCCTACCTCGCCGAGCTCGACATCGAAGAGGAGGAGGAGCCCGTCTCGGACGACAGCGACTCGCGCTCGCGACCCCGCACCACCCGTGGCCGTCGGCTCACTCGCTCGCATCGCAACGTCGGGGATGCATCGATTCGCAGCACTCGCGGCCATCGCACGGTCCACCGCAACGAGCCCGAGCCCGAGCCAGAACCCGAGCCAGAGGCAGAGCCCGAGCCAGAGCCCGCGTACACGCCCGCGCCCGCACGCCCCGCGCCGGCGCCCGCCCCCGCGCCCGCGCCCGCCCCCGTGCGACCCACGCCCGCCCCGGCGCGACCGGTGCCCGCGTTCACCCCGGCCCCAGCACCCGCTCCGCGACCGGCGCCGGCACCAGCCCCCGTGCCCGTGCCCGTGCCCCCGCGGGTTCAGCCGATGGCCCCCGCCGTGCCGCCGCCCGCCGTCGCTCCCCCGCCCGCGGCTGCCTCACCCAACGAGGCCTACTACCGCACCGTCTACGAAGAGTTCCTGCGCGTGAAGGCCCAGTGCGGCGAGCCCACCGACAAGCTCACGTTCGAGAAGTTCGGGCAGAAGCTGGCCAAGAACGCCTCCGACATCAAGAAGAAGAAGCCCGATGTCGCCGATGTGAAGTTCTCGGTCTATGTGAAGGACGGCAAGGCGGCCCTCAAGGCCAAGATCATCAAGGCATGACCATCCTCAAGATCGCCCAGATCGGCACCCCAGTGCTGCGCGAGCGCGCACGCGAGCTCACCCCCGAGGAGCTCTCCAGCCCCGCGATCCAGACCTTCATCGACGACCTCGTGGAGACCATGCACGACGCCGCGGGGGCCGGCCTCGCCGCGATCCAGGTCTATCGCCCGCTCCGCATCGTGGCGATCGAGGTGCGCGACAACCCGCGCTACCCGTACAAGCCCAACATCCCGCTCACGATCCTGGTCAACCCCGTGCTCACCCCGCTCTCCGACGAGCGCTTCGACAATTACGAGGGCTGCTTGTCGGTGCCCGATCTACGCGGCGTGGTCTCGCGCTTCGCCGAGCTGCGCGTGCAGGCGCTCGACCGCCACGGCAAGCCCATCGACACCGAGGTGCGGGGCATCACCGCCGGCACGTTCCAGCACGAGGCCGACCACCTCGATGGCACGTTGTTCGTCGACCGGGTCACCGACCCCACCACGCTCACCACCTGGAAGGAGTTCGGCCGCCATCACGAGTCTGCCTTCCGCGAGCGGGTGAAGGCCGTGGTCGAGCGCTGGGGCGCATGACGCCGCCCCGCCTGCCATGAACCCCAACGCGCCCGAGCCGCTGCCGTTTGGACCCTGGTGGGAGGCCTTTCGCCGCCTCACCGAGGGCGAAGACGTGCCGATCGTTCCGGCCGCGCTGGCGCTGAGCGAGATCCTGCAAGGCGGCCGCACGTGGGCCGGCGCCGACGCACGCCTGCGAGCGCTCGAGCACGCCGCCGAGCGCACCTCCGCGAGCGCGAGAGACGATCCCTCGGCCGGCGCGCAGGGAATCCTGCAGCTCCTGGCGCGCGAGGGCTTCGTGGGCGACGACACGAGCTACGAGGACCCGGCCAACAGCTTCCTCGATCGCGTGCTCGAGCGCGGCCGCGGGCTGCCGATCACCCTGTCGGTGCTCGCGGTGCACCTCGGGCGGCACGCTGGCGTGCCGCTCCACGGCATCGGCTTTCCCGGTCACTTCTTGGTGGGGTTGCGGCTCGCGGATCCAGAGCCGATCGTGCTCGATCCCTTTCGCGGTCGCCCGCTCGACGGGGCCGCGCTCGACGATCTGCTCGCCCGCGCGACCAGCCGCCGCCCCGCGCCCGAGCAGCAGCAGTGGCGCCAGCACCTGCGACCCGCATCCGGGCGCGAGGTGATCGTGCGAATGCTGCGAAATCTAATGATGCACCTGCAGACCGCAGGGCAGCTCGAGCGCGCCGCCGCAGCGCAGCGATTGTTGAGACTCGCCGCGACACCTGGTGACCGGGGCGGCCGCGCCGTCGGGTGAGGACGGCGGCAGGCGGGACGAGTGGCGCCCCGATCGCCTCCGCGCGCCCCACGGCAAGCCTACGAGCGACGCCCTAGACCCCGGTGCTATCTTTCGGGCCCGCCCTGTGCGCCGTCCTCCTCGTCAGCCCCTCGCTTTCCTCGTCTCCCTGCTGAGCCACGTGCTGCTCGTGGGCGGGTTCGCGAACGGCTTCACGTGGCGGTGCGTGCCGGAGTTCGAGATGCCCGAGCTCGACATCGAGTTCACCGAGATCGAGCTGGTCGACCCGCAGGCGCTGCAGGGTGAAGAGCCCGTGCCCGAGCCCGCTCCGCCCGAGCCCGTCCCGGTGGATCCGCCCCCTACCCCCGAGGATCCGGCGAGCGAGGAGACCAAGCCGCCGCCCGAGCCCGAGCCCGAGCCCGAGCCCGAGCCCGAGCCCGAGAAGCCGAAGTTCGCCGCCAAGGGCTCCAAGGCCGACCAGCTCGCGCCGCCGCAGAGCACGTTCCACATGCTGTTGGTGCCCAAGCGGATCCGCAAGCTGCCGTTCTCGCAGCAGGTCCTCGACATCATGGCGCCGCTGCCCGACTTCGAGATGCTGATCGATGCCGGCCGCTTCGATGCGATGCGGGACTTCGACCACATCGTCATCGCGAGCCCCGACATCCGCGACTGGACCCAGACCTTCCTCGCGGTCGACTACCGGATCCCCCGCGCCGAGGTGCAGCGCGCGATCGAGCGCGCGGCCGAGGCCGATGGCAACACGATCGAGTGGATCGAGGACGGCGGCCCCTTGCGCGGCAACCCGCGCCCCAAGGACTCCAAGATCCCCGACGTGGACAACCGGTGGTTCGTGTTCCTCGAGGGCAAGGTCGCGATCTACGTGCGCGAGGAATTCCTGCCGAGCATCCTCGCGGGCCCCGCGAGCGACGATCGCAAGACCTCGGGGAATTTCGTGGCCAACCTGGCCAAGCTGCGCCGCTTCGCCGATCGCCAGCCCGATGCCGGGCTGCAGCTCGTGTTCAAGGGCCTGCGCACCAGCATCAAGAAAGAGCCGAAGATCGGCGGCAAGCCGCTGCCCTTCAAGCTCCCCGATGGCTTCGAGCTCAGTGCCTCGGCCGCCGAGGAGCCCGAGGTCGTGATCCGTGTCGAGTTCGCCGATGTGGTCGAGGCCAAGTCGTTCCTTCAGTGGTGGAACGAGGACCTCGCCGCGCTCATCGACGACAGCCTCGCGCTCAAGCTGCAGGTGGGCTGGATCTACGGGCTGTTCGAGCCCGAGCGCGAGGGCAACCGCATCACGCTGCGCGGGCAGATGACCACCGACCAGGCGGTCACCGTGATGCAGTTCGCGGCCGACGGCTCGGCCAAGGTCGCCAAGAAGACCCCCGAGGAGATCGCCGAGATGCGACAGCGTCGCATCGATGCATGGAATGCCCGACGCGGCGGCAAGCTCCCGCCGTCGGCCCTCGACCCCAAGCCAGACCCGCAGCCAGATCCCAAGCCAGATCCCAAGCCAGAGCCCAAGCCAGAGGAGGGCAAGCGAGCGGTCGAGCCGCCCGCAGCCCCCGCCGCGACGCCGCCCGATCCGGCCGAAACCCCCACCGAAGCCCCCGCGGGCGGGGGATAACCCGACTAAATTGCGTGCCGGCGCGGCACCGGTTAGGGATCACAAGACGTTACCGCCCCAAGGGCGGTAACGTTCGCCCTCGCGAACCTCGCGCGGCCTGCTCGAACGGGGTAAGACAGGTAAGTCAGATGGACACCGGCTCAAACCAGGACAACGACTCGAAGCCCGAGGACGCGGAGAGCTCGGGGCTCGCCGACATTCTCGAGGTCGCAGAGGCACTGGGCGACGAGAACGACGACGTCTTCGGCACTAGTGGCGGCAAAGACGACGATCTCGACAGCGTGGGCCCCAGTAAGGGCGCCGCCGCAGCGCTCGTAGGCGGTGATGAGGCCGCAGCGGCCCCCAAGGCCGCGCCCAAGCCACCACCACCGCCACCGGTCAGGGCCGCGCCTCCGCCTCCTCCGCCGCCTCCCGAGAAGAAGAAGGCCCCGCAGCCCGTGGCGCCCGATCCCGAGTCCGAGCTGGCCAAGGTCGAGGCGGAGCTCGCCAAGGCCGAAGCCGCGACCAAGCTCGCCGAGGCGCAAGCCAAGCTCGCCGAGGCGCAAGCCAAGCTCGCCGAGGCGCAGGCCAAGAAGCGCGCCGCCACCGGTGTCGCCGCTGCAGTCTCCGTCGCCCAAGCGGCGGACGACGACCCGCTCGGCGCGCTGCTCAAGCCTCCTTCGAAGGAAGAAGAGAAGGCCCAGCGCGAGCTCGAGCGGATCAAGGCCGAAGCCAAGGCCGAAGAAGACCCGCTGGGGGCCCTGCTGGCCCCGCCCGACGATGACGACGACGACAGCGGCGCGGTGGTCGTGGCCCCGCTGGCCTCGGCCTCGGCGAGCGCCGCCGCTTCGCTCTTCGACGATGGCGCGACGCCAAAGCCCGCCGCAGCTTCCACTGCCGCCGCCTCGACCGCCGCGGTCCTCGGCGCCCCCAAGAAGGAAGAGGGCGGCAACAAGATGTGGATCATCCTGTTCGCGGTGCTGCTGCTCGGCGGCGGCATCACGTGGTGGGTGATCCAGGGTCAGAAGACCGAGGAGCCGCCCAAGGTCGTCGAGGCCAAGGTCGTCGAGCCTCCGCCACCCGCACCCGAGCCCGAGCCCGAGCCCGAGCCCGAGCCCGAGCCCGTGATCGTCGATGCCAGCACCGGGGGCACCGGCACCGGCACCGACGGGAGCAGCACCGACACCGGGGGCAGCACCGGCGACGCCAAGGACGAGAGCGACGATTTTGGAGGCAGCCGTACGGTGGCCAAAGTGAAGAAGGCGACCCCCAAGAAGGCCAAGGAGGTCGACCCCTATGCCGACGACGGTGGCGGGAGCGACCCCTTCGACGCGGGCAAGGCCAACTGCGTGTTCAACCCCAATGCACCCGGCTGCAAGGGGGCCAGCGGCGGCTCTTCGCTCAAGGACCTCGATGCCACGCTGCCCGACAAGCTCAGCGAGTCGGCCGTCCGCAAGGCGCTCAGCAAGTCGAAGAACAAGGCCAAGAGCCAGTGCGGAGCGCAGCACGGGGCCGAGTCGGGAGAGATCGTACGCGTCAAGCTCTCGATCGAGGGCAACAGCGGTGAGGTGATCGAGGCCGAGCCAATGGCGCCCCACAACAACGCGCTCGGCGAGTGCGTGGCCGACGTGCTGCGCAAGGCCAAGTTCCCGCGCTTCACCAGCCCCCAGCAAGGCACGACCTTCCCGGTCACGTTCTAGTCCTTTCATGGTCCCTTCATGGTCCCTTCGCGGGGGCCATGCTCGAGCGAGCGCCCCGTCTTCGACGGGGCGTTCTTCGTTTCGAAGGCCCGCGACTCACCTCCTGACAGCACGGTGGCAAGAGAGGCGCACCCCGTCGATGCCCACTGACACCACGCTGACAGGAGGGCTCGACTAGGGTGCAGCGCATGAACAGCAACACCCTGCTGCCCCTCATCGTCACCGACAAGCTCGCCGAGACCAAGGCGTTCTACACCGACCAGATCGGCTGCTCGATCACCATGGAGATGGATGGCTACCTCGCGGTCCGCTACGGCGGCGAGCAAGGCACCGAGCTCTCCTTCATGAAGCCGGGCTGCCTCCCGGGCGGCGCCACCATCGAGCGCTTCGACGGGCGCGGCCTCATCCTCAGCATTCCCACCCCCGACGCCGACGCCGCGCACGCGGCCATCGAGCGCCGTGGTGCGGTCGCGCAGTCGGAGCCCTCCGACAAGCCGTGGGGCTGGCGTAGCTTCACGGTGGCGGATCCCAATGGCGTGGTCTTGGACTTCTTCCACGTCCTCGACCAAAGTGCCCGCGCCGATGCGACGGGCTGACCGACTGTTCCAGATCGTCCAGATCCTCCAGCACAACCGCGTCACTACGGCGGCGCGCATCGCCGAGCGGCTGGCGGTCTCGGAGCGTACCGTCTATCGGGACATCCGCGACCTCAGCCTCTCGGGCGTGCCCATCGAGGGCGAGGCCGGGGTGGGCTATCGACTCGGCAAGGATTTCGAGCTTCCTCCGCTCATGTTCACCGTCGATGAAATCCAGGCCCTCGTGCTCGGGGCACGCATGGTCGAGAGCTGGGGCGACGAGCTGCTCCAGCGCGCGGCGTGCAGCGTGCTCGAGAAGGTGCACGCGGCGCTGCCCGAGAGCGAGCGCGCGCGCGTGCACAACACCGCCCTGTTCTCGCTCTCGTTCCACGTACCGCCCGCGGTGCGTGCCCAGCTGGGCCGGCTGCGCCGCGCCATCGACGTGCACCGACGCGTAGCCCTGCGCTACCACGACCGCCAGGACGAGCCGACCCAGCGCGTCGTGCGACCGCTCGGCCTCTACTTCTGGGGCAGCACGTGGACGCTGGGGGCGTGGTGCGAGCTCCGCGAGGACTTCCGCAATTTCCGGCTCGATCGCATCGACGAGGCGGAGGTGCTCGAGTCCACGTTCGCGGTGGAGCCCCCGGTGACGCTGGCCGACTACGTGCGCTCGATGTCGGGCGAGTAGGGCGTCTCGCCGACCAGCAGCGGCCCCACCTGGCTGGCGGGGACCGGCCGGCTGAACAGGTAGCCCTGGCCGCTCGCACACCCGAGCGTGCGCAGCTGCGTGGCCTGTACGAGCTCCTCGATCCCCTCCGCGATGGCCTCGACCTTGAGGTTCTCGGCCAGGCTGAGGATGGTGCGCACCATCGCCGCGCTGGCTTCGTTGCCGTCGAGCGCATCGACGAAGGCCTTGTCGATCTTGAGCCCATCGACGGGGAAGCGGTGCAAGTAGGAGAGCGACGAGTAGCCGGTACCGAAGTCATCGACCCACAGGTGAACCCCGCGGTCCTGCAGGTCGTTCATGAAGCGCTTGACGACGTCGGCGTTCTTGACGAGCACGCTCTCGGTGAGCTCGAGCTTGAGCGCGCCGTGCCCCAGGTGGTGCTCGTCGACGAGCGACTGAATCTCCTCGAGCAGCCGGGGATCGGCCACCTGCCGACCCGAGAGGTTCACCGCCATGGTGAGCTGCCGCCCGACGGGCAAGAGCGCCGTCCACTCGGCGAGCTGGCGCGAGGCCTCGCGCAGCACCCAGCGCCCCAGCGGCACGATGAGACCGGTCTGCTCCGCGATGGGGATGAACTCGGCGGGGGTCACCAGATCGCGCCGCGGGTGTCGCCAGCGCACCAGCGCCTCGAAGCCCGTGAGCCGCCCCGTGGCCAGCTGCACGATCGGCTGGTAGTGCAGCTCGAACTCGTTGCGCTCGACCGCCTGGCGCAGCGCGACCTCCATGCGCAGGCTCGACAGGGCATCGTCGCGCATCTTCGTTTCGAAGATGCGCAGGCGATCGTGCCCTTCTTCCTTGGCGCGGTTCGCCGCGGCGCCCACGTCGTTGATCACGTCTTCGGAGTCCTGGTAGCCGCGGCGGCTGGTGGTGAGCCCGATGCTCACCGTGGTGTAGACGGTCTGCCCCTCGACCTCGAACGGATCGCTCACCGAGCGACGGATGCGCTCGGCGATGAGCGCACCTTGCTGAAGGTCGTCGACGTTCTCGAGCAGGATCGCGAACTTGTCGCCGCCGAAGCGGCTCACCGTGTCACCGGGGCGCACGCACGCGACCAAGCGCCGCGCCAGGATCGAGAGCATGGTCTCGGCGGCGCGATGGCCGATGCTGTCGGCCAGCCAGCGAAAGCGATCGACGTCGACCATCATCACGGTGAACGAGTAGTCTTCGTAGGCGTTGGCCAGATCGATCGCGTTGCGCAGCCGCTCGAGGAACGGCTCGCGTCGCGGCAGGTTGGTCAGC
>JBFIJN010000101.1:0-20730 GCA_041600735.1 Nannocystaceae bacterium
GCGGGTGGACGGTCGAGCTGGCGCTGCACGGTGACCGAGGGGCCGAATGCGATCGAGTGCACCGGGGTCAGGCGCCCCGTGACGCCGACCCCGGCCGAGACCCCGCCGGTGGTGATGATCGGGTCGTCGAGCAGCTGACTCTGCGTGGGACCCGAGCCCGGCGTGCTGCCGTCGCCCTGCACCAGCCCGCCCGACTGGAGGCTGTAGTCCTGCTCGCCGATGCTCGCCCCCGCCGAGCCCTGCCAGCTCCAGCGCGGATCGAACAGGCCCGCGTAGCGCAGCGTGGCGCGGTGAAAGAACAGCGGGCGCGCCGGCACCTGCGAGAGCTCGGCCTTGCCCTGGAAGGCGCTGAGGTAGAGCTGCGGCGTGTACTCGAGCGAGACTCGGCGACCGCGGACGCGATCCTCGTAGGTCAGCATCGCCTGCGGCGCGATCGTGAGCCGCAGCGTCGGCACCGAGCTCGCGCTCGGCTGCGGGGGCGCAAGACCGCCTCGTAGCTCCACCGCGGCCCCACCGCTCCACTCCACGTGCTTGGCCCATGGATCGACCATGAGCACCAAGCCCATCACGAGCGGGCCAACGAGCAACGGCAGGGCCCCCTCCTACTGCACCACCACGACGTCGCCGTCGCGGACCTGGAAGTCGATGCTGCGCTCCACGCCGCCCACCAGATCTTCGTAGCGGAAGCGGATGCGCGTGCGATCGGGGTAGGTGCGCACCACGAAGATCTTGGTGGGGTGCGCGAATTCGGTGAGCCCGCCCGCGCGCGACAGCGTGGTCAGCAGGCCCTCGCCCTGGTCGACCTCGAAGCGCCCCGGATCGCGGACCTCACCCACGACCGCGACCACCGGGGTGCGCGGCGTGACCACGGTGATGCGCGCGTTGGGCTCGCGCACGATCCCGTTGAGGCGGCTGTTGATCTGCTGCGCGGCTTGGGCCGGGGTGAGGCCCTCCACCCGCTGCGGGCCCACGAACGGCAGCGTGATGCTCCCGTCGGCGGTGATCGTGAGATCGCCGGCCTTGGCGAGCTCGGCCTCCATGCCGGGCACGGTGAGACGCACGACGTCACCCGTGCGCAGGGGCTGGCTCTCGATCGGGATCTCGCTGGGGGGCAGGTCGTTGGCCCACACGAACGCGTGCTTGGGCTGACAGCCGAGCAACGCGAGCGCCGCGAAGATGAGCCAGAGGACGGGCTGGTTTCTCATGCGGCCGTGGCCTCCTTGCGTGACCATCATCGACTCCACGGGGGGTGCTGGCAAGCGCCGCGCGTCAGTCCTGCCGCGGCAGGCCGAGGCTGTGGCGCACGAAGTCCTGGAGGAGCTGTGGTGGGTCGGGATCGGGGAGCCGCTGCACCGCCCGCCGCAGCCGCCACAGCGAGCGCGAGGCCACCCAGGCGGCATTGGCCAGCCACAGCCCGTGCCGCCCCTTGGCCTTGAGGAAGTAGTAGCTGCGCGAGTCGAGCCAGAACTGGGGCACCCGCTTCTTCTTGTTGCCGATGTCGGTCGCGGCCCCTTCTTCGTGCTCGACCACCGCGTCGTGCACGTACCAGATCTTCCAGCCGGCCTCGCGGGCCCGCCGACACAGGTCGGTCTCCTCGAAGTAGAGGAAGAAGTTCTCGTCGAACAGGCCCACCGTCTCGAACACCTCGCGACGGAAGAACACGCTCGCGCCCGAGACCCAGTCGACCTCGGCGGTGTGATCGGGCGCGTCGGCCCACACCGAGTGCTTGCGCAGCAGCCGGCTCACGGGGCCAAAGCGCAGCCCGCCCTCGATCTCCGACAGCACCGAGGGGAAGCGAAACGCCGAGGCATGCACGCCCGCCCCGGGATCGTGGATGCGCGTGCCCGCGACGCCGACCTCGGGGTGGGCGTCGAGGAAGTCGAGCATGGTGCGCAGCGTCCCCGGACGCACGCGAGCGTCGGGGTTGTGCAGGAACACGTAGTCGGGCGGATCGGGCTGCGCGAGGGCGCGGCGGATCGCCACGTTGTTCCCGAAGCCAAAGCCGCCGTTGCGCCCCGAGGACACGACCTGCACGCGGTCGCCGAACCCGCGGACCTCCACTTCGTGGCACAGCTTCTCGTACGAGCCGTCCTGCGAGTCGTTGTCGATCACCATCGCCCCGGCGGACAGGCCCTGCATGTCGGGCATGAGGTGGGCCAAGCCCTCGAGCGTGAGATCGGAGGTTCTGAAATTGACGATGATGACCAGCAGCTTCATCGGAGAGCCCCCAGACGTACCTGGGCCCTTGGTACGCCGAGCCCCCGCCCGGGTGCAACCCACCCGCTCGCGCCGCGCGCCGCGGTGGCCGGGCTCGGACGGTGTTTCACAACCGGCTTTCCGGCCCGTTGGCTGGTGGGCGCGCGATATTGTGATAGCCTGAGAATCCAAGTGAGTGAGGACGAACCCCTCCCGGATGACGAGCGACGCCAGTTTCCTCGCGTCGCCGCCCCCATGTACTGCCGTCCCGCCCGTCGTCGCCTGCTGCGTCGCCACAAGGTCGTCGACCTGGGTCTCGGAGGCATGCGCGTCTACAGCGACGACCCCTTCGACGTGAACGATCGGCTCGAGATCGATCTGCTCAACGCCGACGGAGAAGAGTTCGTGACGTGCCTGACCGAGGTGGTGTGGATCCGCGAGATCAAGGGCGGTAGCCCGGCGAAGTTCGACGTGGGTCTGCGCTTCCTCGAGATCCCGACCCGCGCGCGCTCGATGATCGAAGATCTCGTCAACCGAGCGAAGCAGCGCGAGAGCGCGCGCCGCTCGTCCGCGGACTGAGCCGTAGCCCCGAGCCGTCGGCCCGAGGACCGACCCTCCCGCTAGTCTTCGGTCAGCCGCGCGACGACGTCCGCGACCTGCTGCGTCCAGTCGGGCATCGGCCCCACGATCGCCTCGGTCGGCGCGAGGTCGAGCACGCTATAGGCCGGGCGCACCGCGGGGCGCGGGAACTCGGCGGTGGTGCAGGGCTCGACCACGCACGCGGGGTTCACCTGCCCGATCACCGCGCGCGCCAGCTCGAACCATGTGCACTCGCCTCCGTCGGTGGCGTGCAGCGTGCCGCTGGCCCCGCGACGCAGCAGCGCCAGCGAGGTGGCGGCCAGGTGCTCGGCGCTGGTGGGACGACCGCGCTGATCGTCCACCACCTTGAGCGCGTCGCGCTGGCGACCGAGCCGCGCCATGGTGCGCACGAAGTTGGTGCCCCACGGTGCGTAGAGCCAGCTCGTGCGCAGCAGCAAGAAGCGGGCGCCCGACTGCTCGATCCGCACCTCACCCACCGCCTTGCTGCGCCCGTAGGCGTTGAGCGGCGCCCGCGGGTGATCGACCGCGTAGGGCCGGGTGGCGTCGCCCTCGAACACGTAGTCGGTGCTGTAGTGCACCAGCGTGCAGTCGGCGGCGCGGCAGCGCTCGGCGAGCCACCCCACGCCGTCTCCGTTGACGGCGGTGGCCGCCGCCTCGTGGGTCTCGGCGCCATCGACATCGGTCCAGCCGGTGCAGTTGACCACGACGTCGCAGTCGCCGAGCTCGAGCCCGTCGACGTGCTCGCGCTGGGTGAGATCGAGCTGCGGATGATCGAGCGTCTGCAGCGGCAGCCCCTCGCGCTCGGCGAGCTGCTGCCAGGCGCGGCCCAGCATGCCGGACGCACCGAGCACGAGCACCCGCGGAGAGGTCGTGGTGGGATCGGTCATGGCCGTGACTCGCTAGGTCGCCCAGCGCGGCAGGCGATCCTCGGGGATCTCGCGCAGGCGGGGGAACACCGAGTCCTTGGCCGAGAGCTGAGGGTCGGTCACCGGCCACTCGATCCCCACGTCGGGGTCGTTCCACGCCACGCCGAGCTCGCTATCGCGGTGGTAGACCTCGGTGCACTTGTACGAGAACAGGGCGGTCTCGCTGACCACACAGAACCCGTGCGCGAAGCCGGGCGGGATGTAGATCTGGCGGTGGTTCTCGCCCGAGAGTGACGTGCCCACCCACTGCCCGAAGGTCGGCGAGCCCACGCGGACGTCGACGGCCACGTCGAACACCTCGCCGTGCATGACCTGCACGAGCTTGCCCTGACCGAACGGATGCTGGAGGTGCAGCCCGCGCAGGATCCCGCGGCTGGATCGCGACAGGTTGTCCTGCACGAACACCTGCGGCAGCCCGGCCTCGCTGTAGCGGCGGTGGGACCAGGTCTCGAGGAAGAACCCGCGCGGGTCGGCGAACACGTCGGGGTCGATGATGAACACCCCGCGGAGCTTGGTGGGCGCGATCTTCATCGTCGCACCTCGCGCTGCCCGAGCAGGCCCTGCAGGTACACGCCGTAGGCGGTCTTGGCCAGCGCGTCGGCCTGCACGCGCAGCTCGTCGTCGCCGATCCAGCCGCGGCTGTACGCGATCTCTTCGGGGCACGCGATCATCAGGCCCTGCCGGTGCTCGATCGTCTGGATGAACGTGGCCGCCTCGAGCAGCGAGTCGGGGTTCCCGGTGTCGAGCCACGCGAACCCGCGGCCCAGCGTCTCGAGGTGGAGCTGCTCCTTCTCGAGGTACACGCGGTTGAGGTCGGTGATCTCGAGCTCCCCGCGCACCGAGGGCTCGAGCGCCGCCGCTAGATCGCAGACCTGCGCGTCGTAGAAGTAGAGGCCCGTGACCGCGTAGTTCGAGCGCGGCTTGGCGGGCTTCTCTTCGATGGTGAGCACGCGGCCTTCCTTGTCGATCTCGGCCACGCCGTAGATCTCGGGGTTCTTCACCCAGTAGCCGAACACCGTGGCCCCCTGCTCGCGCGTGGCGGCGCGGCCCACGATCTGCTGGAGCTCGTTGCCGTAGAAGATGTTGTCGCCGAGCACCAGCGCGCAGGGCTCGGTACCGCCGCCGGCGAACGAGCGCCCGATGATGAATGCCTGCGCCAGCCCGTCGGGGCTGGGCTGCACCGCCCACTCGAGCTCCACGCCCCACTGCGAGCCGTCGCCGAGGGTGCGCTGAAACATCTCCTGCTCGTGCGGAGTGGTGATGATCAGGATCTTGCGAATCCCCGCCAGCATCAGCGTGGTCAGGGGGTAGTAGATCATGGGCTTGTCGTAGATGGGCATCAGCTGCTTGCTCACGCCCTTCGTGAGGGGATGCAGCCGCGTCCCAGAACCGCCCGCCAAGATGATGCCCTTTTCGATCATGATCGCCTCACTCGCCTGCGCTCGCCCCATACCACCGAAGGGCCGCCCAAGGGCCGCCCAAGCGACTGGTCAGCCGCGGTTCTCGTAGTTCTTCTCGATCCACTTGCGATACTCGCCGGTCCGCACCTGCTGCACCCACGCGGGGTTGCCCAGGTACCACTGGATGGTCTTGCGCAGGCCCGTGGCGAACGTCTCGGTGGGCTCCCAGCCGAGCTCGGTGCGGATCTTGGTCGCATCGATCGCGTAGCGAAGGTCGTGCCCCGGCCGATCCTTGACGTAGGTGATGAGCCCCTCGAGCTCGCCCTTGGTCTTGCCGGTCTCGTCGGCCACGATCGCGCAGATCTCTTGGACCACGTCGATGTTGCGGACCTCGTTGTTGCCGCCGATGTTGTACGTCTGGCCGTCCACGCCCTCGTGGACGACCTTCCAGATCGCCTCGCAGTGGTCGACCACGTACAGCCAGTCGCGCACGTTGAGGCCCTCGCCGTAGACCGGGAGCGGCTTGCCCTCGACCGCGTTGAGCACCATCAGCGGGATCAGCTTCTCGGGGAACTGGAAGGGGCCGTAGTTGTTGGAGCAGTTGGTGATGCGCGTGCGCAGGCCGAACGTGCGCGCGTAGGCCCGCACGAGGTGATCGCTGGCCGCCTTGCTCGCCGAGTACGGCGAGCTCGGGTCGTAGCGCGTGTCCTCGACGAACATGCCCTCGTCGCCGAGCGAGCCGTAGACCTCGTCGGTGCTCACGTGGTGGAACAGCCCCTGCCCCGCCGGCCAGTGCTTGCGGCACGCCTCGAGCAGGTTGAACGTGCCCTCGATGTTGCTCTTGATGAACGCGCGCGGCCCCGAGATGCTGCGGTCCACGTGGCTCTCGGCCGCGAAGTGGATCACGATGTCGGGCTGGCACGTCGCGAAGGCCCGATCCACCGCGTCGAAGTCCACGATGTCGACCACCTCGAGCCGATAGTTGTCGGCCGCGGCCACCGGCTCGAGACTCCCGAGATTGGCGGCGTAGGTGAGCTTGTCCACGTTGATGAACGTGTGCTCGGGGTGCTTGGGAACGAGAAGGTTGAGGAAGTTGGCGCCGATGAATCCGGCGCCTCCGGTCACGAGGATCTTCATGGCAGGTCGGCCCGAGGGTTCGGGGCGGTCATGGTAGCGGCTGGCGGCCAGGGACGCGGGCCCGGGGGTCGGTGGCGGGCGAGAGTTGTCGCAAGCCGCGCCACGCGCGGAACGAGCGCGCGCTCGTGAGCGCGCTTCGAACGCGCGAAAGCCCGGTGCCGATGCATCGGACCCGGGCTCTCGCGGCTCGTTCGCGTGAGGGATCCGCGACTAGCCGTCGGCCGGCTCGGCACCGTCGGCCGCGGCATCGCCGTCGGCCGGCGCGTCGCCCTCGGGGGCCTTCATGTCGCCGCCGTCGGGGGCCTTCGCGTCGGCGCCGTCGGCCTTCGCCTCGGGCTCGGGTGCCTTGACGTCGGCCTTCTTCTCTTCGGCCTTCTTCTCGTCCTTCTTGGCGTCGGCCTTCTTCTCGTCCTTCTTCTCGTCCTTCTTGTCGCACGCGGCAACGCCAAAGGAGAGCGCCAGGGTGAGGGCGGTGATGATGGTCTTGCGCATTGAGATTGTCTCCCTGTTCGTGGGAATGGGTGTGGGGTGTTGGATGACTACGCTGTCCCGGCCCGGCGCTCTCGTAACGCCTTCGCGATCGTCGTCATCAGCGTCATGGAATCGTAAGGCTTGTTGAGGAAACCGTACACACCCGCCTTGCGGAGCTGCGACTCGCGCTCCCGCAGCACGTACCCCGACGAGATGATGACCTTCACCTCGGGGTCGATCTCCAGCAGGCGCTTGAACGCCTGCTCACCGTTGAGATTGGGCATGTCGAGGTCGAGGATCACGAGCTCGACGGTGTCGCGATTGGCGACGTAGATCTCCACGGCCTGGGCCCCGTCCTCGGCGGCCAGCACGTTGACTCCGGCGTGCTCGAGCACTCGGCGCGTGGCATAGCGCACGAGCTCTTCGTCGTCGGCCAGGAGCACGGTTCCCTTGACGGGCGAGTAGTGATCCTGCGTGATGCGAGGCCGGACCACCGGCTTGACCTGGGCCGCCGGCAGGTAGACGCGAAACGAGGTGCCCTTGCCGCGCTCGCTCTCGACGTCGATGTGGCCGCCGTGATCGCGGACGATCACCGACGCGGTGGCGAGGCCGAGGCCCGTGCCCTTGCCGCGCGGCTTGGTGGTGAAGAACGGCTCGAAGATGCGGCTGCGGGTCTCGGGGTCCATCCCGGTGCCGGTGTCTCGCACCTCGATCACCACGTACTGGCCCGGCGTCAGCAGCGGAGCCGCGTCCTTCTCTTCTTGGATCACCTGGCGCGCGGCCGCAATCGTGAGCGTGCCGCCCTCGGGCATCGCGTCGCCCGCGTTGATGCACAGGTTCATCAGCACCTGGAGCAGCTGCGAGGGATCGCCGATGAGCGTGAGCCCGGTCGGCGCCTCGGTCACCAGCGTGATCGAGCGATGCAGCGTGGCTCGCAGCAGCCGCGTGGCGTCGCCGATCATCGTCGAGGCGTCGGTGGCCTTGTGCTGACGTCGGCTCGAGCGCGCGAACGCCAGCAGCTGGTTGGTGAGGTCGACCGCGCGACGCGCTGCCGTCTCGACCTCGGCCAGGGACTTGCGCGTCACGCCTTCGTCGAGCCGATCGAGGCTGAGCAAGTGCGTGATGTTGGCGAGCACGACGCCCAGCAGGTTGTTGAAGTCGTGCGCGATGCCGCCGGCGAGCTGGCCTAGCGCCTGTAGCTTCTGCGCCTGGATCCGCTGGTCCTCGAAGCGATCGCGGCTGGCGAACAAGAGGATCGTCTGCGAGCCCACGGCGATCTTGTCGCCGAACTGCAGGTTGCTCTCGGTGATGCGGACGCCGTTGACGTAGGTCCCGTTGCGGCTCCCGAGGTCCTCGATCTTGTAGGTACCCACCTCGGTTCGCGTGATCCGACAGTGCGTCCGCGACACGCCATCGTCGAGGATCTCGATCGGGCTCTGCGGGCCGCGGCCGAGCACCATCTCGTCGCCGAGCAGGTAGCGCCGCCCCATGGCGTGACCCACGAGGACGATGAGGTGGGCCTCGGCCCCTCCGCGCTTGTCGCCACCGCCGTCGGCCAGCGGCGAGCGGCGGCGAAGGGTGAGCGTCGCCGGATCGGTGTCGTGATTACCAGCCACGAAGGTCCGGCATGATAACTTGGTCCGGGTCCATCCGGCGAACCCTTGGGTCCGAGCTGCGAACCACATGGCCCTTCATGCACGTTTGACGAGCACCCGAGCGCGCCCGCGATATTCTCGGAGCGTGCGCCCCCCCGTCCTGGCGGCCCTGGTGACCGTGCTGCTCGGCTGCGGAGGCAGTGGCTCCGCCCCGCCGAGCCCCGTCCCCGCCCCGCGGAGCGATCCCGCGCCCCCCAACACCGCGTTACCCGCCGATCTCCCGGAGCGGCTCGAGATCGAGTACCGGCAGCGGGCGGCGAACGGGGACGACGTCGTCCTCAAGCTCACCCCGGCCGGCGCGCGCTACGGCTGGGCCCGCGGGTCCGCCCGGGTCGCCCTGCGCTACCAGCTGCCCCCCGAGGCGCTGGCCTCGGTGTACACCGCGCTGCGGCACGAGGGCTTCGATCGCATCGACACCGTTCCCGATGAAGCGGTGATGGACGGCACGGCGCTGCGGCTCTCGTTCGGGGCCGAGCGCTACTCCGCGAGCGCCATGGCCCGACACGCCCCCGCGCCCGCGAATGCCGAGGCCTACGCCCGCTGCTTGGCGGCGGTGGAGGCGGTGCTGCCCACGGGGCGCAGCGACGTCGTCGTGGAGGTGCGCTGGGACCCGTCGATGGCCGAGCAATCCGCCGCGCTCGACGTGGACGTGGGGGAGGACCTGGTGGGGGTGCAGCTCCCGCCGAGCTCCGACGCGGGCGAGCGACTCGAGCTCCACCTCGCCCGCGCGCGCCCGCTCGAGCTGCAGCTGCGCCATGGAAGCCCCACGCCAAGCGCCATCACCCGCACCCTGCAAGCGGGGAGCGACCGCGGGGTGGAGGTGGTGTTCGACGCCGAGCGCGGCGAGGCGAGCCCTCGCATCCTCGCGCCCGAGCCCTAGCCGCCCCTGGCCCGCCCCTAGCCCGCCCGAGCATGGCCGCGACCCCGCGGAGTCTGAGACACTCCGCGCCACCTCGTGACCGATACCGATACCGACACCGATACCGACGCCGACGTCGATTCCGAGGCCCCGCTCTCGCGAACGCCATCCGCGCCAGGCATTCGCCCGCTGAAGGACGCGATCGCGGCACCGCCCGATCCGCCCGCCGGCGACTACTACCTCAACCGCGAGCTGACCTGGCTCAACTTCGCGTGGCGGGTGGTGCAAGAGGCCCAGGATCCCCGCAACCCGCTGCTCGAGCGCGTCCGCTTCCTCGCGATCGTGGGCTCGACCCTCGACGAGTTCTTCATGAAGAGGATCGGCGGGCTCAAGACGCAGGAGGGCGCGGGGCTGGGCGGCTACTCCGTCGATGGGCGGACCCCCCGTCAGCAGATCGAGGCCGCGCGAGAGATGATCCACGGGCTCGAGGCGCACGTTCACCTGGTCTACGAGGGGCTGCGCGAGGAGCTCGAGGCCCAGCAGATCGGCCTCGTGCGCCATGCTGCGCTCTCGCAGGCCGAGCGCGCGGTGCTTCGTGAGCACTACACGCGCAACATCTTCCCGCTGGTGACGCCGCAGGCTCGCGATCCGGCGCACCCGTTCCCGTTCGTCTCCAACCTCTCGCTCAACCTGCTGGTGAGCCTGCGCCACCCCGGGGAGGACCGCGACGTGATGGCGCGGGTCAAGGTGCCGGTGGGCCAGAGCATCCCGCGACTGCAGCGGGTCGGGCAGTCGTCGCGCTTCGTACCGCTCGAGGAGGTGATGGCCGGCAACCTCGATCTGTTGTTCCCCGGCATGGACGTCGTGGCCGTCGACGTGTTCCGCATCACCCGCAACGCCGACACCGAGAGCGACGAAGAAGAAGCCGACGATCTGCTGGCGATGATCGAGTCGGAGCTGCGCGAGCGCAAGTTTGCTCCGATCGTGCGCATGGAGCTGCCCGTCGGCACGCGCGCGACCCACCGCAAGCTGCTCACGCAAGAGTTCGAGCTCGAGCCCGAGGACGTGTTCGTCAAGCCAGGGCTGCTCGGTCTGGCCGATCTGGCGGAGCTCGTCGGGGTGGACCGTCCCGAGCTGCGCTGGCCTCCCCATCGACCCATCGACCACCCGCAGCTGCCCACGCGGCGCAGCATCTTCCGCGCCATCCGCGATGCGGGCGCGGTGCTGCTGCACCACCCCTACGAGTCGTTCGCGACCTCGGTGCAGCGCTTCCTTCGCGAGGCCAGCACCGACCGCAAGGTCCGCGCGATCAAGATGACGCTCTACCGCACCTCGGAGGGCTCCGAGGTGGTCGAGGCGCTGGTCGAGGCCGCGCGCAACGGCAAGCAGGTCGCCGTCGTCGTCGAGCTCAAGGCTCGCTTCGACGAGGCCGCCAACATCCGCTGGGCCTCGCGCCTCGAAGAGGCGGGCATCCACGTCAGCTACGGCGTGGTGGGCCTCAAGACCCACTGCAAGGTGATCCTGGTCGTCCGCCACGAGCGCGACGGTCTGCGCCGCTACGCGCACATCGGCACGGGCAACTATCACGCGGGCAACGCTCGCGGATACACCGATCTCGGGCTGCTCTCGTGTGACCCGGCGCTAGGGCACGACCTGACCGAGCTGTTCAACTACCTCACCACCGGCTACCGCCCGGGCCGCAACTACCTGAAGCTGCTCAAGGCCCCCAAGACGCTCAAGCAGGCCCTGCTCGACCGCATCGATCGCGAAGCCTCGCAGCAGCGGGCCACCGGCCAGGGCCTCATCCAGATGAAGATGAATGCGCTCGAGGACGCCGACATCACGCAGGCGCTCTACCGCGCGTCGCAGGCCGGGGTCACGGTGGATCTGATCGTGCGCGACACGTGTCGCGCGCGGCCCGGGCTGCCGGGACTGTCGGAGAGCATGCGGGTCATCAGCATCGTGGGGCGCTTCCTCGAGCACGCGCGCATCTATTACTTCCGCAACGGCGGCAAGGACGAGGAGTACTTCATCGGCTCGGCCGACCTGATGAACCGCAACCTCGAGAGCCGCGTGGAGGTGCTGGTTCCGGTCGAGGGGGCAGCGGAGCGCGCGGAGCTGCGTGCGATCTTCGAGATCCAGCTCGCCGACACCCGCGCTGGCTGGCGCATGCAGTCGGACGGCAGCTACGTGAAGGCCAACGTCGACGGGCCCACCTCGCAAGAGCAGCTGATCGCGCGCGCCGAGGAGCGGCACCAGCTCGCCGCCAAGGTTGCACGACGGGCCCGGCGCAGCGCGGGGCGTCGCTAGCCCGGCGCTGCCCGGGCCGGACTCAGTCGGCGGCCTGATTGGCCTGGTCGCTCGTGTTGGAGCGCGCGCTCTCGAGCCTCGCGAGCTCGGTGTCGATGAACCCGCTCACCCCGGGATCGGCGGCCCGCGCCTGGGCGAACAGCTTCTTGGCCGTGCTCATGCTGTCGGCCGCGGCCTCGCACAGACCCAGCCCGGCCAGCGCGCGCGCGCGCACGCGGGAGTCATCGGTCTTGCGCAGCTTGTCGTAGCGCATCTTGGCCAGTCCACAGCCGCCGCCGCGACGATCGCTGTCGGCCCGCGCGATCTCGGACCACAGCTCGGCCTCCTCGTTGGCCTGCTTCTCGTCCTCCTTGGCCGGGTCGACCGTGGGCTCGGGCTTGGGCGAAGGCTTGGCCTTGCTCGGACCGGGCGCGCTCGGGAGCTTGGTCTGAGGCGGGCTCGCCCCCCCGGCTCCGCTCGAGCTCGGCGCGGTCGAGCCCGCCGCCTTGCGATCGGCCTTCTTGCCCTTGGGCTCGTCGGCGCTCGGCTCCTCGTCGATCGCCCCCGGGGGCGCGGGATCGGGGGCACGCTCGCCAATCGAGAGGCCGTCACCCCGCGCGGGCTCCTCGGCATCGGCATCGAGCACCGCCTCCGCCGCGGGGTCGGCGAAGGCCAGGCGCTGGTCGGCGCCCGCGGCTTGCTCGACGGGGCTAGCCGCACTCGGGGTCGCGCTGCCCTCCGCTTCTTGCTTGGCCACATCGCGGTCGGCCTGGGCCACCGCGACGGGCTCGTCGCCTTGCTTGGGCACGAGCACCAGCAGCAGCAGCGCCGCGCTGCCCGCGAACGCCAGCGAGGGCACCCACACGCTCAGCCGCCAGCGCGCCCAGAACGATGGCGCGGGCGTGGCCGCGACCGCCCCGGCGGCTGCGGCCTGACGCGCCTGCGCAAGCACGCCGTCGAGCACCCCCGCAGGCACCTCTTCGAGCGGCATCGCCTCGCGGCTCAGCTGCAGCAGCGCACGGTACTCCACCAAGCGCTGCGCGACGGGGTCGTCGGCATCGGGGTCGAGCTCACGCTCGAGATCCTCGAGCGCGTCCTCGAGCCGATCGAGATCGGCGGGGCCCAGCTCTAGCCGGCTAGACATGGGCGCCCTCCTCCCGGCGAGCCGGTGCGCTCTCGGGTGCGTCGGCGTTCAGATCGCTGAGGTGCTCGCGCAGCTTCTCGAGCGCATAGCGCATGCGGCTCTTGATGGTGTTCTCGGGCACCCCCAAGGTCTCGCCGATCTCGCGGAACGACAGCCCGCTCATCTGGCGCAGCAGGAACACCTCGCGCTGCTCCTCGGGCAGCGCGTCGATGGCTGCGGCCATGCGGGTGCGCAGCAGCGGCGCCTCGGCGGCTTCATCGGTCGGCACGTCGGCGGCGGGGATCCTGGACAGCAGCGACCCGCCCTCCTCACCATCGCGACCCGGACGCTTGGCATCGAGCGAGCGGTGATCGCGAAAGCGGGCGCGGCGGCTCTCGTCGACGCACAGGTTCCGCGCAATCGCATAGATCCAGGTGGTGAACTTGGCGGTGCGCTCGTAGCGATCCTTGGCCCGCACCACCCGCAAGAACACCTCTTGCAGTAGCTCCTCGGCCCGCGCCCGATCGCGCACGCTGCGAAGGATGAAGTTGTAGATGCCTCGCTGGTGGCGCGCGACGAGGGTTTCGAACGCTCGCGCATCGCCCCCTCGGAACGCCAGCATCAGGTCGGCGTCGGATGGGCCCGTGGGCGGGGGGGAGCCCGGGAGCTGAGCGGGGGGAGCCATGGCGCAGCGAGCCGGATCGCGGCGGCCCCAAGTGTGCGACGCCTCGCGCCCCACGAGCAACCGCCCGACCGCCGTGGGGCTCGACGCGCGCCTGCGGTGCGCACGAGCGCACGCGAGAGGAGTGACGATCGGGCGCGGCGGTGACCCCTGCGCTCTCGAACGGGCCGAGCCGTGGGACGAGCGCGGGGATCTCCCGCGCGCGCCGACCGGCTGGGTCCGTCGCTCGAGCCATTCAGGGGCCAGGACCGCGTGCCCACGCCCGCCCCGAGGGCGGGAGGCTGTGGCAAGCGCGTACATCGGTGGCAACTGCGACGAGTCCATCCAACGCAGCACCACGACGGCCGGTCTGCCCGGGTGTGGAAAGGCACGCGATGGTTCTGGACCCGATCGAGGCCGCCCCCGTGGCGAGGCGGAGCTCCCGGGATCAGTCGGTGCGGGCGCCCGCGGGGGGCCACTCGAGCTCGACCCCGATCGGATCGTGATCGGACACGTGCCCGCCCTGAAAGCGCGGACGCTCCACGGTCCACGCTTCGGTCGGCCGCACGCCGCGCCCCGCCAGCCAGTCCATGCGCATCGGCACCGCGCCTCCCCACGGCTCGATGCGTCGCTGTAGCCACTCGAACAGCGGGCGCGGCAGCACGCGCTGCGCCTTCTCGAGATACTCCGGGTCGTTGAGATCGAAGCGGATCGTGTGCGAGTCGCGATCGACGAAGCCGTCGATCGTGAGGCCGGCTTGCGCGAGCACGTCGAACACCGGCCGCTCGAGCCGCTGCTCGGGGATCATGTACTGCGCGATGGTCCCGGCGAAGCCAAAGCGCAGCATCTTGTGCCCGAGGCTGACCGCCAGGCGCAGCGGGCTGCCGAGATCATAGGTATTGGTGTTGAAGTCGCCGCCGAGGAGCACGTGGCGGCCGTCGAGATCGCGCAGCGCCTCGGTCACCCGTCGCATCTGACGCGCGCGATGCAGCGGCGACGAGAATGGATCGAGGTGCACGAGCGCGACGGTGAGCGTGCCGCCCGGGGCCTCGAGCTCGACCAACAGCGCGCGCTTGGAGCCGAGCCGCCGCTCGACGGCGTCGAGCTTGTCGCCGTACTCGGGCAGGCCCACGCCACACGCCCGGCGCACGGGGAAGCGCGTGAGCAGGGCCGAGCCGTGCAGCGCGAGCGTGTTGGGCACGCCGTGGTCTTGCTCGGCATGGTCGCCCGGTGAGAGCACGAGGTGGCTCGGGGCGAACACGTGGCCCATGCCCAGCTGGCGCGCGAGCTGGGCCGCGACGTCGCGATTGCCCGAGCGCCCCATCCCATGATCGACCTCGGTGAGCAGCAGCACGTCGAGGTCGCGCAGCCCGGGGTGCTCCTCGAGCACCCCGCACAGCGTCTCCCAGCGCTTGCCTCGCTCCACGTTCCACGCGGCGGCGCGCAGCCGTCCGGGGCGGGCGGTGGCGACGGCCGTGGCTGGTCGCACGTCCCACTGAAAGCCGTGGAGCAGCGCCTGGACCTCGGCGCGGGCGCGGCGATAGCCGGGGTCGCGCTCGATCGCGCTGCGGTTGGGCAGCGTGCACCAGCGCTGCAGCTCCTCGCCGAGCGCGTGGTCGATGCGACGCACGGGCACGTCGATGCGGACCAGGGCCTCACGCGCGCCCTCCTCGGCCCAGCGGCGGCGGCGAGTCCGTGCGCGCTCGCGCCCCGTCAGCTCTCCGATCCCCATCGCGACCTCACGATCTCCCGGAGGCGCGGATCGGACCCACGAGCGCGGTGGCCAGCCGCCGCCACAGCCAGCGCGGCACCACGGCGTAGAGGCGCAGGAGATTGCGGATGTAGAACCCCGGCACGACGATCGCCCGCCCGCGCGCGAAGCCACGCAGCGCCTCGTCGGCACACTGCTCGGCGGAGATCATCACGAAGCGCGGCGGGACCTGCCCGGTGGTGTTCTCGGCCATCTCGTGGAACTCGGTGATGACCGGGCCTGGGCACACCTGGGTGACCACCACCCCCTGCCCGCGCACCTCGGCGCGCAGCGCCTCGGAGAAGCCCGTCACGTAGTGCTTGGTGCCCACGTACACCGCGAGGCCCGGCATCCAGCTGAGCCCAAAGCCCGAGCTGATGTTGAGCACGCCACCGCGCCCGCGCTCGACCATGCCCGGGATCACGCGGTGACACAGCTGCGTCAGCGCCACCACGTTGAGCGAGAGCATGCGCTCGAGCTTGTCCCAGCTGCCGCGCTCGAACAGGCTCTGGTCACCGAAGCCGGCGTTGTTGACGAGCACGTCGAGCGGGCCGCCGGCCTCGACCGCCGCGATCATGCGCTCGCGGGCGTCGGCGTCGGAGAGATCGCAGGCGTACACGTCGACGACGAGGTCGACCCTGGTCGCGCGTAGCTCGGTCGCGAGGGCCTCGAGGCGATCCTCGCGTCGAGCGACGAGCACCAAGCGGCGAGCCTTGCGGGCCAAGCGGCGCGCGAGGACCTCACCGATTCCGGCCGAGGCCCCCGTCACCATCACGCTGCCGTCGAGCGGCGGCCGCATCACCACGCCCCAGCCCTCAGCTCTGGATGAGCACGCCCGAGGCGGTGAGCACGTGCTCGGTCCGCTCGCCGCTCACCGCGTCTGGGTTGCCGCCGGCGTCCTTCTCGAGGTGCTTGACCTGAGCCTCGTCGAACGTGCGGGTGGCCAGGGTGCCCTCGATGGTGACCGCCTTGCCGCGGCAGTCCATGGGGAGCGCGAACGAGTGATCCTTCATGAGGACGCGGGCCGACTTGTCGCCGTCCTTGACCACCATCCAGCAGCCCTTCTTCTGGCACACCGCCTCGACCTCGCCCTTGACCAGCACGGGGGTCTCCGACGGGGCCGCGGCGAGCACCTCGTGCAGCGGAAGCGCGTCGGCGTCACCCTTGGTGAACGGAGCGCCGAAGTGGCCGGTGCCGGTGGCGGGACCCTGGGGCTCACTGCCCTCCGCGCCGTGCGGGCACGACGGATCTCCGCCCTGCTCGCCCTCGACGTAGATGCAGCCCTTCTCGTCTGCGTCGGCATCGGCGTCGGCCGTCTTGGCGGCCACCGGGGCCTCGACGGCGGGTGCGGCCTCGGGTGCCTTGGTCGCCGCCTTGGTCGCATCGCTCTTGGCGACGGCAGGCGCGGCGGCCTGGTCCCCCGTCGACGGGCAACCACCGGCCACGAGCAAGGAAGCGAACAACACCACGGAGGTCCAGCGAGAGCTCGTCATCGGGGCGATAGATGACCCCATCGTTCGCCCGACGCAAGGCCCATCGCTCACACACCGGCTGGGCATTGGCCCTGCGATCGTGAGCGCACCCACGCAGACGGCCGATCTACGCGATGAAGAACGCGCGTCGCTCTCGACGAGGCGCGCGCGTCGACGGGTGCGTCGCGTCACCGCCCGCGCGCGCACCGTGCTCCAACACCCGCGGCAACGACGTTCCCGGGCTCGCGAGGCCAGTGCGAGGCCAGTGCGAGTCAGGCGCGAGTCGGGCGCGAGTCGGGCGCGAGTCGGGCGCGAGGCCGGGGCGAGCCCGGCGCCCGCTCGATCGATCGTTCAGCCGCCCGCGGAGCCCGAAGCCGACGCCGAGCCCGAGGCCGATGCGCTCACGCTCGCCTGGACCTGCACCGAGACGTCGACGTTGGCCTTGATGCTGGCGGCCGCGTCGAAGGCGGCCTTGAACGGCACCCCCACGCACGCGGACAGGCGAGCACCGATCTCCGGCGCGCCCTTGAGCGTCTTGATGGTGGCCCCGACTCCGCTGACGACCGCATTGACGTTGCCCGCGACGCCGAGCGCCTGATCCTTCATGCCCACCGCGATCTCGAGCACGGCCGGCAGGTTGCGCTCGATGGCGGTGCGGAACGTGGCGGCGAGCTGCGCATCGGCGCTGCCCTCGATGACCAGCGCGACCCGAGCCGGCTCGCACTTCACCTCGGCCTGCACGTGGGTCTCGCACGCAGCATTGCACTCGGCACTGGCCTTGGGCGGCTCGATCTCCCCCTCGCAGCTGGGGGCCTTCATCTCTACCGAGCACTCGCCGGTGCAGGTGCCCTCGCACTTGCCCGCGGCCTTCATCTGGCACGAGCCCTCGCACGTGCCCCCGCACGAGCCCTCGGCCATCGCCGAGCACGAGCCCGCGCACTTGCCCGCGCACGAGGCCCCGTCGCTCTTCTTGCCGTCACAGGTCCCGCGGCACTGCCCGCCGCAGGAGCCCGAGAAGTTGGCGCTACACGAGCCCTCGCACGTGCCCTCGCACTTGGCCGCGGCCGAGAGATCACAGCGGCCGCTGCACTCGGCCTCGCAGGTACCCGACAGCTTGCCGGGCTCGCACTCCACCTTCACGGAGCCGGGCTCCACGCTCGCGTCGCACTCGGCCACGCAGCTGGCCATCGCGTCGAGCGAGGCGCGACAGCGCGGCGGCTCGAAGCTGAGCGTGATCTTGGCCCCGCCGCCGAGCTTGCCCTTGATCTCCGCCATCGCGTCCATCGCTGCCTTGCAGGCTGCGCTGCCGCTCTCGTAGGAGCCGCCCTTGCCGAGGTCGCGGGCCAGGTTGCCGCACGCGACCACGAGCTTGGCGTCGATGTCGGCCGCGAAGCCCTTCAGCTCGACCGCGGCGCGCACGCCCGCCTGCACCTGGCCGGCCATCGCCACGTCCAGGCCGAACTCCTTGGCGAAGTCGATCTTCATGATCGCGGAGACGCTGGAAACGTCGGGACAGCCAGCCGCCGCGCTCGCGATCGAGCCCGGGTCGGCCGAGATTCCCAGCTTGTCGCACGAGGTGAGCGAGAGCGTGGTGATCGCCGGTCCGGCGATGGCGGCAGTGAGCACGAGACGAGAGAAAATCGTGGGGGAGAGCGACATGATCGCGCGCACGGTACACCAACCACCCACGCGCGAAAGCGCGGCTCCCGGGCTCGACTGCGTGACCGTCAGAACGGTGGTTCCGCTGGGCCAGGGTCTATTCTTGCCCGCGCGGCGGGATCGATCGCCGCGCCCCTCAGGCGCTCTCGAACCACTCGACCGGCATGCTCTGCGTGACGAGCTCGGCGACGCTGAACGTGTGGATCCCCGCCTCGCGAGAGACCTCCTCGGCAAAGCTCCAGCGCGCCTCGCTGCGCGCCATCACGAACGCCCGCGGGTACTTGCGCGCGAGCCACATCGCCGTGCGCAGGTTCGTTCGGTCGACGCCGGAGCCCAGCACGAACACCGGCTCCTTGCTCGCGAGGTCGACCTGCTCGGCGAGGTTCCGCCACAGCCCCGGATCGCGCAGGTCACCCGAGATGATGTCGCGGTGGTAGCTCTTGGAGAACCCGATCTGCTCGTCGAACACCATCGCGCGCTGCTTGGCGTCGACGTCGATGATCACCACGTGGTCGAAGCTGCCCTCGGCCCCGCGCTGGAGCTCCTCGAGCACGGTCTCCCCGAAGCGGCCGAAGCCGGCGAGGATCACCAGATCGCGCGGATTGGTGCGGCGGAAGTGATCGAGCACGCGGGTCTGCACGAGGTGCGAGGCGGCGATCTGGTGCCCATTGAAGATCTGGCAGCGACGCGCGAGCCGGGTCCCCGCCATCGAGTGCAAGAAGCGCAGGTCGGACACGTGCACGACCACATCGGGGCCCAGCCCGGGGTTCTGCGCGAGGATCTTGGTGGCCGCGTCGAGGTTGGTGAAGTCGTCCTCGGTGAACAGCAGCACCCGCCGCGCGTGGTCGAGCCTCAGTCGCCGCAGCACCGCGGGGCTGGCCACGTCGCCCATGACCACCCGCACGCCGTACGCCTCGCGGAGCTCGGAGGACAGCGACTTGCCGTCCGCCGGTAGCACCACCACCACCGAGCTGCGCGGATCGGCCTCTCGCAAGCGTCGCAGGTAGAGCTGCGTGAGCTGGCCCGCTCCTGCCACCACCACATGGTTGCGCAGCCGCTTGAAGCGTCGCTCGGGGGCGAGCACGCGCAGCGCCGCATCGATCACCGCCGAGGCCGTGATCGCGGGGGCGAGGAAGTAGGCCACCCACAACAAGCTGCGCCCCCACTCGGGGCCGCCCGCCGGCGTGCCGAGATCCATGCCGCCGAACAGGAACAGGCCGAGCGTGTAGTAGACCTTGGTGAGCACGTCGGCCTCGGCGAGCTGACGCTCGCTGACCCCCACGCCGGAGAGGAAGCCGACCACGCCCAGCACGAAGGCGAGCACGGGCAAGGCGAAGCGCCAGTGCACCCAGCGCGGGCCCGTGCGTCGCGGTCGCTCGACCGCCACCGGGACCGGGGTCGCCAGCTGCGTGACGGGTCGCGGGAGCCGACGTGGCTCGAGCACGGCCGACTGCTCGAAGCTGGCCACGCCCCAGAAGCCCGAAGCCCCGCCTTCTACCGAGGCGCCATGGCTGAACGGCACGGACGCAATGCCCGAAGCACCCGGGTCGTCGTGAAGGGCGGACACCTGGCCGGAGGTTCTCACGCTCGAGCGGCGTACCGCCACCCGCACGTCCTCGTGAAAGCGCGACTCCGATCCACGCGCACGGATCACTGCGTGTGATGGAGGATCACACCAACGTAGGGCGGCGCCATGTCCAAGCTGCCCCCCACGGCCCAGCGCTCGACGCCTGGGAAGCCGTAGACCCCATGCAGCGCGAGTCCGGTCCCGGCCTCCTCCACCTCCACCGACAGTGCGCCCGCGGCCACGAGGCCCAACCCGCCCTGCGGACCGACCACCGTGGAAGTGCCGTCGGGGGCCATCCACACCCCGTTGAGCCCGGGCAGCGCGGGCTCTTGCTGGGTCGTCCACTGCGCGCCGTCGTAGCGCGAGAGCACCGCGGTCGTGCGCCCACCCACGGCGAGGATGTCATCGGGACTACGGCCCCACAGCGAGATTAGGTCGGAGTCCGTGCCCGAGGGCACCTCCACCCAGCCCTCGGCCGGCCCGCGATAGTGCAGGAGCAGCCCTGCATCGCCCACGGCCCACACGTCATCGCTCGCGGTTCCCCAGACCTTGTAGAGCGCGTGGCTCTCGATCGCCAGATCGGGGAAATCGGTCCGCGTCCACGCCCGACCATCGAAGTGACACGCGATCGGGTCGCGGTTGAAGCCATCGCCACCGACGGCCCACACGTCGTCGACCGCGGCTCCCCACACGCCCCACAGCGGCAGCACGGTGCCGCACCCCTGCTGGATCCACTCGCCCTCGTCGCCGTCGCGCATCAGGATCACGCCGAGCTCGCCCACGATCACGCGGCGCGTTCCCACGCCAAACACCCAATTGAGCCCAGGCACGTCGGCGGGCAGGGTCGCGGTACTCCACGACTGGCCATCCCAGCGCCACAGCGCACCGCGGCTGAGACCCCCGGCGAGGGGCTGGCCGGCGGCGGCATACACGAGGCTCGGCTCGGGACCCCACACGCTGAAGAA
>JBFIJN010000102.1:0-20616 GCA_041600735.1 Nannocystaceae bacterium
CAAGTCGCGCTGCAGGTCCGAACGGCCAGGCTCTCGCTCCACCAGCGTCTGCGCAATGGCGAGGCCGTCCTCGTAGTAGCGCCGCGCCTGCTCCCCGTTGCCCCGCGCCACTTCCAGCTCACCCAGCTTGTTGAGAGACACCGACACGTCGCGCTGCAGGTCCGAACGGCCGGGCTCTCGCTCCGCCAGCGTCTGCGCAATGGCCAGGCCCTCCTCGTAGTAACGCCGCGCCTGCTCCCCGTTCCCCTGCGCCACCTCCAGGTCACCCAGCCACGTCAACGCCGCGCCGAGGCCACCCGGATCGTCACCCGAGCGCGCCCGAGCACGCTCGACCCATACCCTCCCGATGCGGAGCGCCTCCTCCGTCTCGCCGTACTCGTGCAACCAGCCCACGACGCGATCCGCCTGCACATCCACTCCCCGTTCGAAGCGAATCCTACCGAGCTCGGCCGCCACATCGGTCAACCCCACGTCGACCGCCGCCTCAACACTGCCCGCCGCAGGCGTCCCGTCCCCGAGGCATCGAATGCATCGCACCAGCCGCGCCTCGGTCGATCCCCGCGCATCATCGCTCCACGGCTGCGCACCTTCCGACCACAGGGCACGCGTGGCCCCGTCGTCCGGGGCTTCCCCTTCTCGCACGCCGGCCCGAGCAGCCCGCACGTCGTCGTCCCCGATCCGCTCGCGAAGCACGTGGGCCGGTCCATCCCCCACGGCCATCCGACCGGGCTCATACGCCGTCGGGTCCAGCGGAGGCTGCCCTACCCTCGTCAACGCTTCTTCGATCCGCTCGGGCTCGAGATCCACCCACGCCGCCATCGCACCGGCGTGCTCCCATCCCGCGTCACGTAGCTGGGCCGTCGCCTCTTCCCAGTCGGCCTGCCGTGCGTGCAGGCGCCACATCCCGGCCGGAAGCTTCGCAGGCCGCAACGCCACCCACGCCCCTTCCCGGCCCGCCCGCGCCAATGCGATCCGCACCCGCCACGGATCCACGTCGCGCTCGATCCCCTCCACCACCGGCAGGCCCGGCCGCTCGAGCGCCCGCAGCAGCTCCCACACGCTCATCCCCGCGCGAAGCGTGACCGTACCCTGCCGCCATCCGACATCGATCAGCAACGCCTCGAGCTCACGCTGCTCACCATCCCACGCGAATGCGACACCGGAATCGACCGCAGCCCGCACTCCCCTCTCGGCAAACTCGGGATAGGGGCGCGGTGGCACCGCGACCCGGCGGAACACCCAGCTCACCAGATCCACTGCGCGCTCGAGCAACGGATCGAGCGATTCCTCATCGACCCACAGCACCGTCCGCAGCCTTCGCTCCGCGAAATACGGCCGAATGACGTTGAGGTACGGAACCTCCTCGGCGCGGATTCGCAGCAGCATGCGGCTGTCCACGGGGACGTCGGCCAGCTCGGATACGCCCAGGCACACGCGCACCACGCCGCCGTCGGATCCCCATGGTGGTGCCAAGGAGAAGAACCGCACCACCTCTCCCAGGCGGGTCGGTACGGCCCCGTACAGCAGCACCAGCGTGCCGCCCTCGAAGCGTTCGAAGCGTCGCTTTATTGCGCCGAGGGGCGCGAACGCCAGGGCTTGAGCAGCGCCAGCGTCAGCACCGGATTGGGGAAGTACCATGGGGTCTCGTTCGGATACGGCAGCAAGCGATGGTCGCCCAGGAGCTTCTGTGCGACCGGGCCTGGTGGCAGCGCGTGATCGGGATCCTCCATTACCCGCTCGAGTAGCTCGATCTCCTCGCTATTGATGCGCATCTCCTTCGCCCGGCGAGCGTCACGGAGGACCTCGTTCGCAATGTCTTCCGTGAGCGCGACGGCCTGCGCGTCCCAGGCCTCGCCAGCCGCAAACGCCACCATCCGCACGAATTCTCGAACCACGCCTCCGGAGAAGTACGCGAGGCGGTCGACGATCTCGATGGGGATCGGCGCCTCCGAAGGCACGTCCCCACCTCGCTCCGCGAGCCCGTGCCTCACCGCAGCGAGCCGCTTTTCCACCAACGTGCGAAAGAACGCGATCCCTGGCCCGGGGAGCTTGGGGTCCTGCCGATCGAGCACCGGCACGTTGCACAGATCATAGCAGCGGAACGACTTCGCACGCTGCGTGACTTCGTTGAGTGGCTGCACGGTGAAGACCTCGTCGCACACGAGATCGCCGAGCAGCGCGGACTCCACGAACAAGGCGCCGAGCCGCTCTTCGTCTTCTACCCGATCGAGTCCATCCACGACTAGCAGCAGTCGCCGGCCATAGTCCTTCTGCAGGTCCATGATGAGCGCGTTCACTGCATCGAGGAGCACTCGAACCTCGGTGTCCTGATCGGCGCGGCGTCGGCTCCCCGGGAGCCCGATCCTCCACGTCCAGCTAGCGGCATCCGCCACCGAGCCTAGGACCGCCAAACCGGTATCCATCGCCATCTTCGCCGCGCCGGCCCCGATCGCTCCGGTCAGAGGCCCGCCGAACACGGCTCCAGTCACGCCTCCCGCCGCCACGGCCAACCCCTGGGTCAGCTTCACGACATCGATCTCGGCGCCACCGTCATTGGCATCGGCGGTTCGCAGCGCCTTGATCGCCGTCTCGAGGCGCTTGGGCTGATCCTTCCATTGGTGCCCAAAGCGCTCTTCGCCGGCGCGGATGACCGCGAGCCCCAACAACCCCACGAGCTCCCATGGCTCGAGGCGCTCGAGCGCGCTCTCGTCTCCCACCTGATGGCGAAAGTGACTCCAGAGGTCGACGAACACGACCATGCGGTGGGCCGTGAGCTGATGACAAGCGTGGAATAGCTCGGAGGTCTTTCCGTTCCCGATGGTCCCGGTCACGAGGTACTTATGGCGCTCGGTGGGCCGCCGGAGCCACTTCTGAAGCTCGGCCACGGGGTTGTAGCGAGCCTCGCGCTCGGCGAACAACGCCGGATCCGTGACCGGGGAGAGGTGATCGAAGATCTTCTCGACCTCCAACCAGAACGGACGCGGGTCACTCATCAGCGCCAGGATACCGCAGCATCGCGCCCTGGGCCGTGCGCCAATCGCGGACGCACCCGGCTACGAGTCGGTCGGCCCCGCCGCGATCACTTGCTTCAGCGCCAGCAACTCGACCTGCCCCGCCTGCACCGCGAGCCCCAGCGCGACCACCTCGGCGGCCTCGGCGAACGCCTCGCGCTCGAGCAGCGCCTTGGCGGCCTCCACCTGCTCGCGCGCGAACTCCGGCCTCGCCTCGCGCACGCGCGCTGCGATCGCGACCCGCTGCTCACCCTCGGCGCACCGACACGCGCGCGCCCGGAAGTACGCGGCGAGCTCGGGGTCGACCGGATCCATGAAGCCCGCGGCCGCGAGATAGGCCTCGCAGGCCTCGGCGGTCTCGCCCTCCGCCTCGCGCACGCGCCCGAGCGCCTCGTGAGCCCACGGTAGCTCGGGCGCACGCCGCAGCACCTGCTTGAGCTCGCTCGCGGCCGCCCGCAGCTCACCCGCCGCGCGCAGCAGCTGCGCGAGCCGTAGCCGCGCCCGCGGAGCATCCGGATCGTAGTCCAGCCGCCGCCGATACAGCCGCCGCTGGGCCGCCTCGGTCAGCTCGCCGTCCTCACCGTAGAGCTCGTCGCGAAATTCTCCATCGTCGTCGAACAGCACGGCGGCTTCGACCACGAGGCCGAGGGCGAGGTGAGCGGCGGTCGAGGCCTCGGGGATCCGCTCGCCGCCCTCTTCCACCAGCACCACGTCGGCGCCTTCCTCGTAGGGATCGGCGGGCAGCACCAGGAGGTCGCGACCGATCTCGCCGACCACGCGATCGCCGGGTCGCAGCAAGCCCTCGGCGTCGGCGGCCTCGGTGGCTTCGTCGATCTCGGCGAGCGAGAGGATCCGCGCCATCTCGACGCCGGCCTCGATTCCGTCGTAGCGCGCCCACAGCAGCGCCGCGGTCGCGGGCAGCCCCGCGACGGCCAGCGCCGCGGGCTCGGCCGGATCGCCCACGCGATGTAGCCCAGGGGGCGCGGCCATCAAGCGCTCCTCGAGCCGATCGAGCGCCTGCTCGATCCGCGCCGCCTCGGCCGGATCCACGCCCGCGGGCGCACGATGCTTGCGCTTGGCCACGGCCTACTCCGAGAACATCCGGGTCGGCACGGCGATCCCCTGCTCGGCCAGCTCCGCGATGAAGGCGGGCTGCTCTCCGGTGGCCTTGAACACGGTGTTCTGCTCGCCGTCGCGCTCCGACTGGAAGATCGGCACGTGGACGATCTGATCGCCAGTCTTCACCCGCGGCTCGATCAGCTCCACCACCTGCATCGCCTCTTGGTTCACGCCCACGTTGAGGCGGATCAACAGATCGACCGAGCGCGCGAGCGAGACGGTCAGCGCACCGATCGCGCCGGCCGCCACGGTGCTGAGGCCCGCCATGCGCCACAGCGCGTGGGCCGAGTCGATGCCCCACAGCGAGACGATCGCCCCGCGGGTGGCCCCCGCGAACGCGTCCATCACCGCGGCTGCGTCTTCGTGGCGGCAGCGCTGCGAGACCAGCATGTCGAGCCCGCCGCGCAGCAGCACGCCGAGCGCATCCGAGAGCCCGAGCGTGTCCGAGGGATCGGCGATGCGCCGCACCTGCAGCCAGCCGCGTCGCCCGGCGCCGAGCCGCCCCGAGTCGGAGATGCAGGCCACGCGCAGCTCGTCGGGGATCTCGCCGGTCAGCGCCCCCATGAAGCGATCGAGGTTGGTGCCGCCCGAGACCGACACCAAGATCCGCCGACAGCCGCGGATCGCCGCCGCGATGAGCTCGGCCATGTCCGGGCTGAGCACGCCCTCCTGCACCAGCGAGGTGAGGTTGTTGGCGTCGGTCCGATGGCGCCGCAGGTTGAGCACGGGGCTGCGCACCTGCGTGGGGGGCAACAGCGCGTACATCGAGAACCCGTCGTCGACCTTGCCCTCGAGCACCTGCGAGCCCTCGACGAGGAAGCCCCACTTGCGGGCCATGCGGTGCACGGCCAGCACCACGGCGCGATCGCCCGAGAAGCGGCGGCTGGTCAGCTCGATCTCCGCGCCTCCGCCTCCGCCCACGCGCTCGCGCACCGTTCGGATCGCGGCCGCGCCCGCGACCTGGATCTCGCGGATCTGCTCGTCCTTCATCAGCTCGGTCAGCGGCCCGAGCTCGACCAGCTCGCGCACGATCTCGTCGCGGAGCCCGTCGATGTGCACGCCCTCTTCGAGCTCGCCCGCGCGCTCCATGTCGCGCAGCAAGCTGTCGACGAGCGCGATCGCAGCCTGGCGATCCTCGTCGGAGACATCGGGCACGCGCAGCGGGTCGAGGCCGGCCACGTTGACCAGCACGGTCTGCAGCACGCGGTTGGCGATGCGATCGAGGTACGTGCTCTCGACGCCGGCCGGGGCCACGCGCCGCGCCGAGGTCAGCAGATCGCTGTCGTCCTCGATCAGGCGGGACAACGGCGTCAGCGCGTCGTCGCTGGGCAGCGGCTCGCCGTCGTCGTGCTCGGCCGGGGGCACCGCGACCGCGCGGGTCTGCGGGTGCGCCTCGGGGCCCGCGACCACGATGTCGCTGCGCTTCACCGGCGAGATCGCGGCCTCGTCACCCTCGAGCATGAGGATGTAGTCGCCCACGTAGATCCGGTCGGAGCGGCGTACGGCTCGCGGCTGCTCGACCTTGCGACCATTCACGTAGGTGCCGTTGGTGCTGCCGAGATCCATCACCTCGACGCGCCCCTGATGCCTACGAAAGCGCAGGTGATACTTCGAGATGTTGACGCGATCGAGGACGAGGTCGTTGTCATCCTCGCGCCCGACCGTGAACTGGTCGGTGTCGAAGTTGAAGCGTTGAGTTCGCCCGCCCTTCTCGTGGACGACTACCTTGAGCACGCGATCGCTTACCGCGCTGGCGGCAAGCGCTCAAGCCCACCTGGCGGTTGGCGATCCGGCGGCGGGTCAGACCGCCCGATCGCCCTCGGAGCCGCCCTGTCCTCCGCGAGGTGCGCGGTCCCGCCAAGGGAGCCCGCCGATCGCGCGAGCGCCCAGGGGAGCCCGAGCGACCCGCCGACCCCCGTTCCTTCAGAAGTCGTCGACGTCGTCGAGCGCGTCTTCGAGGCGATCGAGCTCGGCCTGGCTGGGTGCCGGATGCCCCGCGGCGGCGGCGGCCGCAGGGCGCCGGGCCCAGCGTCGGCCCATCATCACGAGCATCACCAGCGCCAGCAGCCCCGCGAGCACCGACCCGTACAGCAGCATCGGGGGCGGCTGGTAGCCCACGATCTCCGTGCCGAAGCGATCGACCAGCGCGGTCTCGATCTGCTCGCGCGACTGACCGGCCTTGGCCTCGGCGAGGATGTGATCCTCGAGCTGGCGAGCCTGCGGCGAGGGGCACGACGCGATCGTGCGCCCCGGGCAGTAGGGCGACATCAGATCATTGCTGAGCGACTGAAGGATCTGATCCGGGTCCGCAAAGGACATGGCGGCGCGAAGCATAGCTCGCCGGGGCTCAGATCGGGCCCTTCTTGCGACTCTTGACCTTCTTCGCCTTGCCCGTGTGATCCGGCGGCTTGAGCGCCTCTTGGCAGTGCTTGGCGTGGCGTTCCATGGCCTTGGCGTCGTCGAGATCCATCTCGGGGAATTCGCCGCCGAGGTTGCCGACGTACTTCTTGACCTTGGCCTCCACGATCATCCAGTGGGCATCGGCCTTCTCGAGCGTGGTGTTGTCGCTCTCGTTGTAGGCCGCCGGGAATTCGCGCGAGACCAGCTCGTGGGCCTCGAGGAAGTGGCCGATGAACTTGCTCTTCTCGAGGATGCGCGGCTCGGCCGCGAACAGCCGCTTCTGCCAGCTGTCGAGGATCGGGATCACGAAGGACAGCTTGAACTGGTACCACTCCTCGGCCTGCGGGCCTCCGGGCTCGGTACCGAACGCCTTCTGCCCCTCCTGCTTCATCTTCTCCTTGAAGCAGGTGAGGTCCTCCCAGTAGCCCATCATGCGATCGAGGTTGGCCTTGTCCCACTTGTAGAGGTGCTTCTCGCCCTCCGGGTCCTTGCGGTCCCACGCCTTGAACTCGGCGCTGTTGGGCTTGCCGTACTTGTCCTCGGGCCGCGGCTTGGGGTTCTTGGCCACGATGCTGTCCTCGGGCCGGGTCGAGAGCGCCTCCTCGATCGAGGGCTTGTCGGACTTGTCACAACCCAGCGTCAGCATGAGCAGCACGCCCGCGGACCACCGCACCGCGCGATGCGAGCCCAGCTGAGCCGAGGGGGTTCGTACGAGGGACGGCATGGGTAGCTCGTGGCCACGACCGAGTCGGGAGTGGGGCCCGGGGAGTCGGACCGCGGAGCCGCTCGGCGGCAGGCCGGCAATTTAGCGGGCCCCCCGACGCTCTGTAAAGCCGCGCCGCCGCGGGCGCTCACCTCGGCGCGACTCGGGGCTCTCCCGCGCTCGGCCCTCCCCCGGGTTGAGCCCCGCGGTCGCACCGTGAGAGCCTCTCGACCCCCGATCCTCCCCCGCAGCACGCCCGAGGAGCGACGCCGATGGCAAAGACCCCACGCTCGACCAAGGCCCCCGCTCCCGTCGTCGAGGCCACTGCGCCCAAGGCCGCGGCGCCCCTCCAGCCCGGGGATCCCGCGCCCGACTTCAGCCTCGCGTCCGACGACGGCAAGATCCACTCCCGGGCCAGCCTCGCCGGGCGACGCTTCGTGATCTACTTCTATCCCAAGGACAGCACGCCGGGCTGCACCCAGGAGGCCTGCGACTTCCGCGACAGCCACGCCCAATTCCTGGCCGCGGGCCTCGAGGTGCTGGGGGTGAGCAGCGACGGCCTCAAGAGCCACGCCCGCTTTCGCACCAAGCACGGGCTCGGCTTTCCCTTGCTCAGCGACCCCGACCGCACCGTCGCCCACGCGTTCGGCGTGGTCGGCCTCAAGAAGATGTACGGCAAGGAGAGCCTTGGCGTCGTGCGCAGCACGTTCGTCGTGGGCCCCGACGGCACCATCGAGCACACGTTCTCGCCGGTCAAGGTGAAGGGCCACGCCCAGGCCGTGCTGGAGGCGACGAGCGGGGGCTGACGCCGCTCTCGAGGCACCGTGCCCCTTCGCGCCCACCCTCGCTCGAGCGGTCGTGCCGCTCGCTTGGCTGCGATGACGGGGCTCGGCGCCGCGGGGTTGATCCTTGCCGCGCGCACGGCCACCCCTGCCCCGCCGCCGACCCCAGCCCCCGCGGTCGCTCCCGCGCCCGAGGCCCGCGGCGGCTACTGGCTCACGGCGGATCTCGTGGGCCCCGCCGCCGCGCAGCAAGGCGCCGCGGTCGAGCTCGGTGCGGGCCTGCTCATCCAGGATCCCGCCGAGCTCCCGCCTCCCGGCGTGCTGGTGGGCCACGTCGCCGAGGCCTCCGAGGCGCTGCAGTGGATCGCCGACCATGCGTTCGAGCCCGCCCCGCCGCGGCTGCCGGATCCGCTGCTCCTGCGGCGCACCGCGGCCCCCACCCCCGCCGGTGGCTTGCTCGATCGCAACGGCGCGATCGTGGTCGCCTTCATCGTGAGCGGAGCGACCCCCGAGCTGCGTCCGCGCAAGATCGACTGGCCGCTGGACCAGGCCAGCGTGCTGCCGCCCGGCTCCACCTGGCAGCCCGCTGCGCTCGTGCCCGATCACGCGCCGTTGTTCGCCGCGCCGGCCCCCGTGATCCCGCCCGCGGCCGAGCGCCATGCCATGGCGCACCGCCGCGGTGGGCTCTACGTACTGGGCTGGGTCGATCGCTGCACCCCCGCGGAGCTCGGGCTTCGCTGCCTGCGCTGGGCCCAGGTCGTGGCGCGCGACGGCGACCGCTTCACCCCCGGCTACCTCCCCATGCTGCAGGTGGCCGCGAGCGAGGGCTGGGTACGAGGCGAGGGCGTGCTGCCGCGCGCCCAGCTCGTGCCGATCGGGCTCGCCGAGGGCCGCGCGCAGTGGGTGCTGCTCGCTCGCGGGCGCGACAACGCGCTGCACCGCCGCACGCTGCACGCCCCGGCCCGCCCCGGGGGCTGGCCCGCCACGGAGCTCATCGTCGAAGGCGACCTCGCGATCGTGCGCCTGGGTGATGAGCCGCCGCTGCTGCTGGCCCTCGACGCCACGCTCGATGCACGACCGCCCGGCGGCGAGAGCCCCGATGATGAAGACCCCGAGGCCGCGCCCTGATCGGGCCTTGGATCCCGCGAGCCGACCCGGACCTAGCGCGTCGCGATCACGCGCGTCTCATCGCGCTCGAGCGCCTCGCCCACGCGCAGCGACACGAACATTCCGCGATTCGACATCGCGAACAGCCGCTGCAAGCCTTGGTCGTAGGTGGGCACGCCGGCCATCCCGCTGCCCGTGCGTAGCTGGGCGGCGAGCTCTCCGGTGTCGACGTCGAACGCCAGCAAGCCGAGCTCCGAGTGGGTCACGAACACGGTGTTGCCGGCCAGCACCGGGGTCGACAGCACCCCCGGATCGGTGCGGGTGCGCCAGCGCATCTGCGAGCCATCGCGCTCGAGCACGAACACGCCCTCCAGCGAGGAAGATCCCAGCAGCGCGCCATCGCCGGGCAGCGCCACCAGCGAGGCGGCGCCGCGCATCGGGAAGCGCCACTCCTCGGTGCCCCCGTCGAGCGAGAGCGCGAACACCCCGGTCGACTGACCCGCGACGATCACGACGCCCGCCTCGCGGTCGATGAGCGGCGTCGCGTCGCAATCCACGAAGTCGCCGCCCTCGGGCGGCGCCACGCTGTTGATCCATAGCGCCTGGCCCGAGCTCGCCGCCAGCGCGACCACCTTGCCGTTGTCGAAGCACGCGAACAACGTGCCCAGCTCCACGCCCTCCTCGGTCGCGGGCAGCAGCGACAGACCCGCGTGGCCATAGACGGTGAAGTTGGTCTGGAGCTCTTGCTCGTACTGCCAGCGCCACACGCCGGTGCGCAGATCGAGCGCGTAGGCCTGATCGCGCGAGTTCACGAAGAACACCACGCCCTCGTGCACCACCGGCGCGGTGCGGAGCCGCCCGGGGGTCACGTAGGTCCAGCGATCGCGATGGTCGTTCACGCCGACGCCGTGCATCACGCCGTCGTCGGTGCCCACCAACAGCAGCGGGTCGTCGGTATCGCCGCCCACGAGCACCGGGATCGCGAAGACCGAGTCCTCGAGCTCGAGCTCCCAGCGCACGCTGCCATCGGCGGCGTCGAGCGCAAACATCACGCCATCGCGCGTGCCCACGTAGATGAGCCCGCGCGTGGGGTCGACCGCGACGCCCCCGAACTCGTCGGGGCGCAGCACGAAGTTGTCGGGCGTGGTCAGCTGCCGTGCATAGTCGACGGCCATCACCGCGCGCGCGGCCTGCCCTTGCTCGGGATAGACCAGCTCGACCTCGTCACGCGCTCCACAGCCGCTGGCGAGCACGGCCGCCAGCGCGACCCCCGGAGCTCCCGATCGCCGCGACGATCGTGCGCCCCGCTCGCTCACTGCGGGAACCCACCCAGCGTGTTCAGGCCGCCCTCGCCCTCGGGGTCCGCGGGCACGGCCGACGGATCGAGCGCCTCGAGCCGAGCCTTCACCTGATCGCGCGCGAGCGAAGCCTTGTCGAGCGGATACTCGGCCATGTACTGCTTGTAGCCCTCGATCGCGGCCTCGGTCTGGCCCGAGCCCTCGAGCAGCCGGGCCTTGTGCCACAGCGCCTGATCGCGAAAGAAGTCGCCCGCCTCGCCGAGCAGCGGCTCGAGCTCGGAGAGCGCGTCGTCGTAGCGCCCTTGCGCCTCGAGGCTGATCACGAGGCCGTCGCGCGCGAGGAACACCAACGCGTGCCCGGGCTGGCGCTCGAGGAACCCGCGGTAGGCCTTCTCGGCGCCGGCGAAATCAGAGGCCTTGGCCAGCCGAGCCGCGCGCACGAGATCGGCGGCCACGTTGGCGGGGCTGTCGGGGGCCTGCGCCTCGAGGTCGGCGAGCGCATCGTCGACGCGCTTGCGTCGGGTGGCCTCGTCCTCGGTGACGGGGACGGGCAGCGGGCGCACGCGATCGGCGATCTGCGTGGCGAGATCGGGGAACACCTCGCCGCGGGCCTCGAAGGCCACCGCAACCGAGAGGGTGAGCGTGGACTGGGCGCGCTCGGCCTCATGCCCCTTGCGCCACGCGTAGATGCCTGCGCCGATCCCCGAGACCGCCACGATGAGACCGATGATCGCCCAGGGGCGCTGGAGGATCCCGCGGCCAGCCTTGCGCACGGAGACCTGGAAGGCGTCTTGCTCCTCGCCGGCCGGGGCCTTGCGCTTGACGCGAGCACGGTTCCACTTGGGGAGGTCACGCCGCTCGCCGCCATCGTCGGCGCCCGCGGTCGTGGCCGGCTTGCCCTCGCCCTCGCTCGTGGCGGTGACGGTCTTGGGCTGCGCGGCCACCTCGCTGGCGGTGGGCTCGGAATCGTTGGCTTGGTCGTCGCTCACGGCGGCTCGGCGAGGTGTCTACCGAAGGCGCCTGCGCGTGTCCACTGTGCTGGGGTATAACCATCGCGCGCCATGGCAAGGGTCGCTCCACGCAGCTCCCGCCGCTCCCGCTGGAGCCCGTGGGCGCCGGCCCTGGGCCTCCTGTTGGCGCTTGGGCGGGGCCCGAGCGCCCTCGCTGCCCCCGCGCCCCGCGACCCCAACGAGACGCCCCCGCTGCCCGATCCCGAGGGACAGCCGCTGCAGGACTCGCTACGGCGCGACGTGGACCACGCCACCTCGGCCTCCAGCCGTCGGCGCGTGATCCTCACCGCGGCCCCGGTCTACGCCTCGTTTCGCCTCCAGTTCCTCGGACGCCCGCAGATCCCCGTGCGCGGCGCGGGGATGGCCGTGGCCGCGCAGGTCGCCGTGTGGCGCCCGCTGGGGCTGCGCGTCAGCGCCTCCCACACGCTCCACCCGGTCAACGACGAGTTCGTGCGCAACGACGACGACGAGATCAAGCAGACCGCCGGCGCAGGCCTCGTGCAGGCCACCCACGCGGGCCTGTCCGCGACCTACACCCTCGACCTCGGCCGCGTGCTCACCACCCTCGACGCGGGGGCCGGCGGCCTGTGGATGCGCGGGCCCCAGGCGATCCAAGATGGCCAGCTCGGACGCACCTGCCTGGCCGACGGCGTCTGCGACACCGGCCTCGCCTGCTCGAGCGAGAACGTGTGCCGACCGGGCGTCACCCCGCAGATCCACGGCGGCTTTGCCGTCGACGTGCTGCTCGGCGATCGCTTCGCGGTCGGTGGCGAGCTGCGCTACTTCGCCCTGCTCGCCGCGCCGATGAGCTACCCGGTCTACCTGTGGGCCGCGCTGCGGGCCAGCGTGCGCTTCTAAGCGAAGGGCCCCCGTCGCGGTCGCGGCGGAGGCCCTCGTTCACGTCGAGCGTGGTGACGGACTACGGGAGTCCGGGGCAGTCGATGCGCTTGTTCTGCGACAGCTGGCAGGTGGCCTTGACCGATGTGCCACCGGGGGCGGGGAAGCCCTCGCGACGCAGCAGCTGGAACTGCAGGTTGAAGCCCTGGTCGATGCAGAAGTCGTCCATGTTGTCGCCGGTGAGCGCCTGGTAGCAGACGTTCGCTCCGGTCGGCACCTCGGTCCCGTTGCACGGCGGGATGGTGGTCTCCTCGAAGGAGCCATCGGCGCGCGGTGCCTCTTGGACCAGGTTGCACGAGGGATCGAGCACCTCGGGCGTGGTGGGATCCGAGTCGGCCACGCAGGTCGGCATGCACGCGGGCTTCACCTGGTCGGCGATGGCGAGCGCGATGGCCTCGAGCGCGGGCGAGTAGTCGGCCGAGCAGATCGAGAACATGTTGTTCTCGCCGCCCACCTGGAACGCCTCGGCGAACTCCCGCAGGCGCACCGGCGGGACCGCCTTACCGGCCGAGCTCTGGCAGCCAGGCCCGATACCGAAGTCGTTCTGGAACTGCGGATCCATCAGCGAGTCGCCGTAGGTGACCGTTCCATCGTTGTTGGTGCTGACACCACCGATCAGCGCCACGAGCACCTCCTGGTCGGGGGTGATGGTCTGCTTCTGGGTCTCGAGCTCCTGCACGATGTTGATGTAGCGCTTGAGCGGTCGCAGCACGGCCTTGGCGTCGGCCTCGTCGTCGGCGACCTCGTTGCCGTCGACGTCGAGGTTGACCGATGCACAGTCGTTGCCCTCGCAGGCCACGCCGGCGTTCCAGCACACCGCGGAGGTCGGCGAGGCAGCCGCCGCGTCGGACCAGAACACGCGGTTGCCATCGGGCAAGAAGATCGTCTCCCACGCGTTGTTGTAGGAGCAGTCGGCCTCGTCGGTCACGTGGACGATCGCGAGGATGGCGTTGCTGCGGATGAACCCGAAGTCGTCCTGATTGTCGGTCTGAGAGATGCGCAGCGCCTTCCACATGGACTCGAGGTGCGACTCGAAGCCGCAGCCGTCGATGCCCTGCGGGCCGAAGCACTGGAACGCCTGCACCGTGGACAGCCCCTCGGGCAGGTTGGTGCGACCCTCGATGTTCTCCAGCCAGTTGCGCGGGCGGGGCGTGTCTTGGCCCTCGACCTCGGTCGGCTGGATCTCGATGTTGGTCCACTCCTCGGGACACACCGCCGCGCACGCCTCGTCGAACTTCTCGATCGTCGTGGCGCCGGCGAACGTGAACTCGGTGGGGCGGCTACGACACGAGGTGAGCCGCAGCTTCCCGGCCTCGGGGCTCGTCTGGCCGCACCACGGGTTGCCGTTGTCGGTGGTCGTGACGCCGATGCGGTAGTTCGCCTCGACCTCCGGCCGCTCGAGCACGTTGATGAACGACTCGAAGTTCGCCGCCAGCGTCGCCTGCTCCTCGCCCATCGAGCCGGAGTTGTCGATGACGAAGAGGATGTCGACGTCCTTGTTGACGGTGAGCGCGATGGCGTCCTGTTTCTCCGAGGCCTGGTCGTACTCCACCGGCTTGAGCGGGTGGTCCAGGCAGGCAAACAGGGACGGGAGCGCCACCGAGGCGCCGACGAGCAAGCTGAGTCTTGAGATGAGGGAAGCGTGCATCGGAGTGTTCCGGTCCTGGGGAGGCCCCCCAACTTATAGCAAACGGGAGTCCAGCGAAATGCTGAAGGATTCCAAGACCAAGCGGCGGAAATCCGACAACCTGGTTGGCGATTCAGGCGGATTTGGGCGCAACTGGGTTGGCAGGCGCCACTTCAGTTGGCTAAGGGACGGACCCCCGCGCCAGGTTTGGCCTGGAATTGCAGGGGATCTCGCCACGGCCCGGGTTGGCATCGCGCCTGCCCGGACGCCGCGGCGCTCAGTCCTCGGCCGCTCCGCCTTCGCGCTCGCGACCGCGCACCACCAATCGCACCGGTACGCCGCGGAGATCCCAGCGCTTGCGGAAGCGTCGCACCAGGTAGCGCTCGTAGGCCACGTCGAGGCAGCGCACGCGATTGGCCGAGACCACGATGAACGGCGGCGTTCGGTCGGCCTGCGTGGCGTAGTAGAGCTTGATGAGGCGGCCCTGGTGCGCGGGCGGGGAGTGATCGGCCACCGCACGCGCGAGCTCGTCGTTGAGCTCGGGGGTGCCGATGCGTCGCGAGAGCGCCCGAGCGGTGCGCAGGCAGGCCTCGAGCGTCTCGCCCATGCCTCGCCCGCGCCCCGACCCCACGTCGCGGCCGTCGCCGAGCACCGAGCTGCGGATCATCAGCGGGCGCTCGAGGAACGCGAGCGCCTCCTCGGCCTGCGCGCGCGCGTCGTGGGCTCGCTTGAGGTCGCCGGCCACGAGGTCCCACTTGTGCAGCAACACCACCACGCCCTTGCCGCGGGCGAACGCCATGCGAGCGATGCGTTGGTCCTGATCGGTGACCCCCTCGGAGGCATCGACCACCAGCACCACGATCTCGGTGCGCTCCATCGCGCGGATCGACTTGATGGCGGCGAGCTTCTCCTGCGCGCGCGAGACCTGCTTGCGGCGGCGTAGCCCCGCCGTGTCGATCAGCACGAGGTCTTGGTCGCGGTAGCGCAGCGGCAAGTACACCGCGTCGCGGGTGGTGCCGGGCACGTCGTCGACGATCACGCGGGGCGAGCCGAGCAGCGTGTTGATGAGCGTGGACTTGCCGGCGTTGGGGCGCCCGATGAACGCGATGCGCGTGCCCGGGGGCACCGGGTCGCCGACCTCGTCGACCCCCACGCGCGCGACGATCTCGTCGCACAGGTCGGCGGTGCCGCGGCCGTGCGCAGCCGAGATCGCGAACACGGGCCCGAGCCCCAGCTCCCACGCAGCGACCGCCGCGTGCTGGCGCGCATCGGAGTCGGCCTTGTTGGCCACCACCAGCACCGGCTTGCCCGCGCGACGCAGGCGCTCGGCGATCTCGGTGTCGACGGCGGTGAGCCCGTCGAGGATGTCGACCACCAAGAGGATGAGGTCGGCCTCCTCGAGCGCCACCTCGACCTGCGCACGGATGTGAGCGGGCAGGCCGGTGTCGAGGCTGGGATCGATGCCGCCGGTGTCGACGACCAAGAACTGTCGGCCTTCCCACGTGCCGACCCCGTAGAGTCGATCGCGCGTGACCCCGGGGTGGTCCTCGACGATCGCCTTGCGGGCGCCCACGAGGCGATTGAACAGGGTCGACTTGCCCACGTTGGGGCGGCCTACGATGGCCACCAGCGGGGCTTCGGACCCGGAGCCGCGCGGCCCTTGGTCGGTGGTGTCACTCATGACGAGACCTCGGGGTCGTGATAGCCAAAGCGCGGCAGCTTGGCCGGATCGCGGGTCCAGTCGCGCGCGACCGAGACCTGTAGCACCAGATCGCAGCGCCGCCCGGTGAGCGCGGTGATGCGGTGACGCGCCCCGACGGAGAGCGCCTTGATCACGCGACCGCCCTTGCCGATCACGATGCCCTTCTGGCTGTCGCGCTCGACGAACACGGTGGCGTGCACGGTGTCGCGATCCTCTCGCTCGCGCCACTCGGTGACCTGGACGGCGCAGCTATAGGGCAGCTCCTGGCCGAGGTGCTCGAACAGCTCGGCGCGCACGAGCTCCGCGGCGTGCCAGCGCATGTCCCGGTCGGAGAGCTGCTCGGGGTCGTAGTAGCGCGGACCCTCGGGCAGGCGCCGCACGAGCTCCGCCTGCAGCTCGGGCAGGCCCTCGGCGTCGAGCGCCGAGGTGGGGATCACGGCCTCGAACGGGTGCACGCGCATCCAGGCCTCGATCACGGGCAGCATGTGGCGGCGATCGGCGAGACAATCGATCTTCGTGAGCACGAGGATCATCGGGCGGCGCAGCTCGGCGAGCGCCTCGAGCCCCTCGAGCGCGACCTCGCCGGGCGTCCACGTGGCCGCCTGCTCGTCGCTCTGCAGGCTCGGGGTCTCGGCCAGCAGCATCACGAGATCGACGTCGCGGGCCCCGCGAATGGCCTGTCCCACCATGTAGCGGTTGAGCGCGGAGCGGGCGCGGTGGATGCCCGGGGTGTCGACGAGCACCGCTTGGAACTCGGGGCGGGTCCAGATCCCCAGCAGGCGCTCGCGGGTCGTCTGCGGGTGTGGGGTCGCCACGGCCACGGGCTCGCCCATCAGCGCGTTGAGCAGCGTGGACTTGCCCACGTTGGGGCGGCCACAGATCGCAACGAAGCCCGAGCGGTGTCCCGCGCTCGGTGGCCCCGCGCCCGGATCCAAGGACTCTTCACCCATCGGCAAGTGCGAGCTTTTGGCAGATCCGCCCGCGATGTGCAAAGAGGGGCCATGGTCGACCAGGCTCCCGCCATGGCCGCGCCTTCGCCATCGCCGCGGGGGATGCCGCCCGGTGCAGTGGCCGCCTGGGCGTGTCTGCTCATCGGGCTCGGTGCCCTCGCCTGGGTGCCGGCCTCGCTGTGGCCGGGCGCCGGGCTACCCGCCTGGCCCGCCGTGAGCCTGGGGCTGGTCGCCGTGCTGGTCTCGTGGGGGCGCGGCGGCGCGCTGCTGCGCGGACTGGGTGGGATCGCGGGATTCGTGGCCGCCGCCGCGGGCGCAGCCCAGATCGCGGTGCTCTGGGGTGCCGCCTGGGCCTTGTCCTACATGTAGGATATTTGCCTTCATGCCGACTTACACCCCAAGCTGCGCTCATGCCGGTTGTGCAAGAGCGCAGGGCGTCGGCCCGCATCGACAAGGTCTTTCGCGTCCTCCTCTCGACCGACGAGACGGGCGATCAGTGGTGCATCGCACGCAACATCTCTCCCGTGGGGATGTTCGTGGAGATGGATCAGCCGCTTCCGCTGCGCACCAAGGTGATCGTGCGCTTCCGGATGCCCGACGACGACGCGGCGATCTGCGCCATGGCGCGGGTCCAGAATCACTACTACTTGCAGTACTCGGATGGCGAGGGCCTGCGGGCGCTCGCGGGGGTGGGCCTGCGGCTGCTTCGCTTCGTCGCGGAAGCTGGCGCGGTGCCTCCCGAAGATCGACTGCACTGAGCGCGGCGCCCGGCCGAGGGCGCCCTGATCGAAGGCAAGAGAGGACCGACGCATGCGCAGCACACGACGTCTGATGATGGCGGTGACGCTGGCCGCAGGAGCCTGCGGCGACCCCGACCTGGCCGTGGAGGTGAGCACGTACGTGGGGCCGACCCACGCCCGCCACGATGAGCAGCTCCAGCGCGAGCATGCCCGTGCGGTGGCCGGCACCGTGCTCGCCAGCCTGCGCCGCCCGAGCTCCACCAAGGAGCTCGAGGCCGCGGTCGTCGTCGACGAGCCCCAGCATCCGCCCACCGATGCCGAGCAATTCACCCGCTTGGTCGAGGCGCTCGAGCAGGCGCGGCTCGACGAGATCGGCGGACCCGCGCGCCGCTTGGCCAGCGCCGGCCCGCAGGTGTGGCCGCAGATCCGCGAGGCGCTGCTCGCCGAGCGCCGCCAGCCCAAGACCGACTACCGCTCGCTGCTGGATGCGATCGGCGGCGACGTACCCAACCGCTACGGCCACTTCGCACGCGCGTGGAAGAAGGCCCACGGGTTCGAGGTGAAGCTCTCCCAAGATTGGTTCGAAGACCTGCTGCTGCTGCCCGGGGCCCGCGTGAGCCCGGGGCTGCGCGCGGTCTACCGTGATTGCGTGCTGCAGTCGGCGCTGCTGCGAGCCGCGGGCGCGATCGGACGCGACGCGCCCGAGCTCACCGGCGAGGTCGTCGCGACCCTGCTCGACGCCGCCTATGCCCACGAGGGTACGTTCCGCGACGAGGTCGGCCGCGCGCTGATGGCGTTGGGCGACGAGTCGATCGCCCACCTGCTGCGCGAGTCCGACGAGACCCAGCCGCGCCGCAAGGACCGCGAGGACGTGGCCGCGCTGCGGGCCGAGTATGCGCTCTTGCAGCTCGACAAGATGGAGCGCCTGCACCCGCAGCGCGCGACGGATGCGGTGCGTGACGATCCACGCCGCTTGGTGGACGTGCTCGATGCGTACGCCGTGGTGCGACCCGGCGAGGCGGCATCCGTGCTGCTCGCGCTCGCCGACGTCGATGATCCGAGCGTGCGCGCGGCGGCTCGTGCGGCGTTCGGCGCCTACGTGGAGGGGCCGCCCCCGGAGGGGCAAGCGCGCACGATCCGGCTGCTGGGCGGCGGCACGTCGACGGCCCGCGCCCACCTCACCTACCGGCAGCGCGCCGGGATCGCGATCCGCGAGCGGATGCAGGCCGAGCTCCCCGAGCAGCTCGAGCCCGAGTGCGAGACCCGCCGGGAGAACGGCACGATCGACGACGAGTGCGTGGGCCAGCCCGAGCGGCTGACTCGCGTCTACTTCGCGTGGCTCGACCGCCAGCGTCATGCTCGCGACGAGCAGGCGATCTCCGCCGCGCTGGCCGAGCCCGACGTACGCGAGCGCGTGGCCCAGCTCGATCGATTGCTCGCGGGCAACCCCGCGCTCGAGGGCGCCGAGCGCCTCGTGCCGGTCTATCGCGAGGCCGCCGAAGCCGCGAGCGCGGCGGGCGAGATGGCGCGCGCGGGGCAGCTGCTGCGCAAGGCCGCGCGCCTGGCCGAGCGCGGGGAGTCCACGGAGGGACAGGCGCTGCGGGTCCAGGCGCTGCTCGCCGAGGCCTCCGTGCCGGCGCTCACCCGCGAGGGACGACGGATGCTGCTGGCCTCGGCGCAGCAGCTCGCGCCCGAAGACACGCAGGTCCACGCCGCGCTCGAGCAGCTCGAGCACCCCGAGATCACGACGCCCCGCCTCGAGCGCTGGGCCCCGATCGCGGGCATGGTCGTGGGGCTGTGGGGACTGGGGCTGCTGGGCTCGTGGCGACGACGTCGCCGCGAGCGCTAGGGACCAAGGCTAGGGACAGGACACATCGGTCTGCACCACCGCCTCGCGGGCTGCGATCGCGGCCAGGTCGGCGCAGTCGCCCTCGTCGAGGCCGGTCTCCTCGGCGATGAGCCGGTCGCCGCGACGGAAGGTCTCGTTGGCCACCACCGGGGCGAGGTCGGCGATCGTCGAGCGGCTCACGTCGAGCTCGGACAGCACCTCGTGCAGCTCGAGGCCCTCGAGGCTCTCGAGCGGATTGCCGGCCAGCCGCGCGGTGCGGAGCCCCGCCCACACGGCCAGGCTGTCGACCCGGGTGACCGCGCAGTCGCGAACGCTCAGCGTCTCGACGGCGGGCAGTGCCTCGAGCGGCGTGAGGTCGGCGATGCCGGTCGAGTCGAGCACCAGCGACTGCAGCGTGCCCGCGAGCGCGATGTTGCCGAGATCGGCGGGCGAGAGCGGCGTGTCCTTGAAGTTGATCGACTCGACCCCCGGTAGCTCGGCGAAGAACGAGAGGTCGATGACCTCCCCTTCCACGAAGGTGAGCGCGCGCAGCACCTGGCGCCCCGCGAGGCCGCTGAGGTCCTGCGCCTGCCCGTAGCCCCCGGTCGCGAGCGAGCCGAGCAGCGGCAGCGTGCCCACCACGTCGAGATCGGTGAGCCCCTCGTTGTAGCGCACGTCGAGATCGCGCAGCTCGGGCAGCCCGGTGGCGGGGCCGAGATCGGTGACGCGGTTGAGCGGGATCAACAGGCGCTGCAGGTCGTGCAGCCCCTCGAGATCGTCGAGCGAGGTGATCGCATTGTCGCCGAGGTCGAGGGTGGACAAGAACACCAGCTCGCGCACGCCCGCGGTGCTCGTGATCTGGTTCTCCTGCGCGGCGATGCGGGTGATCCGCACCATCCCCTCGACTCCGGCGAGGCTGGTGAGCTCGTTGCGCGAGGCCTCGAGCTCCTGCATGCCCACCGCCGCGGCCAGCGGCTCGAGGCTCGTGATCATGTTGCCGTCGAGGTCCACGAAGCGCAGCGTCGCGAGCCCGCGCAGCGGCTCGAGGCTCGTGATCATGTTGTCGTCGAGCTCGAGGCCCACCAGCGCATCGAGCCCCGCGAGCGGGCTCAGATCCGTGATCTGATTCTTGGACAGCACCAGCACCGCGAGCTGCTCGAGCCCGGCGAGCGCCTCCACGCTGGTGATTTCGTTGCCTGCGAGGTCGAGCGCCTCGAGCTGCGTGAGCCCCGAGAGCGCGGAGATCTCGGTGATGCCGTTCTCGGGCAGCGACAGCCGCGTGAGCCGATGCAAGCTGCCCAGCGCGCGCACGTCGGTGATCTGATTGCTCGACAGCTCGAGCTGGCGCAGCCCGGTGAGATCGAGCAGCGGGGTCACGTCGGTGATCGCATTGTCGGCGAGCCCGAGGCTGGTGAGCCCCTGGGCGCACTCGAGACCGGTCA
>JBFIJN010000103.1:0-20488 GCA_041600735.1 Nannocystaceae bacterium
GCAGGTGTACGTGCTCAAGAAGGAGGAGGGTGGTCGCCACACTCCGTTCTTCAAGGGCTACCGTCCGCAGTTCTACTTCCGCACGACGGACGTGACGGGCGACGTGATGCTGCCCGAGGGCGTCGAGATGGTGATGCCCGGGGACAACGTGGAGATCGAGATCAAGTTGATCCAAACGATCGCCGCGGAAGAGGGCGTGAAGTTCGCAATCCGCGAGGGTGGCCGCACGGTCGGCGCCGGCGTGGTGACCAAGATCCTCGAATAGGTCAACGGAGCACGACGTGGACAACCTCAAGATCAGGATCCGGCTCAAGGCCTACGATCACAAGCTCCTCGACCAGTCGTCGCGGGAGATCGCCGACACTGCGCGGCGCACCGGCGCACGGGTTGCGGGACCGATCCCGCTGCCCACCAAGATCAACAAGTACACCGTGCTCCGCGGGCCCTTCATCGACAAGAAGTCGCGCGAGCAGTTCGAGATCCGCACCCACACGCGGTTGCTGGACATCCTCGAGCCCAACAAGCAGACCCTCGACGCCCTCATGAAGCTCGACCTCTCGGCGGGCGTGGACGTCGAGATCAAGACCAGCTAGCGAGCTAGGGAAACGGTACCGCAATGGCTAAGCTGAGCGTCATAGACCTGACCGGGATCTCCGTGGGAGAGCTCGATGTCGCCGACGATGTGTTCGCGGCCGACGTCAAGGAGCACCTGCTCTGGGAGGTCGTCCGTCACCAGCGGGCGGCCCGCCGGGCGGGTACCGCCTGCACCAAGGGCCGCGCGGACATCTCGCGTACCAAGGCCAAGCTCTACAAGCAGAAGGGCACCGGCAACGCGCGCCACGGCTCGCGGCGCTCCAACGTGTTCCGCGGCGGTGGTGTGGTCCACGGGCCCAAGCCGCACAAGTACATCCTCGACGTGAACAAGAAGGTGATGGCCGGGGCGCTCCGCTCTGCGCTCAGCCTTCGCGCCAAGGCCGGCGACCTCGTCGTCGTCCGCGAGTTCACGGCCGCCGAGACCAAGACCAAGGTCCTGGCCCAGGCGCTCGTGAAGCTGCAGACGCCCAAGGCGTTGCTCGTCGATGGCAGCGACAACACGTGGCTGCGCACCACGTCGAAGAACCTGGCCGATGCCGACTTCCTCGACGTCCGTGGCCTCAATGTCTACGACATCCTGCGCTTCCCCAAGCTGCTGATCTCCGAGGTCAGCCTGCGACAGCTCGAGGCTCGCCTCACCAAGCCTGCCGCTGGGGCCGCCGCCGAAGGGAGCCCGGCATGAACACGCCGCAGCAGTTCATCCTCAGGCCGGTCGTCTCCGAGAAGACCACCGATCAACAGGCGAACGACAACCAATACAGCTTCGAGGTCGCCAAGCACGCCAACAAGATCGAGATCCGCAAGGCGATCGAGATGGTGTTCGGCGTTCGCGTGACCGGGGTTCGCACCCAGGTGGTGCGCGGCGATCTGAAGCGCGTGGGCCAGTTCTGGGGCAAGAAGCGCTCCTGGAAGAAGGCCGTCGTCACCGTCCACCCCGACGACTCCATCGACCTGTACGGCGAGGACTGAGCGAGGAACAGGCGCCATGGCCATCAAGAAATACAAGCCGACCTCTCCGGGGCGGCGCAACATGACCGCCAGCGACCGGGCTCCGGTAACCGCCGAGCGTCCGTTCAAGAAGCTCGTCAGCTTCGAGCACCGCCCGGCTGGCCGCAACAACTACGGCCGCATCACCTCGCGCTTCCGCGGCGGTGGTCACAAGCGGCTCTATCGCCAGATCGACTTCAAGCGCGACAAGTACGGCGTGCCGGGCACGATCGCCTCGATCGAGTACGACCCGAACCGCACCTGCTACATCGCGCTGGTGCACTACGCCGACGGCGACAAGCGCTACATCCTGGCGCCCCACCTGCTCAAGGTCGGCTCCAAGATCATCAGCAGCCGCGACGCCGACATCATGGCCGGCAACTCGCTGCCGCTGCGCTCGATGCCGTCGGGCACCGAGATCCACAACGTGGAGCTCAAGATCGGCGCGGGCGGCCAGCTCGTCCGCACCGCCGGTGCAGTGGCCCGCCTGATGGCCCGCGACGGTGACTGGGCGCTGGTGCGCTTGCCCTCGGGCGAGGTGCGCCGGATCCACGCCGACTGCCGCGCGACCGTGGGCGTGCTCTCCAACTCCGAGCACGGCAACGTCACGATCGGCAAGGCCGGTCGCACGCGCTGGATGGGTCGCCGCCCGCACAACCGTGGCGTCACCATGAACCCCGTCGACCACCCCATGGGCGGTGGCGAGGGACGCACCTCGGGCGGCGGTCACCCCCGCACCCCGTGGGGCAAGCCCACCAAGGGCTTGCGCACGCGCAAGAACAAGCGCACTCAGGTCTTCATCGTCACCCGCCGGGGGAGCAAGTAAGCGATGCCTCGTTCCGTAAAGAAGGGCCCGTTCGTCGAAGCCCACCTCCTCGAGAAGGTCGAGTCCGCGCTCGCCGAGAAGGGCCGCCGCGCGGTCAAGACCTGGTCCCGTCGCTCCACCATCTTGCCGCAGTTCGTGGGCGCCAACATCATGGTCCACAACGGCAACAAGTTCATTCCGGTGTACATCACCGAGAACATGGTCGGACACAAGCTCGGGGAGTTCGCGCCCACGCGGACCTTCCGTGGCCACGCCGCCGACCGCAAGGGCAAGCGATAAGCCATGGCCAAAGCACGCCTCAGCCATATTCGCATCGCCCCCCGCAAGATGCGGGTGGTCGCGAATCTCATCCGCGGCAAGAAGGTAGACGCGGCGATCAACACGCTGCGCTTCCTCAACCGCTCGGGCTCGCGCGAGCTGTTCAAGCTGCTCGTGTCCGCGGTGGCCAACGCCGAAGACCAGGGCCAGGACGACGTCGACTCGCTCGTCGTCCGCACGATCACCGTCGACGGCGGTCCCGTGCTCAAGCGCTGGCGCCCGCGCGCCCAGGGCCGCGCCACTCGCATCCTCAAGAAGACCAGCCACGTGTTCGTGGAGCTGGCGGCCGTAGCCGAGGCCTAGTCGGCACCCGACCTCTCTCAGAAGTGAATTCATGGGACACAAGACGCACCCAGTCGGGTTTCGCCTCGGCATCGTCAAGACCTGGAACTCGAAGTGGTTCGAGGACCAGCGCTATCGCCAGTGGCTGCACGAGGATCTCAAGCTTCGCCGCTTCCTCAAGCGCGATCTGATCAACGCCAGCATCTCCGAGATCACGATCGAGCGCGCCGCGAACAAGGTGAAGATCAACATCTTCTCCGCGCGGCCCGGCATCGTCATCGGCAAGCGTGGCGCCGGCGTGGAGGGCCTCAAGAAGAAGGTCCAGACCATGACCGACTCCGAGGTGTTCCTCAACATCCAAGAGGTGCGCAAGGCCGAGGTCAACGCGCAGCTCGTGGCGGAGAACATCTGTCAGCAGCTCGAGCGCCGCATCGCGTTCCGCCGCGCGCTCAAGCGCGCCGTGCAGACGGCGATGAAGTTCGGAGCCAAGGGCATCCGCGTCAACGCGGCCGGCCGCCTGGGCAACTCCGAGATGGGGCGTCGCGAGTGGTACCACGAGGGGCGAGTGCCCCTGCACACGCTCCGTGCCGACATCGACTACGGCTTCCACGAGGCGCTGACCTCGGCCGGTACCATCGGCGTCAAGTGCTGGATCTTCAAGGGCGAGGTCTACGACCACCGCGGCGGTCAGACCGGCGACGCCCGCTTCCCGCGGCCCGCGCCGCAACGCTAATCACGGGAGTCCACCATGCTCTCTCCTTCAAGGGTCAAGTACCGCAAGGTCCACAAGGGTCGCATGACCGGTCGCGCCAAGGGCGGAGACCGTGTCAGCTTCGGCGACTTCGGGCTGCAGGCGACCACGTGCGGCTGGCTGACGGCGCGACAGATCGAGGCGGCTCGTATCGCGATCAACCGCCACGTCAAGCGCGGCGGCAAGCTCTACATCCGCATCTACCCCGACAAGCCGGTCAGCAAGAAGCCCGCCGAGACCCGCATGGGTAAGGGCAAGGGCGCCCCGGAGTTCTGGGTAGCCGTCGTGCGCCCCGGTCGCGTGCTCTACGAGATCGAGGGTGTCACCGAGGACCTCGCGCGCAACGCGTTCCTCCGCGCTCACCACAAGCTTCCCATCAACACGCGCTTCATCAAGCGGGAGGCGCAGCCGTGAAGACCTCCGAAATGCGAGACAAGACCGATGAAGAGCTGGTGGCGCTCGAGAACGAGCTCCGCGACAAGCTCATCAAGCTGCAGGTGGCCAAGGCCACCCAGCGGGCCGTCGACACGGCACAGTTCTCACTCATCAAGAAGGATGTCGCGCGGGTGAAGACGATTCTTCACGAGCGGAAGCTCGGGTTGGCCGGTCGCGGTGCCGCGGCGGCTGGGGAGGCCACGACATGAGCGAAGAGCAGACCAAGGCCGCCGAAGGCGGACGGCTCGAGCGACACCATCGGGTGCTCGTGGGCCAGGTTGTGTCCGACAAGATGGACAAGACCATCGTGGTGCAGGTCATGCGCCGCTATCGCCACCCGCAGTACCGCAAGTACGTGACCGAGCGGGTCAAGTACAAGGCGCACGACGAGCGCAACGAAGCGCGCGTGGGTGACATGGTCCGCATCGTCGAGTCGCGACCGATGTCGCGCGACAAGCGCTGGCGCCTCCAGAGCGTCACGGAAAGGGCGCCGATCGTATGATCCAGGTCCAGTCCGTTCTCGACGTCGCGGACAATTCCGGCGCGCGCAAGGTTGCCTGCATCAAGGTGCTCGGCGGCTCCAAGCGTCGCTACGCCAGCGTCGGCGACATCATCGTGGTGAGCATCCGCGACGCCCTTCCCAACTCCAAGGTGAAGAAGGGCTCCGTGGTCAAGGCCGTGATCGTGCGCACCCGCAAGGGCCTGCGCCGCTCCGACGGCAGCGTCATCCGCTTCGACACCAACAGCGCGGTGCTCATCGATGCACAGAAGCAGCCGATCGGCACGCGCATCTTCGGGCCGGTGGCTCGCGAGCTCCGCGCTCGCAAGTTCCTCAAGATCATCAGCCTCGCGCCGGAGGTCTTGTAAGTCATGCAACGCGTCAAGCAAGGCGACGCCGTCGTCATCATCGCGGGTAAGCAAAAGGGTGCGCGTGGCCGAGTGCTGCGCGTCGCCGCCGGGGCCGAGCGTGTCGTGGTCGAGGGCGTCAACGTCCGCACCAAGCACGTCAAGCCGACCCAGGCCAACCCGCAAGGCGGGCGCATCAAGAAAGAGGCGCCCATCCACATCTCCAACGTCATGCTCGCCGACCCCGAGACCGGGGAGCCGACCCGCGTGCGCGTGAGGACCCTCGAGTCGGGTCAGCGCGTCCGTGTGGCGGTGAAGTCCGGCGAGCAGATCGACAAGTAGTTTCTCTTCCCCAGGCCGTTTTGCCGCGTACGCGGAGAAAGGGTGCGGAATACCGATGGCGAAAGCACAGCGCGGGGCCCCGACCCAAAAGAAGAAGAAGGAAGTCGGCTTCCCGTTCAAGTTCCGTAAGGTCCAAGAGGAGGCCTTGCGTCGCGAGGCCAACGACCGACCACGAATGCTCGCGAAGTACGAGCAGAACGTTCGGCCGTGGCTACACAAGGAGTTTGGCTACTCCAACATCTTCGAGGTCCCTCGGGTCGAGAAGATCGTCCTCAACATCGGGCTGGGCGAAGCGCTCAAGACCCCCAAGCTGCTCGAGCAAGCGTTCGAGAGCCTGGGCAACATCACCGGCCAGCGGCCGGTGGTGACGAGGGCCAAGAAGTCCATCGCCACCTTCAAGCTCCGCGAGGGCATGAAGATCGGCTGCATGGTCACGCTTCGAGGCCCCCGCATGTGGGACTTCATCGACCGACTGCTCACCGTGGCCTTGCCTCGTACCCGCGACTTTCGCGGAGTCAGCCGCAAGGCGTTCGACGGTCGCGGCAACTACACCCTCGGTATCCGCGAGCTGCTGATCTTCCCCGAGATCGACATCGAGAAGCTGGAGAAGGTACCGGGCATGAACATCTGCGTGCACACCAGCGCGAAGACCGACGAGGAAGGCCGCGCGCTGCTGACCCAGCTCGGGATGCCATTCCGCGCCGCCTGACGGAGACATCGCAATGTCCATGACCGATCCCATCTCCGACATGCTCACCCGCATCCGCAATGCGATGACGGCGGGGCACGAGACGCTCTCGCTGCCGGCCTCGCACGTCAAGCAGCGGATCATCGAGATCCTCAAGCAAGAGGGCTACATCGAGGACTACGGGCGCCTCGAGGAGGGCCCCCAAGGCGCCCTCACCGTGAAGCTCAAGTGGCACGCTGGACAGCCGGCGATCGAGGGCCTCAAGCGGGTCAGCCGCCCCGGCCAGCGTCGCTACGCGCGCTGCACCGACATCCCCAAGGTCCGCAACGGCCTGGGAATCATGATCGTGAGCACTTCACAGGGACTGATGACCGATCGCGCCGCCCGCAAAGCGGGCGTGGGCGGCGAGCTCATCTGCAGCATCTGGTAGGAGACCCATGTCACGCATCGGCAATGCCCCCATCGCGGTCCCCAAAGGGGTGACCGTGAGCACCCAGGGCCAGACGATCTCGGTGAAGGGGCCCAAGGGCAACCTGAGCTTCACGGTGCCCACGGGCATCACCTTCACCCACGAAGATTCGGAAATCCGCTTCAAGCGCGCGAGCGACAGCCAGAACCACCGTGCGATGCACGGGATGGCTCGGGCCCGCACGGCCAACCTCGTCGTGGGCTGCTCGCAAGGCTTCACGCGCGTGCTCGAGATCAACGGCGTCGGTTACCGCGCCGCGGTCAAGGGCAACACCGTCGACCTCACCCTCGGCTTCTCGCACGGGATCAGCTACGCGCTGCCCGCTGGCGTGACGGCCGAGGCAGGCAAGGACGGGAAGCTCGTGCTGAGCGCCGCCGACAAGACGGTGCTCGGCCAGGCCGCCGCCGACATCCGTCGGTTCAGGCCCCCGGAGCCCTACAAGGGCAAGGGCGTGAAGTACGAGAACGAGCGGATCATCCGCAAAGAAGGCAAGCGCGGTAAGAAGTAGGCCGCGCCGGCCCACTCGGACCCGCGAACGCACCAGGAGCACCGTCATGTCGACCGACAAGACCGAGAGCCGGACCCGCCGCAAGATGCGGATCCGCAAGAAGGTGAGCGGCACCGCCGAGCGGCCCCGCCTCACCATCTTCCGCAGCAGCAAGCACATCTACGCCCAGGTCATCGACGACGGGAAGTCGTCTTCGTTGGCCGTGGCATCTACCTTGAGCAAGGCCCTGGCGGCCGAGCTCGAGGGCAAGAGCAAGGCCGACGCGGCCAAGGTCGTAGGGGCCGCAATCGCTGGCGCCTGCAAGGAAAAGGGCATCACCCAGGTGGTGTTCGACCGCAACGGGTACGCTTATCACGGTCGGGTCAGTGCCCTGGCCGATGCTGCCCGCGAGGCGGGCCTGGAGTTCTGAGAGGCATGGCCATCGACATCGAAAGCCTGGGCGATCTCGTAGATCGCGTCGTCTTCATCAACCGCGTGTCCAAGGTGGTCAAGGGCGGTCGCAACTTCTCGTTCACCGCGATCGTCGTGGTGGGCAACGAGCACGGCTGGGTCGGCGTTGGGCACGGCAAGGCCAAAGAGGTGCCCGAGGCGATCCGCAAGGCCAACGAGTACGCGCGCCGCAACATCTTCGAGGTGCCGCTCTCCGGCGCCACGATCCCCCACGAGATCATCGGGGTCCACGGCGCGGGTCGGGTGCTGCTGCGCCCGGCGGCGGCCGGTACCGGCGTGATCGCGGGTGGTCCGGTGCGCGCGGTGGTGGAGTGCGCGGGGATCCACGACGTGTTGTCGAAGTGCATCGGCACCAACAACCACCTCAACGTGATCCACGCGACCATGAACGCGCTCAAGTCGCTGCGCAGCCCCGATCAGGTGGCGCTGCGTCGTGGCATGAGCATTCAAGAGATGATGAGCTGAGGATGGCGGACAAGCTCAAGGTCACCCTGGTGCGCAGCACCATCGACCGGCCCGAGACGCAGAAGCGTACGGTGGTCGGGCTCGGCTTGCGCAAGTTGAACAGCAGCGTGGTCGTGGAGGACACCCACGCGATCCGCGGGATGATCCGCAAGGTCCAGCACCTTGTGGCGATCGAGCCCGCAGAGTGAGGAAGTAAGCATGGGAACCACGCTCCACACCCTCGCGCCCCCCCCGGGCGCCCGCAAGCGACGCAAGCGCGTCGGACGTGGCCTCGGCTCGGGTCGTGGCAAGACCTCGACCCGCGGCATGAAGGGGCAGCTCTATCACCGCACGAAGATGTCGCCCGCCTTCGAGGGCGGGCAGCTGCCGATCCATCGGCGCGTGCCCAAGCGCGGCTTCGTGAACATCCACCGCATCGAGGTGCACGGCATCAACGTGGGCTTGCTCGAGGGCAAGTTCCCGGCCGGGACCGCGATCACCCCCGAGCTCCTTCACGAGCGGGGCCTCGTGCCCAAGAACGCGACCGTGATCAAGCTGCTCGGCACCGGTGAGCTCTCGACGTCCTTCGTGATCAAGGTGCACCGAGCCAGCGGCTCGGCGCGCACGAAGGTCGAGGCCGCCGGCGGCACGCTCGATCTGCTCGGCGAGCCCGGGGCCGAGGCCGCGGGCGACACCGCCAGCGCAGACTAGCGCGAGCCGAGATTCACGCCCCTTGGGCGCCCCCGAGCCCTCGGGCGGGCCCGAGGAACCAGCGGCGGGAAGATGAGCGGGAGGCGCGCCGGCATTCGGCGCGCCGTCGTCATATCCGCCGACGTCAGATGTCAGAGCACGCGGCGTAGGGTATGGTCGCGGGCCGCCGGCGAGCCCTAGGCCGCCAACGAGAGCGCACGAGGACCACGGATGGGCATCATCATCAACATCTTCAAGCTGCCCGAGCTGCGCAAGCGGGTCTTGTTCACCTTGATGATGCTGGCGGTCTACCGCCTTGGCGTGTTCATCGCGGTGCCGGGCGTCGACCGCAAGGTCATGGTCGAGATCGTCAACCAGGGCGATGGCGGCTTCCTCGGCTACTTCAACATGTTCAGCGGTGGCGCGCTCGAGCAGCTGTCGGTGTTTGCGCTCGGCATCATGCCGTACATCAGCGCGAGCATCATCATGCAGCTGATGACGGTGGTCATCCCGCGCCTCGAGCAGCTCTCGAAGGAGGGCGAGACCGGCCGCCGCAAGATCAACCAGTACAGCCGCTACGGCACGGTGGGCCTGGCGCTGGTGCAGGGCTACTTCATGGCCAGCTGGCTCGAGTCGCAGAACTCGACCGGCCAGACCCTGGTGCTCGACCCCGGCCTCGGCTTCCAGCTCGAGACGGTGCTGACGCTGTGCGGCGGCACGCTGTTCCTCATGTGGCTGGGCGAGCAGATCACCGAGCGCGGCATCGGCAACGGGATCTCGCTCATCATCTTCGGCGGCATCGTCTCGAACCTGCTCCCGGCGCTCTACCAGCTGTTCCAGAAGCAGCAGGATGATCCCGAGTCGTTCGGCCCGATGACGCTGGCGATCCTGCTGGCGATGTCGATCTTGGTGATCGCGTTCATCGTGATCATGGAACGCGGGCAGCGTCGCATCACGGTGCAGTACGCCAAACGTGTGCAGGGCCGCCGCATGTTCGGCGGCAACGCGAACTACCTGCCGCTGCGCATCAACAGCGCCGGCGTGATCCCGCCGATCTTCGCCAGCTCGATCTTGATGTTCCCCAACCAGATCGCGGGGATGACTCAGAACGAGTGGCTGCAGGCGTTCTCGTCGGCGCTGCACTACGACGGGTGGAAGTACCTCACCGTCTACGTGGCCCTGAACGTGTTCTTCACGTACTTCTACACGGCCATCCAGTTCAACCCGACCGACGTCGCCGACAACCTCAAGAAGCAGAACGCGTCGGTGCCGGGGATCCGCCCGGGCAAGCGCACGGCCGAGTACATCGACTTCGTGCTGAACCGGCTCACGTTCGTGGGTGCCTGGTACATCTCGGCGGTGTGCGTGCTGCCCACGTTCCTCCAGACCCGCTTCGACGTGCCGTTCTACTACGGCGGTACCTCGCTGCTGATCGTGGTGGGCGTCGCGCTCGACACGGCGCAGCAGATCGAGAGCCACCTGGTCACGCGCTCGTACGAGGGCTTCGCCGGACCTCGAGGTCCTCGCATCCGCGGGCGCCGCGGGTAGGCTCGCTGCGGGCCAGCGGTACTGCGGTGCGGGCCAGCGCACGTCGCTGGCCCCCACGAGCGTCCGCGACCCCCTCGAATGCGCGGCGGTCGAGCGCTATAACCCCGGCATGAGCGAAGCTCGTGCGAAGGGCATCATCCTCATTGGCGCGCCTGGTTCCGGCAAGGGCACCCAGGCCAAGAAGATCAAGGAGCAGCTCGGCTATGCCCACATCAGCACGGGCGATCTGCTGCGTGCCGCAGTGAAGGAAGGCACGCCGCTCGGCGAGCAAGCCAAGGGCTACATGGACGAGGGCAAGCTCGTCCCCGATGCGCTGGTGATCGACCTGCTCCGCGAGGCGCTCGCGACCCCCGAGGCCAAGGCTGGCTTCCTGCTCGACGGCTTCCCGCGCACGATGCCGCAGGCCGACGCCCTCGATGCCGCGGTCACCATCGACCAGGTCGTCGATCTCCAGGTGCCGTTCGAGCTCATCGAGGAGCGCGTCACGGGCCGCCGCATGTCCCCGAGCGGCCACGTCTACCACGTGCGCTACAGCCCCCCGAAGGTCGCGGGGGTGTGCGACGTGACCGGTGAGGCGCTCTATCAGCGCAGCGACGACACCGCCGAGAAGGTACGCGAGCGCCTGGCCAAGTTCGACAGCGAGACCCGCCCGGTGATCGCCCACTACCAACGCAAGGGCGTGGTGGTCGAGGTCGACGGGGTGGGGGACCCCGACGAGGTCTTCACCCGCATCATGGCGGTGCTGTGAGCGCCGCTTCCCGAGATCCCTCGGGCGTGCGGGCCCTCACTGAGAATTGATCGATCCGCACGTGGGTAGACGAACGATGCGCGGGATGGCATGCTCCGCGGCTCCCGAACCCCGGCCAAACGCCGGATGGACTCTTGAGGAATGAGCAACGCGGCCTTGGACGCGGTCGAGGCGACCGTCACGGCCGAGCTACCCCAGCAACTTTTTAGGCTTCAAATCTCGGATGGAACCGTGATACTCGCCGGCCGCTCGGAGGAGCTCGGTAGGCTCGCCCGTCCGATTCGCACGGGCAACAGGGTGATGGTCCGCCGAGCCCGCCTCGACCCAGGCCGCGGCACCATCGTCGCCATCGTCGAGACCTGAGCCACCGCGCGCCCCCACGAAGCCACTCCTTCCGAACCGCCCCGCACCTCACCGAAGCCATCGAGTCATCCGTCATGAAAGTCCGAGCGAGCGTCAAGAAGATCTGTGAGAAGTGCAAGGTGGTCCGCCGCCGCGGCGTCGTGCGCATCATTTGCGAGAACCCCAAGCACAAGCAGAGGCAGGGCTAGTCCATGGCACGCATTGCAGGCGTCGACCTTCCGCGCAACAAGCGGATCGAGGTAGCGCTCACCTATATCTACGGGGTGGGTAGCACCACCGCGTCGCAGATCCTCGCAGAGTCGGGCGTGGGCCCGTCGGTTCGCACCGACGACCTCACCGACGAGCAGGTCAGCGCCATCCGCCAGGCCATCGAGCAGAACCACCGCGTCGAGGGCGACCTTCGCCGCGACGTGCAGATGAGCATCAAGCGACTGATGGACCTCGGCTGCTATCGCGGGCTTCGGCACCGCCGCGGTCTGCCGGTCCGAGGGCAGCGCACCCACACCAACGCCCGTACGCGCAAGGGTCCCAAGCGCGCGACGGTGGCTCAGAAGAAGCGGTAGCGCTCGCGCCAGCTCCCGAAACCAAGCATCGCCATGGCTACCAGCAAGCAGCAAGGCAAGAAGCGGGTCAAGAAGTCGGTCCCCACCGGGATCGTCCACATCCGCTCTACGTTCAACAACACCTTGGTCAGCGTGACCGACGTCAACGGCAACGTGATCGCTTGGGCTTCGGCCGGCGTTCGCGGGTTCCGAGGCTCGCGCAAGTCCACGCCGTTCGCGGCGCAGCTCGCAGCCGACGAGGCCTGTCGCCGCGCGCAGGACCACGGCATGCAGACCTGTGTCATCCGCATCAGCGGTCCCGGTGCGGGTCGCGAGTCGGCGCTGCGCGGGGTTCAGTCTTCGGGCATGCGCGTCACCTTGATCAAGGACGTCACCCCCATCCCCCACAACGGCTGCCGCCCTCCCAAGCGGCGCAGGGTCTGATCCATGGCTCGCTACACCGGACCAGTCTGTCGTCTTTGCCGCCGGGAAGACTCGCAGCTCTACCTCAAGGGTGATCGCTGCTTCTCGACCAAGTGCGGCTATGAGCGTCGCCCCTATCCGCCCGGCCAGCACGGCCAGGGCCGTCGCCGTCGCCCGAGCGACTATGGCCAGCAGCTTCGCGAGAAGCAGAAGGTCAAGCGCATGTACGGGCTGATGGAGAAGCAGTTCCGCGGCTACTACCACCGCGCCACGCACATGAAGGGCGTGACCGGCGAGAACCTGCTGCAGCTGCTCGAGCGTCGCCTCGACAACGTCGTGCTGCGCATGGGCTTCTCCAGCAGCCACGCCGAGGCCCGCCAGCTGGCGCGCCACGGCCACTTCGTGATCAACGGCAAGCGCATCGACATCCCGTCGTATCTCGTGCGCGTGGGCGATGTGATCGAGGTGCGCGAGAAGAGCCGCAAGGTCACCAAGGTGGTCGAAGCGCTCGCCAAGAGCGACCGCAGCCCGCGTCCGGCGTGGGTCGAGGTCGACAAGGATCACTTCAAGGGCAAGGTCACCGCCCTGCCCGCACGCTCGGACATTGCGGCCGAGATCGACGAGCAGCTCATCGTCGAGCTGTACTCCAAGTAACCACCAGCGTCCTCGGAGGCGTCACGCATCATGCAGGACCCCAATACGATTGCTCGAAATTGGCGCGACCTCATCCGGCCCAAGAAGCTGGAGGTCGAGATCGAGTCCCTCACCGAGAGCTACGGCAAGTTTACTTGCGAGCCACTCGAGCGGGGCTACGGCATCACCCTGGGCAACAGCCTGCGTAGGGTGCTGTTGTCGTCGTTGCAGGGCTCGGCGGTCACGTCGGTCCGCATCGAGGGCGCGCTCCACGAGTTCACCACCATCGAAGGCGTGGTCGAGGACGTCACCGACGTCATCCTCAACATCAAGGCCCTGCGCCTGAGGATGACCGACGCCACCCCTCGCACGCTCATCATCGACAAGCGCGGCGAAGGGCCGGTCAAGGCTTCCGACATCCAGGCGCCCACCGGCGTCGAGGTGCTCGAGCCCGGCCAGCACATCGCCACGCTCTCCAAGGAGGGACACCTCAAGATGGAGATGACGGTGGCGATGGGTCGCGGCTACGCGACGGCCGACCAGAACAAGACCGAGGGCACCCCCATCGGGGTGATTCCCATCGACTCGTTGTTCTCGCCGGTGCAGAAGGTGAACTACCGCGTGACCAACGCGCGCGTGGGTCAGCGGACCGACTACGATCGCCTCAACCTCGAGGTCTGGACCGATGGCTCGGTCAAGCCCGACGACGCGGTCGCGTTTGCGGCGAAGATCCTCAAGGAGCAGCTCTCGATCTTCATCAACCGTGAAGAGATCGAAGAGCCGATGATGGCGGAGCCGTCCGAGGAGGACAAGCTCAACGAGTATCTGTGGCGCTCCGTCGACGAGCTCGAGCTCTCGGTGCGCTCGGCCAACTGCCTGCAGAACGCCAACATCCACTACATCGGCGACCTCGTGCAGAAGACCGAGGCCGAGATGCTGAAGACCAAGAACTTCGGCCGCAAGTCGCTCAAGGAGATCAAGGAGATCCTCGCGCAAATGGGCTTGTCGCTCGGCATGAAGATCCCCAACTGGCAGGGCCCACCGCCCGCCACCGAATGATTTGAAGGACCCGCCATGCGTCACCGCAAGTCCGGTCGCCCCCTGGGGCGCAACTCGGCTCACCGTTCCGCCATGTTTCGCAACATGGTCACCTCGCTGCTCGAGCACGAGCGCATCACCACCACCGAGGCCAAGGCCAAGGAGCTGCGCCGGTTCGTGGAGCGCACGATCACCCGCGGGATCTCGGTCCAGGCGCTCCTGGGCAAGCCCGAAGAGGAGCGCACCGGGCCCGACAAGGCCGCGATCGTCCATGCCTACCGCATGGCGGGCCGCATGGTGCGTAGCCGCGACATGCTCGACAAGTTGTTCAAGACGATCGCGCCGCGCTACCTGAAGCGGCCCGGCGGCTACACCCGCATCGTGAAGACCGCCGATCGAGTGGGCGACGCAGCCCGCATGGCGATCATCGAGCTCGTGAACGACTAGCTCGCGAGGCTTCGGTCCACGGACCGACACTCGATACGAGAGGGCGTGTCTCCGCAGCGGCGGGGCACGCCCTTCTTCGTTTCCGGGCCTCGTGGTCCGGACAGGCCGGGGAAATCGGCGCCTTTTTGGCGTGACGCCGGGGGAAACGCCTAGGGTCGCGAGGTGCCGATCGTTGCCATGGCCGGTGGGGGACTGACCACGCTGGGCCTGCTGCTGGGTGCGGCGGCGCTGCTGGGCCTGTGGGCCCAGGGGCGGCAGCGACTGCGCGGCGGCGTTCCTCGACGCACGGTGCCGCTGGGGGCCGGCCAGGCGCTCCACGTGGTCGAGCTCGACGGGCGGAGGCTCGTGATCGGAACCGGCCCAGGAGCGGCGCCAAGGCTGCTCACGGAGCTCTCGCCGGAGCCGGCGAAGGAGACCCTCGGTGAGCGCTGAGCTGGGCCCCTGGCTCGTGCTGGCCGCGCTGCCGATCCTGCTCGCGGTCGCCACCTCGTTCACCAAGGCGAGCGTGGTGCTCGGCGCGGTTCGCGTGGGCCTGGGCGCGGAGGTGCTGCTGCCCTGGGCGGCCATGTGGGGCCTGGCGCTGGTGATCACGGGCGTGGTGATGGGCCCGGTGGTGCTCGAGATGCTCACCGCGATCGAGGCGATGGGGGGCAGCGAGGCCCTCACGAGCGGCGGGGCCGAGGCTTGGGCCACCGCGGGAGCACCCCTGCTGGAATTCCTGCGCCACCACGCTGCGCCCGACGAGGTTCGCTTCTTCGCGGAGCTGCAGGGCCTCGCGCCCGCCGACCCGCGCGTGCTGGTGCCCAGCTTCTTGGTGACCGAGCTCGGCGAGGCCCTGCACATGGCGGTGCTCGTGCTGCTGCCGCTGGTGCTGGTGGACCTCGTGGTCGCGCAGGCGCTCACGCTGCTGGGGCTCGCGGCGGCACCGGGCCCGCTGGTCACGCTGCCGCTCAAGCTGCTGCTGTTCCTCGCCGCGGGCGGCTTCGACGTGGTGGTGCGCGGCCTGGTGGAGGGCTACGCATGAGCGAGCTGGGTGCGCTGGTCCAAGAGGGGCTGGGCCAGGCGGTGCTGGCGGTCGTGCCGCTGGTGATCGCCGCGCTGCTCGGCAGTGCGCTGGCGGGCTGGCTGGCGCTGCGAGTCGGCCTGCAGGATCCCGTGGCCGCCGGAGTGCTGCGCGGGCTGGCCGTGCTCGGGGCGCTGGCGCTGGTGGCCGATGACCTCGCCGCCGACGCGCGAGCCATGGCCGAGCAGGCCTGGTCGACGCTGGCGCTGGTCGGGCGAGCGGAGCCCTGAGGTGGACGGCGAGGCCTGGCTCGTCCCGGGGCTGGTGGCGCTGCGCTGGTGGGCGCTGCTGCAGGTTCAAGGGCTCTGGCGCAACGCGGTGGGCCCGTGGTGGACGGCGATCTCGGTGGGGCTCGCCGTGCTGCTGGCCACGAGCGGCGCGGCCCCGTGGACCGTGGCGAGGCCTGCGGTCGATCCTTGGCTCGCGGCGGGAGCCGAGGTCGCGCTGGGCGGCTTGGTCGGGATCGTGATCGCGCTGCCCGGCTACGCGGTGCTCGGCGCGGCGGGGGCGAGCGCCAGAGTGGTCGGCACCGCGGCGGGGCCGTGGCGGGCGCTCACGCTCGCCCTCGTGGGGGCGCTGGCGCTGGGGCTCGGGGTGCACCGCCCGCTGCTGCTGGGCGCGCAGGCGCTGTTCGTCGCGTGGCCGGTGGGAGACCCGAGCGCGTGGGCGATCGCGGAGGTCTCGGTGGCCCGGCTCGCGCATGGGCTCGCTCTGCTCGCGCTGACGCTGGCGACCCCGGCCCTGCTCGCAGGCGCGCTGGGTGACCTGGTCGTGCGGGTGGTGGGCGCGCGCGCAGGCGCGGGGGCGGGGCTGGCCGAAGGTATCGCGCCGTGGCTGCGCACGGCGGCGGCGCTGGTGGCCACGGGGGCCTCGTGGGCGGCCTACGATGCGGTGTGGGCCACGCGAGGGCTGACCCCGCTGCCCTGAAGGCTGCCCGCGAGACCGCGTGCTGGGTGGGGCTGCGGGGGCGTGCGATGCTTGGCCCGTGCGAGGGCGCGCTCGGCTTGGTGGGGTGATGGCGACGCTCGCGATGGCGGCGGCGTGCCAGCCCGATCCCGGCGCGGTGCCCGATCTCGATGCGCTGCGTCAGCCGACGGGGCTCGCGGTGACCCCGAGCCAGCCGATGCTGCTGGTCACCAACGGCAATTGGGATCGCAAGCAGCTCGACTCGACGCTGGTCGCGGTGGAGCTCGATGCCCTGTTCTCCGCGCTGGCGCGGCCGGGCGAGGCGGGTGACCGCACGCGATCGTGTCGACGCGTCGCCGCCGACGACTCCACGATCGAGTGCGATCCCGCGGCGTTCATCGACGCGGGGACGACGGTGCGCCTGGGAACCGGCGCGGGCAACGTGGCGATCGATCGACCCGGAGGCCCCGACGGACCGCTGCGGCTGCTGGTGCCCACGCGCAGCCCCGCGTCGGTCACCTGGATCGACGTGTCGATGGACGGCGGCCCGGTGCTGTTCGAGTGCGACCAAGACGACGCCGGCATCTGCGGCGAGGGGCACGTGATCCAGGCGTCGGGGTCGGAGCGCCTGCCCGGCGAGCCCGCGCGCGTGAAGGTCGACGAGCACGGGGCTCGCTTCGCATACGTGCCTCACATCCTCGGGGGCTCGATCTCGCTGCTGGCGCTCGATGGTGAGCGGGGGCCCGAGCTCACCGACGTGCAGGAGGACTTCTTTCGCGAGGACCCGTTCAAGGACGATGACCTGGCCGGGGGCTTTGGCGTGGCCTCGCGGGTCTGCGATCCGGCGCAGCCCTCGGCCGAGAGTCGCGAGTGCACGCGCCCGTTCTTGTACGCGACCCAGCGCTACTTCCCGGGGGTTCGCGAGCTCACCGTGGCGCCGGGCCTCGACCTCATCCTGCCCGGGCGCGAGGTCTCGCTCCCCGTCGTCAACCCGCAGGTGGTCGTCGGGCGCCCGTTCATGGGCGACCTGGCGTTCGAGGACCCGGCGCTCGGCGATCGCTTGCTTGTGGTGCAGACGACCCCGCCCGGGCTGCTGCGCCTGGACACGAGCCTCGGGGACGACGATCGCCCGGTCGACCGCATCATCGGCGTGGTCCCGGTCTGCGATGATCCCAACGGCCTGGCCGTGCACCGAGCCCCGGGCGAGGAGCCGCTAGCGCTCGTCACCTGCGCGGGCGAGGGGCGCCTCGCGATCGTGGGCTTGGGCTCGTTTCGCGAGCTCGCCTCGGTCCGGGTGGGGAAGGGCGCGTACGAGGTCGTGGTCGACGTGGAGCGCAAGCAGGCCTACGTGAGCAACACGGCGGAGGACACGGTCTCGATCGTGAGCCTGGATCCGCGGAGCCCGCTGCGGTTCACCGAGTGGGCGCGGCTGGGGCTCGGCGCGGGCTCGCGCGAGTAGGCGCGCTCCCCCGCCGAAGACTTCACAAACGCTGGTTTCGCTCGTCCTCCCTCGGACGACCCGATGCTCGACGAGCGCTCGGCGGCTCCTCGCGCGGGCGAGCTCGGTCTCGCTCGGGCGGGCTCGCTCGCGCTCGCGCTCGGCTGGCCGGAGAAACGGAAGTGGTACTCAACATGGTGAATGAGATCGTATTCGACACCAATGCCCACTACGCCGGCACGGCCAACAATCTCATCAAATTGTACAATGATGCGTCGGAGGACCCGTTTGGTGCGGTAGGGGCCTTTGCCGACATTCGCGCGGCGATCGATGCGGCGGAGCACTTCGTGTTCATCGTCGATTGGTCGTTCCACCCGCGCATGACGCTGCGGCGCAGCCAGGTGATCGAGCCATCGATCGGGGACACCCTGCTGCGCAAGGCGGGGGCCAACCGCGACATGCTCATCGCGATCATGCCGTGGCTACACTCGGAGTACCTGTTCGGCAGCGTGATGCCCACCAACGATCGGGCCAACAACGCCGGACCCAAGACCCTGGTGGAGATGAACGGTGGACGCGAGCTCCCGCCCAATCTCCTCTACCAGCTCGCGGCCAACGGCAGGACGGGCGCCTGGTCGCACCACCAGAAGTTCGTGGTCCTCGACGCCCCCGCGACCGTCGACAACCGCGAGGCACGCGTCGTCAAGGTGTTCTACGGCGGGCTCGACCTCACGCGGGGGAGGTTCGACTGGCCGGAGCATCCGCTGTGGAACCCCAACTCCGTGTCGTTCAGCAACGACTGGTACAACGGCGAATTCGGGCATGATCTGCAGATGATGCGCGAGCCGTGGCACGACATCCATGCGCAGCTCGTGGGGCCGAGCGCGTGGGACTTCGCGTTCGAGTTCGTGGGTCGCTGGGCCTCGCTGCGCAGGTCTCCCAACGTGCCCTACCAGAAGATCGCCGATCTCTACACCCGCGGCCCCGTGCTCCGCCCCGATCAAGTCAGCCGCGTGCAGGTGCAGGTCCCCGGCCTCGCCGCGGGCTTTCGCGCGCAGGTGCTGCGCTCGCTGGCCAGCAGCGCGTGGAAGCAGCCCGAGGGCGTCTCCGAGCTCGACCCCGGCCTGCTGAAGTCGAGCCTCGAGTGGTCGCCGGTGAACGCGACCTGCGAGCGCAGCATCCAAGACGCGTATGTCACGATGATCCAGGCCGCCGAGCGCTTCGTGTACATCGAGTCGCAGTACTTGATCAGCTCCGGTGACTACTGGTCCGACACCGTGTATGGCAAGCGGCGCTCTTCGGTCGCCAATACGGTGGCCTACATGCTGGTGCAGCGGATCATCCAGAAGATCCAGACGAATGCACAGTTTCACGTGTACATCGTGCTGCCGATGTATCCGGAGGGCAATCCGCAGGAGACCGGCACCTACTCGGTGCGCTATCTCCAGTGGTGCACGATCGAGTACATGATCAAGGCCGTGGCCGCGGCCTGCGAGGGCTACAACGAGCAGAACGATGGAGCGGAGCTCGACTGGACGAGCTACCTGTCGTTCTTCTGCCTGGCCAATTGGAGCAACGTGTTCCCCGGCCCCGAGCACGTCCCGCAGCAGCAGCCGGGGCGACCCGACTGGTCCCAGCTGCTCGTCTATGGCCCCGAGGTGCGCTCGCGCAAGGACAAGCTCAGCCTCGCGCGCCGCTACATGATCTACGTGCATTCGAAGATGATGATCGTCGACGACAACATGGCGATCATCGGCAGCGCCAACCTCAACCAGCGCAGCCTCGATGGCAACCGCGACTCCGAGATCGCGGTTGCGCTATGGACCGACGACACGGCGCGGCCGAACCAGACCATCGGTGACTTTCGCCGACGGATCTGGACCGAGCACCTGGGGGATGCCTGGATGCGGGAGTGGGTGTTCACCCAGGCCAACGGCAACCTCGAGCCCAACGACCCCCACTGCGTGCAGGCGGTCGGCGGCGCGGCCCAGCACAACTTCGTGTACCTCATGCGAGGCGAGCGCACGCCCGATCAGGGCCACCTCATCCGCTGGCCGGTGCTGCTGCGCAACGGGCAGCTCGTGTTCGACCCCGCGCTGACGGCCCAGGTGCCCAACGACTGCATCCCCGACTATCCCGAGGACGACCAACGCTACTGGCGCTGGGTGGCCGACTGGACCGCGTTTGGGCAGATGTTTGGGGTGGGCGAGATCGCGGAGTAGCTGGCGCGGGCGGTGATCGGCGGCCAAGATCGCGGTCGTGGGGCTGGGGCGCTCCGTGTCGTGGCACGTTGGTGTCGCCCAGATCGTGCCCAGATCGTGCCCAGATCGCGCCCAGATCCCTGTAGTTGGGTTGCAACGAGTTCGACCCCATGGGACAACGAAACTGCCGCCCATGCCTTCCGACCCGCTCGAGATCCTCCACGGCGGTGCCCGCTACGCTCTCGTCGCGCGCCGAGATGTGTACGCGCACCCCGACGAGCGCGCGGCTCGGCGGCTGGTGGAAGAAGGCCTGCGCGAGCACGGCCACCGCTTTGCGCGGGAGCTCGAGGCGCTCGCGCAGCAGCTCGGCGGGTGGAGGGCTCGCAACCCTGCGCGTGCGGTGATCGATGCGCTGGTGGCGGGCCGTCTGGTCGCGGTGCGCTGGGACGCGCCCGTGCAGCGGATGTCCGAGCCCGAGTACATCGAGCTGCGCGACATCCCGGGCGCC
>JBFIJN010000104.1:0-20432 GCA_041600735.1 Nannocystaceae bacterium
ATCACATCATCAAGGTCAGCGGTAAGTGGCCGCCCGCGTAGCAAAGCGAGCAGGCCCGAGGCCGGTGCGGCCGACATTCCGGGGGGTCATCGGAGCGAAGGAGGCCCCAGTCCACGAGAGAGTGACATCCGACGAGCGGCACGTTCCTCTAGTCGCTCGACCCACGAGTCCGCAGGAAGAAGGGCACGCCGAGGCGTGCCCTTCTCTCGTTCGAACGCGAGCGATCGGACCGGCGAAGAAGGGCACGCCGAGGCGTGCTCTTCTCTCGTTCGAACGCGAGCGATCGGACTGACGACGAAGGCACGCCGAGGCGCGCCTTTCGAACGCGAGCGACCCAGCCCACGAAGCAGCGGGCACCCCACGCGCCCGCTCGCGTTCGAAGCCAACCAACGAAGAAGGGCGCACCCTCGGCGCGCCCTTCGGCTCGTTCGACCCGCAGCGCGGCTCAGTTCTCGGGCTTGGTCGGGGCCACGCCCTTGGCGTCTTCCGCTCCGCCCTGCTTGGCGGCCTCGGGATCGAAGACCGTGCGCGGCGGGCCCTTGCCCTCGCGGCTGCGGCCCCCCAGCTTGCGCGGGCCTTCGCCGCTCTTGCTGTCACGTCGCCCCGCGCGCTTGGGCTCGGGCCCGAGCGTGGGCTCGATGTTGTCGACGATCGTGTACTTGGCCAGCAGCGCTTCCTTCATCTCGCGGCGCCCCTGGTGGAGCTTGCGCGTGCGCAGGCGCTCGATGATGTCGTCCTGGAGCGCTTCCACGGGGAGGTCGCCGGGCGGCCACTTACCGCTGACCTTGATGATGTGATAGCCGAACTTGGTCTTCACCGGCTCGCTCACCTGGCCGGGCTCGAGATCGAAGGCCGCGGCCGAGAACTCCTCGGCCATGCGATCGGGGGTGAAGATGCCGATGTCGCCGCCCTTGGCCTTGCTCGGACCGTCGGAGGACTCCTCGGCGAGCTTGGCGAAGTCGGCTCCGGGAGCGATGGCCTTGGCGTGGATCTCCATCGCCTTGGCGAGCGCCTCGGCCTCCCACGCCTTGGTCTGCTCGGGGGTGGGCTCGGAGGGCTTCTCGCCCGCCTTGGCGGTGGGATCGGGCTTGGGCCCGATCGGCACGAGGATGTGCGCCGCCTTGACCCTCGGCTTGTCGGAGCTCCAGTTGCCCTTGATCTTCTCGTAGTCCTCGGTGATCTCGGCCGGAGTGATCTCGAGCTTGCCTTGCTTCTCGAGGATGGTCTTCTCGCGCAGCTCGGCGATCACCATCTCGCGCAGGCTCGCCTCGGTCTCGCCGCGACGCTCCAGGTGCTTGTCCCACTCGCGGATTCCACGACGCTGTTGCTCGTCGCGCTCGGCGAGCTCGGCCGGGTCGTAGTCGACGCCGAGCGCCTTGGCCTCTTGCGCGAGCACCTCGTGGTAGATGAGTCGATCGGCCAGCGACTTGCGATAGCGACGGTCGGCCGACGGCGGGATCTCGCGACCGCGGTCCGCGTACTTCTTGATCTTGAGGTCGTAGATCTCGCGGAACACCGCGTTGGGAATCTCGACGTCACCCACCTTGGCGATGGGACCGCTGGGGATCGGGCCCAGCTGGGCACTGTCCGCCTTGCCGCCGGCCGGCTCGATCTTGTCGAGGTCCTGGGCCTTCTCGGGCTTGGGCGGCTCGGTACAACCGAGGGGGAGCAGCAGGGACAAACCTACGATGACGAGGAAAGAAGTGCGCATGTGGGCCTCCCGGAGGGCGGCGCGGCGTGCCGTCAATGGCGGGCCGCACCGACGATGGCGCCGAAGTGTAAAGCACATCGCGGGCCGTGAGACAACGGCGGCGCCGCACACCGCGCACACGGCGCCCTGACAGCCCGGGCGCGATCGCGTAGGATCCGGCGCCCTTGTCGACCCTCGTGCAGATCCGGCGCCGCGCCGGCGGCGATATTCCGCCCCTCGAGGCGCCCGAGAGCCCGGGGGGCGGGGGCGCACCGCGGGTGTACCTCGAGACGTTCGGCTGCCAGATGAACGAGGCCGACTCGGCCCTCATCGCCGGGCGCCTCCAAGAAGGCGGCTACGTTCGCGTGCGGGATCCCGCGCAGGCCGACGTGGTGCTGATCAACACCTGTGCAATCCGCGAGAAGGCCGAGGACCGCGTCGTTGGGCGCACCAGCCAGCTGCTGCAGCACCGTGCGGACAACCCCGGGCTGGTCATCGGCATCACGGGCTGCATGGCCGAGCACCTCAAGACCCGCGTGGCCGAGCGAGCCCCTCACGTCACGCTGGTGGCCGGGCCCGACAGCTATCGCGGCATCGCAGCGCTGGTCGATCGCGCGCGCGCGGGCGAGCGGGTGATCGACACCAAGCTCGACAAGACCGAGGTCTACGAGGCGCTGACCGAGGATCCCGACGACGACGGCGTCAGCGGGTTCGTGACGATCCAGCGCGGCTGCGACAAGTTCTGCACGTTCTGCGTGGTGCCGTTCACGCGCGGGCGCGAGCGCGGAGTGCCGCCGCGCGAGGTCCTGCGTGCGGTACGGGCACGGGCCGCGGCCGGCTACCGCGAGGTGGTGCTGCTCGGCCAGACCGTCAACTCCTACCGCTGGGAAGACGTGGGCTTCGCGGAGCTGCTGGCCGCCGTGCACGAGATCGACGGCATCGAGCGCATCCGCTTCACGAGCCCCTACCCCGTCGACTTCTCACCGGCGCTCATCGACGCGCTGGCGCGGCTGCCCAAGCTGTGCCCGCAGGTACACCTGCCGGTGCAGTCGGGCAGCAACGCGGTGCTCGAGCGCATGCATCGCGGCTACACGCGCGAGGAGTTCCTGGCGTTGGTCGAGCGGCTGCGCGCGGCGGTGCCAGGGATCGCGCTGTCGACCGACGTCATGGTCGGGTTCTGCGGCGAGAGCGAAGCCGACCACGAGCAGACGCTGTCGCTGATGGAGGCGGTGCGCTTCGATACCGCCTTCATGTTCGCGTACAGCGACCGCGGCATCACCTACGCGGCCAAGAAGCTCGACGACGACGTGCCCGAGGCGACCAAGAAGCGGCGGCTACAGCAAGTGATCGCGCTGCAGGAGCAGCACACTCGCGCGTCGCACACGGCGCTGGTGGGCACGCGCCAACGCGTGCTCGTGCACAAGGTGTCGCGTCGCGGCGATCGCATGGTGGGCCGCACGCCGAGCTTCCACAAGGTGCTGCTCCCGCGCGATGCCGGTGCGCCGGGTGAGCTGTGCGAGGTGACGATCGTGGGCAGCACGGGGCACTCGCTGCGCGCCGACGAGCCCGCTCCCGCCCCGCACGAACGACCCTAGCCGCCCAAGAACAGCGAGACTCGACCATGGCCCGCAGCGCGCCTCCCAAGCCCCGCGACGAGGATCCACCTCCCCCGCAGCCCGAGCCCCCGCAGCGGGTCAGCCGGCACGTTCAGCCGCTCGGGCCCCGCGTGCTCGTGCGCGTGGTGAAATCACCCGATCGCTCGGAGGCGGGGTTGTTCCTGCCCCAGGGCGTCAAGGACGACCACGCGATGGCGCTGCTCGGCGAGGTGGTGGAGGTGGCGCGGACCATGCCCAACGCCGACGAGAGCGACCGCGTCGACCCCTACGACCGCGACGACGACGACGACCGTCCCGACTTCGGGACCAACGTGAGCGGGATTCCGCTCGGGGCCAACGTGCTGTTCGAGAAGGAGCGAGGGGTGATGGTGCCGTGGGACGAGACGCTGCGGATCATCGAGGTGCGCTACATCCTCGCGATCGTCGACATCATCACCGAGGACGAGATCCAGTGAGCGCGGGTCCCGTGGGCGGTCTTCGCCGCGGCGCCGCGACCCTCCTGGCCGTCGCCCTGGCAGCGCTCCCCGCGAGCGCCCAGGCCCAGGTCCCGGTCGCACAGGATCGGCACCCGACCGATGGTGTCGATCGAGTGATCCACGACGTCGCAGGCGAGGGCGATGCCACCAGCATCGAGCTCAACCCCGCGCTCTTGAGCGACGTGAAGGGGGTAGACCTGTCGGTGATGGGCTACCGCAGCCTGTCCAACTACACGCGCGGCTCGGGCTTCGGCGGGTTCTTTGCGGCCAACCTCGGGTTCGGCCTGGCGGCGGGCATGGGCGTGCAGGTGATGCGACCACGGCTGCGCTTGGGCGACGCCGACTTCGACGCCGCGAGCAATCCCGACGTCACCAAGCTGAGCCTCGCGCTCGCGGCCGACTTCGGCGATACGGGCTTCGGCGTGGGTGTGCACGGGGTGCGGGCGCAGGGGCAGTGGCTGCAGCGCCCCGATCTCGATCTCGGCGGGCTCGTGCGCCTGTTCAACTATGGCTCGGCCGGCTTCAACGCCCGGCTCTCGCCGGTGGACGTCAGCAGCCTCTCGCTGCCGGCCCACTTCTCGCTCACCGGCGAGCTGGCGCTGCGCCCGCTCGGCACCCACCACCTCGAGCTCGCCGCCGCGGCGACGCAGCAGGTGCTCGTCAGCGAGGGCGGCGAGCCGGCCCAGCGCGTCGACTTCTCGGGCTTCTTGCCGCGCGGGCGCGTCGCGGTGCGCTGGCAAGGCTGGGCGCTCAAGGCCGAGGTCGAGCAGGTGCGGGCCTCGGTGCTCGACCCCGTCACGTTCGAGCGCGTGCGCGGCCAGAAGGCGCTGCGCGGCGGCGTGGCGCTCGAGGGCTCGTGGGACGTGATCAGCGTGGGCGCGGGCGTGCACGCGGGCGTGTCCGACGGGCTCGATGGGGTGGGCATCACGGCGCGGCTGCACAGCCGCGAGGCGGGCCGCGTGTACTGGCCGCGCCAGATCGACGCCGATCGCTTCGACCTGTCGGAGCTGGCCAACGAGCGCACGCTGATCGACATGCTGCAGCGACTCGAGCGCGCCCGCGTGGCGGGCGAGCGCAGCGTGCTGGTGGTGGATGCGCGCGGCACCAAGGCCGGGTGGGCGAGCCTGCACGAGCTGCGCGAGGCGCTGATCCGCGTGCGGAACGCGGGCGGCCACGTGTTCGCCTACCTCGAGAGCGCGTCGCTCAAGGACTACTACGTGGCCAGCGCGGCCGAGCGCGTCTACGTGCACCCGGCCGGGTCGCTCGATACCCACGGGATCTCGTCGACGTCGCTCTACTTCAAGGGCGCGCTCGACAAGGTCGGCGTGAAGGCCGAAGTGATCAAGGTCGACGAGTACAAGAGCGCGGGCGAGCGCTTCAGCCATGCTGCGCCCTCCGAGCCCGACCGCCAGCAGCGCGCCGAGCTCCAGCACGACATCTACGCGCAGCTGGTCCACGACGTGGCGCAGGCGCGCGGCCTGTCGCTCGCCGACGTGCGCGGGCGCTTCGACGAGGCGCCGTGGGGACCGCACCAGGCGATCGAGCAAGGGCTCGTCGACGAGGTGGTGTTCCGCGACGAGCTCCTCGACAAGATCGGCGAGCAGATCGGCGCCAAGGTCGAGTTCGCCCGCATCGGGGACACGACGCCTCGCGAGCACTGGGCCGAGGACCCGTACGTGGCGGTGGTGCTGGTGGAGGACGCGATCGTCGACGGACCGAGCCGCTCGATTCCGTTCTTCGGGATCGGCTTCGCCGGTGGTGACACGATCGCGGAGACGCTCCGCGAGCTGCGCAAGGATCGCTACTGTCGCGGCGTGGTGCTGCGCGTGAACAGCCCGGGAGGCTCCGCGCTGGCCTCCGACATCATCTGGCGCGAGGTGGCCCTGACCGCGCAGGCCCACGAGGACGACCCCAAGTTCGCCCCGCCGATCGTGGTCTCGATGGGCGACGTGGCCGCGAGCGGAGGCTACTACGTGTCGATGGGGGCACGCACCGTGCTCGCCGACCCCATGACGATCACCGGGTCGATCGGCGTGATCTCGATCCACTTCGATGTCTCGGAGCTACTCGAGAAGCTCGGGATCAGCACCTTCAATTTCAAGGAGGGCAAGAACGCGGACATCGGCAGCCCGTTCGCGCCCTACGCGGAGGATCAGCGCGCCCGCATCGAGGCGTCGATCCGGCGCACGTACGATCTGTTTCGCGAGCGCGTGGCGCAGGGCCGCGGCTTGACCGCAGAGAAGGTGAACGAGCTGGGCCGCGGCCACGTGTACTCGGGGATCGACGCGCTGGCGCTCGGGCTGGTCGACGAGCTGGGCGGGCTTCACGAGGCGATCGAGCGCGTGCGCAGCGAGGCCGGCGTGCCGGGCTGGCGATCGCTGCGGGTGCGCGTGCTGCCGGAGCGCAGCTCGCTGATCGACCTGATCCTCGCCGCCGCCCGCGGCCCCTCGGGGCGCGTGGGGATGGTGGGACGCGCGGTCGAGCACAAGCGGGCGCGAGCCGAGCAGGCGAGCCTGCGCCGCGCCCTGCCGCTGGCGCTCGACGAGGCGCTGTCGAAGGTCCCGCTGTCGCTGCTGTTCTTGCCGCAGGGCCAGCCGCACGCGATCGCGCCCCGCATGATCGAGCTCGAGTAGCACGCCCTAGCCGGCGTCGGCGATGCGCTCGAGCAGCACCTGGGCGATGCGATCGGTCATCCGCCCGAAGCCCGCGCCGCTGGGATGGATCTCGTCGTGCCACTCGGCGTCGTCGTCCACGACCCCGCGCAGATCGACGTAAGCGACGCCTTCCACGGCACGCACCAGCTCGCGCAGGCGGACGTTGTACCCGTCGACGATGGCCCGCAGCAGCGCGCGACGCTCGTCGAGCGAGCGCACCCCCGCGTGATCCAAGAGGCGCCCGAGCTTGCCCTCCTCGCGATAGCCGACCACGCGCAGGTAGTCGTAGCCGTGGACCACGATCGGCAGCCTGGGCAGGCGCTTGCGCGCGCTGACCAGCAGCCGGGTCATGGTCTCGGAGAGCGCGCGCATGTGCTCGTCGACGGCCGGGGTGAACAGCCGCGTGGGATCGGTGCCGGGCCGCCACGGGCGCAAGAACCCCGGGAACGCGAGCATGAGGTCGTTGCCGCCGCCGCTGAGCACGATGGCCGCGGCGCCGTGTTGCTGGGCCGCTCGCTCGTGGTCGTGGACGGCCTCCATGTTGCGCAGCAGATCCGCGGCCGCCCCCACCCCGAGCGCGCTCAGCGGATGACGATCGTCGTCGAGCAGGTGATCGGTGATGTCCGTGATCATCGGGTGGGCGACCCACGAGTCCCCCTCGCACACCACGACGGGCCACTCGGGGTGCGCGGCGTGACGACGGCGGAAGCGACGCAACCTTCTCGCGCGCTGGGCATCGTTGGCCCACCGCAGCAGGCGCTCGCGCAGCTCGGCCCCTACCCCGTCCGGCTCCGCGCTCGGCTCGTCGGATCCCACGGTCCGCGGATACCACCGCGACAGGAACGGAGTCGGCTCGGGCCGCGGCTCGAAGCGCTCGCGCAGCGCGGCCTCCATCTCGTCGTCGTCGTCGCCCAGCAGGCGCCCGTGAAGCTCGCTCTCCGAGGTCACCATCGTGGTCTGCGCGCTAGGATAGCGAGCCGCTCGCGCTCGCGCTGGGGCCGTCCCCCACGCGGGCCACGATCACATGGGCGGGCGAGCGCAGCGCGGCGAGGCGTGAGTCGGCCGCCACGTGGTCTCGGGGGTGCTCCTCGTGACATTCGTCGAACCCGGCGGCCATGAATGCACGGTGGAGCGCGGAGGCATCGGCGAACGGCTCGAGCGCGCGGCGGCGGCGGGTGAGCGCGCGGATGGCCGCCCGCAACGCGTGGGTCGCCAGCCCGGCCTGCGCCTGGGCGGCCGCGGTGTGGAGGTCACAGACCAAGTACCCCCCGCCGCGCTGACGCAGGGCCTGGGCCACGCCGGCGAGCACGCGCCGACGCGGCGCGAGCTCGAAGTAGCTGAGCAGCCCCTCGGCGATCACCACGGGACGCGGGTACTCACCGATCCACTCCGCGAGCTGCGAGGCGAGCTCGGGGGCCAGCACATCGGCCGTGTGCACCTCGTGCCTCGCGTGCAGGCGGGCCCGCAGTGAGGCCGGCGCGCGTGCGAGTCGCTCGCGCTTGAGCTGCGCCATCGCGGGCAAGTCGAGCTCGATCGCCGGCACGCCGTGATCGGCAGCCCAGGTCACCGCGCGGCGGGTGAGCCCCGCCCCCAGCTCGACCACGCAGCCGGGTCGCAACCCCGTGACCACGGCATCGATGAGGCGGTGCCGGTACTCGAGGTACTGCCGCATCGACGGCACGCCCGGGGCCAAGCGGGTGGTCCACTCGCCGAGCGCGAAGAAGCCCCAGTAGAGCACCGCGCCCTGCCGCGTCGCGAAGTGCTCGGCGTGCGGCAGGCCGGCGCGACGCCACACGTAGGCGGTGTAGTGGGCGGTTGGCCCGATGCGATCGGCGTCGCCCATGGCGCGATGCGGGACCCCTCAGCGCTCGAGCATGCGCTCGGCCTCGGCCGGAGCGATGGCCAGGCGGGCGGCAACGTCGAGGAACAGCGCCCGCTCGCCCTCGGCCTGCGCGTGCAGCAGCGGCACGAGCGCGAGCAAGGCGATGCCGCGCTCCTCCGCGTCCATGCCCATCAGCTCACCCACCACGTGGTCGAGCGGCGGGGGATTGTCGCGCAGCGAGACCAGGGCCGCGCGACGCTCCGCGGTGGTCGGCAGCCGCTCGATGAGGGCGTCGAGCTCGGCGCGCTCGGACGCATCGAGGCGGCCGTCGAGGTTGGCCAAGATCGCGGCAAAGCCAGCGACCAGCTCCGAGCGCTTGTGCGCCTGCACGAGCCATCCACTGCGCAGCTGCGCGGCCTCGGCGGCCGTGATGCCCATGCGCACGGCGAGCTCGTCGTGCACCGCCGCCTCGTGCTCGCTGCCCTCGCCGTCGGCCAGCGCCATCCGCCACGCCTTCTCGAGGATGCCCTCCACGAAGAACGGCATCGGAGGCGGCAACGCGTCGAGGTGCGCCGCGAGGCGCGTGCGATCGGCCAGCAGCTCCACCCACGTCGACGCATCCTCGGCCCCGATGCGCTCGTCGAGCATCCACAGCACGCGATCCCACTCGCCGGCCTCGACGATCCCATCGGCATGCGCGACCAGACCGCAAGCGGCGAGCGTCCACTCCTGCTCCGGAGAAAGCGGCATGCGGCAACGCTACCAAAGCTCGCTCGACCGCGAAAACCCGCGCACGACACCACGGGCGCCGCGAGGCCGTCCAGGCGCCGGTGCGAGGCCGCAGTGGTGCCGGGCGCACCGAGCGACGCCAGCGCGCTCTAGGGGTGTCCCCCGCCCCGCGGTCCGATCAGGGAGCGCACCACGCTCACCAGCGTGTCGATGTCGACGGGCTTGACCAAGAAGCGGTCGGCGCCCAGCGCCTTGAGCTCGCGCCAGTCCGAGGCGCCGCCGTAGCCCGTGACGACCACGATCGGCACGTTCCTGGTGCTGGCGTTGCGGCGCAGGGCCGAGGTGAACGCATGGCCCCCGCCGTTGGGCATGCGAAGGTCGGTGATCACCAGGTCGGGCCGGTGGCGCAGCGCGATCGCCAAGGCCGAGGTGGGGTCGGCGACGGTGATGACATCGATGCCGGGGAACGACATGTTCAGGAGGTCGCGGACCGCGAGCAGCGTGTTGGCGTCGTCGTCGACCACGAGCACGCGCAAGCCGTCGGGCACCGTCCCCGTGGTCTCCATGGCATCGAGCAGCCCGCGGCGAAACGCCTCCGCGGTCGGGGGGCGATCGTTGGGGTCCTTGGCCAGCGCCGCGAGCAGCGGCGCGTCGAAGGCCTCGGGGAGCGAAGGACACCGCTTGGAGGGCCGGGGCGGAGGCTCGAACGCGTGCTGGCTGAGCAGCGCGGGCACGCCGGGCCCGGGAAACGGCGGCTGCCCGGTGAGCAGCTCGAAGGCCATGACCCCGAGCGCATAGATGTCGATGCGGGTGGCCATGTCGGCGGCCAGCCACTCGCTGCGCGCGATCTCGGGAGCGAGGTACGCCGGCGTGCCGGAGACCACCACGCGCGCCCGTGGCTCGCCCTCGGTGACCGAGCGCGCCAGCCCGAAGTCCGTCACCGCCACGCGCTGGGCCGGGCCGATGAGCACGTTGCCCGGCTTGAGATCGCGGTGGATCGCGCCGGCCTCGTGGATCGCTTGCACGCCACGGCACAGCGCCTCGAGCACCGTGACCGCCTCGGCACAGCTCACGGTTCCGCGTTTCTGCCGCCACACCGCGAGGTTCATGCCGGGCACGTACTCCATCACCAGATAGGGGTGCCCATCGCGCGAGCCGAACGCGTAGATCGTCACCACGTTGGGGTGCTTGACCCGCGCCATCGTGCGGGCCTCGGCCAGGAAGCGCTCGAGCACGACGGGATCCGAGACCTTCTCGGAGTGGATCACCTTGATGGCGACGTCCCGCTGGAGCTGCTCGTCGCGCGCGAGGTAGACCGTGCCCATGCCGCCCGAGCCCAGCACGCCGCACACCTGATAGCTTCCGTCGATCGTGTCGCCGATCTGTGGGCTGTGGAAGCCCGACCCCTCCGTGGATGACCCGGATTCGGCAAGATCCCGCGTGTGGAGCGAGACATCATCGAGTGTCTGCGCAGGGACCTGTTCGGACCGTCTTGGAACCTCCGCCACGACGCACCGAGCATCGCACGGGCGATCGGGGAGCACGCCGGCAAAGCATGCGTAACCGGCGTGCCGAGCATCACCGACTGCGTCTCAGAGGATTGCAGGTCGAATCGCCCGGCCGACCCGTCCAGAGATCTCTGGACGAAGCGCCATGGGCGCGCAGCACCGATGGCGGCACCGATATCTTGGAGACTGCGAGGGCGCCCGCGGAGGCGCCCTCGATCGTAGGTGGAAAATTTGGGCCTACGTGGACTCAGCCGGTCGAGGCCACCGCCCGCGGTCCCTTGCGCGCCGCGAACGTGTGCTCGGGGGTCGGGAAGCGCCGCGCACGAACCTCGCTGCAGAACGCCCGAGCCGCCGCGACGCTGCGATCGAACAATTGCTCGTAGCGCTTGACGAACTTCGGACGAAGATCGGCGGTGAGCCCGAGCAGGTCGTAACACACGAGCACCTGACCGTCGCACTCGACCCCGGCCCCGATCCCGATCGTGGGAATCGGCACCTGCGCCGTGATGCGCGCGGCGAGCTCGCCCGGGATCCCCTCGAGCACGAGCGCATAGGCCCCCGCCTCGGCCACGGCCCGCGCGTCGGCCACGATGCGCTCGGCGTCGTCGTGGTCGCGGCCCTGCACGCGAAAGCCTCCCATCGCATGCACGCTCTGCGGGGTGAGCCCAACGTGCGCCATCACGGGGATGCCGGCGGCCACCATGCGCGCGATGGTGGGCGCGATGGACTGCCCTCCCTCGAGCTTGACCGAGTGCGCGCGCCCTTGGGCGATGATGCGCCCGGCATTGCGGACCGCCTCTTCGGGCGTGACCTGGTAGCTGAGGAACGGCATGTCGCCCACGACGTGGGCTCGACGAGCCCCGCGCGCGACGGCGCGACAGTGATAGATGATGTCGTCGACGGTGACCGAGAGCGTGTCGTCGTTGCCCTGGATCACCATGCCGAGCGAGTCACCCACGAGCAGCACGTCGGCCCCGGCTTCGTCGAGGATGCGCGCAAACGTTGCATCGTAGGCGGTCACCATCACGAGCGGCTGGCCACCCTTGGCCGCGCGAATGCTGGGAACGGTGACGGGGCCTGCAGGACGTGCGGAGGGATCGGGTACGGCTCGGCCGTAGCTGGCGTCGCGAAATTCGTTGTCGGACACGGTTTCTCGAGGGCGCCCGGGTCGCGGCCGGGGCTATCCCGGTCCACGCCGCAGCTCGCCCCCAAAAGCTAGCACGGGCGCGCGAGAAACCTTGGGGATAAATCCGCGCCTCCGAGGGCTCGCTCGGCGCGCCCGATACCCGTGGGATTTCCATAGCATGGTGGTTTGACACTGCTCGCGGGCGCATGACAAAGTCCGCCGCGGATGACGGCCGCCTCGCGGTCGCCCACCCCAGTCAAGCAAGAGTCAAGCCGAAGGAGATCGACCGTGAGCTTCGAGTTGCCCAACCTCCCCTACGCCAAGGACGCGCTCGCCCCCCACATGAGCGCGGAGACCTTCGACTACCACCACGGCAAGCACCACCAGGCTTACGTCAACAAGCTCAACGAGCTCACCGCGGGCAAGCCCGAGGCGGGCAAGAGCCTCGAGGAGCTGATCCGCACCACCGAGGGCGGGCTGTTCAACCAAGCCGCCCAGGTCTGGAACCACACGTTCTTCTGGAGCTGCATGAAGCCGGCCGGCGGTGGTGAGCCCACCGGTGATCTGGCCGACGCGATCAAGCGCGACTTCGGCAGCTACGAGGCGTTCAAGAGCGCGTTCGCGGCCGAGGCCGCCGGGCGCTTCGGCTCGGGCTGGGCGTGGCTGGTGAAGGACGGCGACAAGCTGGCGATCACCAACACCATCAACGCCGGCAACCCGATGACCGACGGCAAGACGCCGATCCTCACGCTCGACGTGTGGGAGCACGCGTACTACGTGGACTATCGCAACGCGCGGCCGAGCTTCATCTCGGCGTTCCTCGACCACCTGGTCAACTGGGACTTTGCCGCGGCCAACCTGAAGCGCGCCTGAGCCTGCCGCCGCTGCGATGCTCGCCCGAAGGCCGCCCCCCGGGGCGGCCTTCTGCGTACACGGCAACCCACTCGCGATGACCCCCGGATCGTTCCTCTACTGCGCCTGTCAGGTCGGCGCCGAAGCGGCCCTCAAGCAGGCCGTGGTCGCGCAGCACCCCACGTGGCGCCCCGCGTTCGGCCGACCCGGGCTGGTCACGTTCAAGTGTCCCACGGGGCTCGAGCACGGTGCGCCTCGCCTGGCCACCCCGCTCGCGCGCGTGTACGGCGTGTCGCTCGGCCCGGCGCGCACGCCCGCCGAGGTGCTCGCGGCGCTCGAGGGTCACGAGCTCGGCGACGCGCCGTGCCTGCACGTGTGGGAGCGCGATCGCTGCAAGCCCGGCGACGAGCCGCCCGGGTTCGTCTACGGGCCGGCGGCGGAGCGCGTGCGGGCCCAGCTCGAGGCGGCCTGGCCGGCCACGCGGGCGCGGAGCTCGAGCGCGCTCGCGGCCGAGGGCGAGCTCATCATCGACGTGATCGTGGGCCAGTGGATCGGCGAGGACGAAGAGCCGTGGCTGATCGGGCTGCGCCGGCGACGAGCCGACGAGGTGCCGTTCGCGGGCGGGCGGATCCCGGTCGCCGATCCGGGCGCCGAGGGCTCCGGGGTCTCGGTGCCCTCGCGTGCGTTCTACAAGCTCGAAGAGGCGCTGGTGTGGTCGCGCGCCCCGCTGTGGTCGGGCGACGTGGCGCTCGAGCTCGGCAGCGCCCCCGGCGGGGCGAGCCTCGCGTTGCTGCGCCGCGGCCTGCACGTCCACGGCGTGGACCCCGGCGCGATGGATGCCGCGGTGCTCGAGTTTCGCGGCCCCGGGGGCACTCGCTTCACCCACCATCGCAAGCTCATGGGCCAGGTGCAGCGCGGTGATCTTCCGCGCAAGCTCCACTGGGTGCTGAGCGACGTCAACGTTGCGCCCCAGGTCGCGCTGCAGACCGTGCGTCGCATGGCCGCCCGCCCGCGCGAGGCGCTGTGCGGCGTGCTGATGACGTGGAAGCTCGACGACTGGAAGGCGCTGCACCACCTGCCGCGCTGGAAGCACCAGCTCACCGAGCTCGGCATGGTGGAGATCGGCGTGACGCAGCTGCCGCGCAATCGCATGGAGCTGCTGGCCTATGGGCTCACCAGCGTGGGCGCGGCGCGGCGCGGCGCGAAGCCCTAGGCGAGAGCGACGGGATCGATGGCATGCCGGTGAACGACAGCGAGAAGCAGGCCGCGGCCACTGCCGCGGACAATCCGAGCGAGTGGCAAGCGAACCTTCGCTCCGGGATCCGTACGGGCGCCGACCTCGAGCGCGCGCCGCTCTCGCCCGAGGAGCGGGAGGCCACGCGCCCCGCCGCCGCGGCGTTCAAGACCCGCGTGCCGCGACACTACCTCGCGCTCGTGGACTGGGACGACCCCGACGATCCCATTCGTCGCCAGGTGATCCCCGCCGCGGAGGAGCTGCGCTTCGCCGCGGGCGAGCAAGAGGATCCGATCGGCGATCTACGGCACAGCCCGGTGCCGCGGCTGACCCATCGCCACCGCGACCGCGTGCTGCTCTACCCCACGTATCACTGCGCGGTGTACTGCCGCTTCTGCTTTCGCAAGGAAGCGCTCAACGACGTCGACGAGGGCTACTCGCAGCGCGCGCTCGAGCCGGCGCTCGCGTACATCGCCGCGCAGCCGCAGGTGCGCGAGGTGATCCTCACCGGTGGCGATCCGCTGATGCTGCGCGACGATCACCTCGTCTACATCCGCGAGCGACTCGAGGCCATCGCCCACGTGCGCCTGCTGCGGGTGCACACGCGCGTGCCGGTGGCGCTGCCCCAGCGGGTGACGCCGCAGCTGGTCGCGGCGCTGCGCGGGCGCTCGATGGTCGCGGTGGTGACCCACTTCAATCACCCGCGCGAGATCACCCCCGAGGCCGCCGTGGCCTGCCAGCGGCTGCGCGAGGGGGGCTTCATGCTGCTCAACCAGACCGTGCTGCTGCGCGGCGTCAACGACGATGCGGCCACGTTGCGCACGCTGTTCGAAGAGCTCGTGTACACGCTCGGGGCCAAGCCCTACTACCTGCACCACTGCGATCTCACCCGCGGGCTGCGCCACTTTCGGACCACGATCGATGCCGGTCGCGCGCTGGCGCAGGAGCTGCGCGCGAGCCTCTCGGGACTGTGTCAGCCCACCTACGTGCTCGACCTTCCCGGCGGTCACGGCAAGGTGCCGCTCGGCCCCAGCTACGTGCGCGAGCGCGAGGGCTCGCGCTGGACGTTCGTCGATCACGAGGGCGTCGAGCGTCGCTACGACGAGGTGGTGCCGCAGACCGCCCCGCCCGACGAAGACCCGTGAGCGCAGGCATGGGCTATCATCCGCGGCCCATGCTCGAGTTTCGCGTCGTCGCCCGCTCGGGCGAAGCCCGTGCCGGGGAGGGCCGCACCGCGCGGGCTCCCCTGCACACCCCGCTGTTCATGCCGGTGGGGACCCACGCCGCCGTCAACGGTCTCGTGCCGGGCGTGCTCGAGGGGCTCGACGCCGAGATCCTGGTGTGCAACGCGTTCCGCCTGGCCGAGCAGCCCGGCGACTCGATCCTGCGCAGCCAAGGCGGCCTGCACCGCTTCATGGGCTGGCCGCGGCTGATCCTCACCGACTCGGGCGGCTTCCAGGTCTACCGCGTGGAGGATCGGGTGGTGCGCGAGGAAGGCGTGGAGTTCTACGCGGCCGCGGGCGGGCGCTCGAAGGGTGCGCCGGGGAAGGTCATGTGGACCCCCGAGCGCGCGATCGAGATCCAGACCGTGCTCGGCTCGGATTTCGTGATGCCGCTCGACGTGTGCGTCTCGCTGCCCACCGACCATGCCACCGCCAAGGCGGCGATGGAGCGCACGGTGCGATGGGCCAAGCGCTGCCAAGACGTCGGCACGCTGGCGCCGGGGCAGACCCTGTTCGGGATCGTGCAGGGCGCGACGTTCCCCGACCTGCGCCAGCGCTGCATCGACGCGCTCGAGCAGCTCGGCTTTGGGGCCTACGCGATCGGCGGGCTCAACGTGGGCGAGAGCCCCGAGGAGTTCCGCGCCACGCTCACGAGCCTCGGGCCGATGATGCCCCAGGGCAAGCTCCGCTACCTGATGGGGGTGGGACGGCCCGAGGCGATGCTCGAGGCGGTGGCGGCGGGCGTCGACATCATGGACAGCATCGTGCCCACCAAGTACGCGCGCGAGGGCACCGCGTTCACGAGCCACGGGCTCATCAACCTCAACAAGCCCAAGCTCGCGAAGGATCGGCTGCCCGTCGATCCCAGCTGTCGCTGCCCCACGTGCACCACGGTGAGCCGCGGGTACCTGCATCACCTGATGCACACCACCACGACCACCGCGCAGGTGTTCCTGGCCACGCACAACGTGAGCTTCTGCCTCGAGCTCATGCGCAAGGCCCGGGCCGCCGTGCTCGAGGGTCGCTTCGCCGATTTCCACCGCGAGTTCCTGGCCGAGTACCGGCGCGAGCGCGACGGGCGAGCGCGGCGCTAGTCGGACTCGGCGAGCTCCACGGGATCGCGCAGCCGCTCGAGCACCACCAGGCGGCGCTCGTGCTCGGGGTCGATGAGGCGATAGCGATGGTCCTGCACCACGCGATAGTCGGCCGCGAGCCGCGTGCGCACGAGCTCGAGCTCGGGGTCGACCGCCGGCCCCTTCATGAACACGTGGCGCGTGCCGGCCCGCGCGCAGCCCCCCGTGCGCAGCAGGGTCTTGTCGATGGTCTCGAGCGCGCGCGTGATGGTGCCGCGCATCGGCTGGCGCAGGCTGGCGCTCACCACCCGGTGACCGAACACCTCCACCGAGGGCAGCTCGAGCGCGGCCACGACCTCTTCAAGGAACTCCACCCGCCGCGGGCGCGGCTCGGCGAGCGTGATCGCGAGCGAGGGGTTCTGGATCGCGAGCGGGATCCCGGGGAAGCCAGCGCCGGAGCCGATGTCGAGCAACGGCGAGGGCAGCTCCACCAGCGTGCCCACCAGCATGCAGTCGATGTAGTGCTTGATCACCATGCTGCGGAACGCCACAATCCGCGTGAGGTCGCGGTCGTGGTTCCGGCGGCGCAGCAGCTCGTGATACGCCCACAGCCGATCGAAGGCCGTCCCATCGAGGCGGATGCCCGCGCTGTGCAGCAGCTCCTGCATCCACTCGCGGCTGGGGGCTCGCTCGCGGCCAAACGGTCGCGGCGGGCGGCTGGGGCCTCCCCACGACGCGCCAGGACGAGGGCCGGGGCGACCCGGGGGCGCACGACGACGAGCCATGTCGTCCGTCGGTAGCAAAGCCAGCGGTGGGCGGCAAGGGCCGCTCCCGCCGCTGCAGGTGCTCCACGCAGACAACCACCTGCTGGCCGTCTACAAGCCACCCGGCCTCGCCACGCAGGCAGGGCAGCCGGGCGAGCCCTGCTTGCTCGAGGTGGCCCGCGAGTACGTGCGCGAGCGCTACGCCAAGCCCGGGCGCGTGTTCTTGGGGCTCGTGCACCGCCTCGATCGGCCGGTGGGCGGCGTGGTGGTGCTGGCTCGCACGTCGAAGGCCGCGAGCCGGCTGTCGCAGCAGTTTCGCGAGCGCACCGTCACCAAGATCTATCGCGCGCTGGTGAGCGGCCGCCCCTCGCCGGCCGAGCACACGCTCGTGCACTACGTGGCGCTGCGCGCCGACGGCCGCGCGGTGCTGCACGATGCGCCCGCGCCCGATCGCAAGCAAGCGCGGCTGCACTACCGGGTGCTGCGAGCCGGCTCGCCGAGCCTCGTGGAGGTGGAGCTCGGCACCGGCCGCAAGCACCAGATCCGATTGCAGCTCGCGCGCCACGGGCACCCGATCGTCGGCGACGCCCAGTACGGATCCACGCTTCCGTTCGCGAGCGGGGCGATCGCACTGGTCGCCTGGCAGCTCGCGTTCACGCACCCCACCCAGCCCGATGCACGGGTCGTGGTCACGCTGCCCGACGCGCTCTTGCCCGCGTCGATGCGCTTCAGTCCTCGATGATGTAGCTGGCCTCGGCGAGCGCCAGCGGCCGCGGCCCATCGCCCCACCACAGCGCGAGCGGCAGGTGCCGCAGCACCGCCACCATCCCGGCCGGCAGCGCGCTGCGCAGCGCCACCGCAGCGGGCACCGCCATGCCGAGCGCCGCGGTGCCCTCGCCGAGCGGCGAGGGCAGGTCGAAGCCAAACATCGCGCGCAGGTTCTCGAGCGGCGCGGTCGGCCGCGGCAACACCTCGACCACGCCCTCGCTGGGTCGCAGACCCGCGATCGCGCGCGCCCGCAGGATCGCCTCGCGGATCCCTCCGTAGTCGTCGACGAGCCCTTCTTCCATGGCCCGGACCCCCGACCACACGCGACCCTGGGCCACGCGATCGGCCTGCGCCAGCGTCATCGAGCGCGCCTTGGCCACGCGCCCCAGGAACACCGCGTAGCTGGCCTCGATGTCGGCTTGGATCGCGGCGCGCTCGTCGTCGTCGTAGGGGCGCAGCCACGAGCGCAGCCCCGCGCGCCGGCCAAAGTCCTGCTCGTCGACCCCGATGCCGATGCGCTCGAGCGTCCCCGAGATGTCGACCTTGGGATAGAAGATGCCGATGCTGCCGGTGAACGTGGTCGCGTCGGCGTAGATGTACTGCCCGGCGCTGGCGATGTAATAGCCCCCGCTCGCGCAGGTGTTGCCCATCGAGATCACGACCGGCTTCTCCTTGCGCACGAGATCGAGCTCGCGCGCGATCGCCTCGGCCGCGCCGACGTCACCGCCGGGGCTGTCGATGCGCACCACCAGCGCGCGCACGCTGGGGTCGTGGCGCAGGCGCTCGATCTCCTTGGTGAGCGTCCGGTCGCCCGCAACCTGGCGGCCGAGCAGCGGCACCGTGAAGCTGTCGCCCTGCACGAGATCACCCGTGACCAGCAGCACCGCGATCCGTGGGGGCGGACCGTAGTCGCGGGCGTGCTCACGCGACTCGCTGGGCGCCTCGATGCGGATCCGACGACCGAGCCAGTCCTCGAGCTTGGCGTCGAGCTCGTCGGGCTGCGCGAGCTCGTCGATCAGGCCGCGGCGTATCGCTTCGGCTGGGGCGAGCGGCGCGTCGTCGATCCACTCCTTGACCACGCGCGCGTCCTGGCCGCGCTCGCGCGCGATCATGCGCAGCACGTGGTTCCACGTGTCGGTGTAGAGCAGCTCGCGCTGGCGGGCCACCGGCTCCGACGCGGTGTCGCGGTGCATCGTCTCGGGCCAGGCCTTGTACTCGCCCACGCGCACGAACTCGGGCTTGGCCCCCAGCTTCTCGAGCAGCTCGTGGTAGTAGAGCGTCTGCATGCGCAGCCCCAGGATCCACAGGCTGGAGCTCGGGTGGGCCACGATGCGATCGGCCGCGCTCGCCAAGAAGTAGCTGCGCAGCGAGCCCCCGTGCATGTACACGACGACCTTGCCGCCGCGGTTGCGCACGCGCAGCACCGCCTCGCGCAGCTCCTCGACCTGGGCGTAGCCGAGGCTCATGCCGCGGGTCTCGAGCAGCACCACGCCGCGCCGCTCCGCCGCCACCTCCAGCTGCTCGATCGCCGCCCACATCCCGCGATCGCCCCGGTAGCGCGCCAGCGCCAGCTTGGTGACCACCCGACGCGGGCTCGCGACGGTGGGGTAGCGCTCCTGGGAGACCCGCAGTCGCGCGGCCGCCCCGTCGACGCCGAAGCGGCTGCGCGCGCCCGCCGACATCAGCGGCGCCACGGCCACGCCGAAGCTCGCAAAGCGCAGCTCCACGCCGGCGGAGATCCGCGCCGACAGCCGCGGCGTCACAGTGCCCTCGTCGGCGATCACGGGGTTCCAGCGGCTCATCTCGGCCTCGGCGAACACGCGCACGCCACCCACCGCGGTGCTGAGGCGCCCCCGCGGATCGACGTGGTTGATGCGGAAGCGCTGCGCGTCGCCCGGCACCACCGGTGAGATCCGAGCGCCCAACGCGAGATCGAGCACCGGGGTGCCCAGCGGGCGAATCGCGAGCTCGGGCTCGAGCACCGCAGGCTGGAGCACACCGCGACCGCTCCCGCTCGCCTCGCTGGGGAGCCGACCCGTACGCGGCAGGTTGATGGCGCGCCCCACCACCCCGAGCGCCAAGTAGCGGCTGGCCCAGTACGAGAGCGCGACGTCGACCTGCTGGGTGCCGTGCGCATGGAAATTGCCCGACGAGATCAGCCGCGAGTACGAGAGCCCCAAGCTCAGCCGATCGAGCGCATCGGCGGCCGCCTTGGCCCCGGGCCGGGTCAGCCGCACCCACGAGCCCAGCGGCACCGCCACCGCCATCGTGATCTTGTTGAAGAAGTCGTCGGAGCCCTGCGGATCCACATCGTCGCGGCCCGGCGCGTTGTCGGAGGTCGCGCTCTCGGGCTGCCACGGCAGCAGCAGCTGATAGCCGAGCCCCACCACCGCCAAGCGCAGCGGCAGCGGCAATCCCACGAACGCCCCCACCCCGCTGCCGCGACGGCGGCGATCCGGCCCCATCAGCGCGAAGTCGAGGACCCCGTTCACGCCGCGCAGCATCCCGAGGTTGGCGGGATTGGTGACCGTCGAGGCGCCGTCGCCCTCGCCCGCGACCGTCGTGTACACGCGATCGGCATCGCGCACGATCGAGCGCGGCTCACCCTCGTTGGGATTCGCGCCCGCGGTGCCCGGCGGACCGCAGAGCGCGGCCAGCAGCAGCAGTGCCGCGGGCCCCCGACGCACGAGCCCCCGATGCACGAGCGTAGACGTCACCCCTTCACCCATACCACGGTCACCGCGTCGCCTCCTTCGGGCTGTAGCCCAGAGCGGAACGTGCGGACGTGCCGCAGGCGGGTCAGGTGCTCGCGCACCACCTTGCGCAGCGCGCCCGAGCCGTGGCCATGGCGAACGATCACCACCTCTTGATCATCCCCGATCGCGCGATCGAGGAAC
>JBFIJN010000105.1:0-19683 GCA_041600735.1 Nannocystaceae bacterium
CTGCGCCGTGTGCCACGTGGGCCAGCCCGGCCCCCCGCCGCCACCCGGCGCTCCGCTCTCCAACACCGCCGTGTTCCTCATGACCACGCCCGCCAACAACGGGCTCGACCTCGGACCGACCACCACTGACAACGGCGTGGGTGATGTGCAGGACGACCCCACGCTCGATGGCGTGTTCAAGTCGCCCTCGCTGCGCAACGTGGAGCTGACCGCCCCGTACATGCACGACGGCCGCTTCGAAACGCTCGCGCAGGTGGTGGAGCACTACGACAACGGCGTGCAGGCCCACCCCAACCTCGACCCTCGCCTGCGCGCGCCCGGAGGCCAGCCCCAGCGCCTGAACCTCAGCGACGCCCAGAAGGCCGCGCTGGTCGCGTTCCTCCGCACACTCACCGACGACGCCCTGCGCGAAGACGTGCGCTTCGGCGGTCCGTTCCACGAGTAGCTAAGCGCTGCCCTCGTCGCAGACGAACGGCCGCTCGCGGCACAGCTCCTGGATGCAGCTGCCGCACGGGCAATCCGCATCACTCCCGCACGCGATCGGCTGGCACGCTCCCGCCGTGCACTCGCTCGCGGGGCCACACGGCAGCGCTCCGTCTTGGTCGCACGGAATCACGGCACAGCCGTGGCGATCGGCTCCGCTGCCGGGATCGCACGCCAGCCCCTCGGGGCAGGCATAGCCGCCATCGCACGGGATCGGCGTGCAGTGTCCATTGGGCTCGCAGGTCTCGTCGGCAGCACAGCCCGTCTGGTCACACAACGGCGTGCACTCGCCCTGGGACGCGCAGCATCCTCCGTTGGGGAACGTGCACACTCCACCGATCCCCTCACCGAAGGCGTCGGCGCACTGGCCATCGTTCAGGCAATCGCCCGGGCAGCCAGCGCCGGGGCAATCGTCGGGAGCCGCCACGCACTGCGCAAACTCCTGGCAGTCGTCGTTGGTGCGGCACACGGGGTAGCCCCACTCGCTCACGCCCGGGCAGTACATCGGCGCGCCCGGAGCCGCGGTGTCGTCCGCCGTGCCATCGCCGGTTCCCGTCACCTGCGAGCTCCCCGTGTCGCCCTGCGGATCGGGGTCGTCGGAACAGGCGAGCGAAGGAAGGAGCAGCAAGATCGTGGCAAGCAAGGATCGCAAGCTCATGCCGCGATCCTAACACTTGCGGCGCTCCCCCGCGCTAGCCCTCGGGAATGCGGAACACCAGCCCCTGCACGAACCACTCCGCGTAGCTATAGCCACAGTCATCGGGCGCGCAGTGGATCCGCTCCACCAAGCCCGCGATCACGCGATAGCTCGTCAGCTGGCCCACGAACGCCTCTTGGCCCTGGAACAGCTGGGCGGTCTGGCCGTCGAACTCGAGCTGCAGCGCGGCATCCTGCTTGTACACACACTCGGTGGGTTGTTGGGGACAGTCGGTGGGCACGACCTCGAGCGCCACCGGCTCGAAGTCGAAGGTGGGCGGGGGCGAGAGCTCCGAGGCATCGAACGCCGCGAGCACGAGGCCGCCCGCGCTGCGCACGGTGAGGTAGCGGGCGACGACCGCCTCGTCTTCGGGCCCGGCGAACGCGTGCAGCTCCACCATCTCGCCGGGCTGCAGCTCCGGCACGTGGTGCGGGTTCATGCTGATGATGTCGAGCTGGGGCACGTCACCCGAGCAATCGAATGCGATCGTGGAAGTGAGGCCGTCGTCGATCCCGTCGATCACGAGGCAATCCTCGAGCAGCTCACCGTCGAGCCACTCGACTCCGTCCACGCGCAGCTGCCAGCCGATCGTCGCCGGCCCCGGCGGCTGACAGGCCAGGCCGCGCAGCGGCGCGTCGCAGGCGAGCGGCGCATCGGTGGTGGTGTCATCGGCGGTCCCGTCGCTCGAGGTCGGGCCCGTCGAGGCGGACCCCGTCATCCCCGGCCCATCGCTGCCGTCATCGGTGAGCGCGGGACCCGTGTCTTCGCTCTCCCCCGCCGGAGGATCGCCGCCGCCACACGCGAAGATCCCGAGCCCAACGATCACGCCAAGCGGAGCAAGCCAAGCAGCTCTCGAATTCATCGCACGATCGTAGCGGAAATTGCGCGCGAGCGGCGGCGCCCGCTCGCGTGGGCTCAGCTCGGCCCGCCGGCGGCAAAGCGCCCCGGGCTGCTCTCGCCGTCGAGCTTGGTGAGCAGCACCTCGCCGGGCGCCGGCTCGAGCTCGTCCACGCGCGTGAGCTGCCCGTCGCCCGAGAGCACGAACAGCCCGTGCGGCACGCCGTCGTCATCGCTCGGACCCACGCTGTAGAGCAGGGCGTTGCCGTCGTCGTCGACCGCGATCGGCCGCATGGGCACGCCCGCGTAGATCTCGGAGCCCAGCACCGAGATCCGCTGAATCTGACCGCCGATGCCCCCCAGCAAGCAGCTCTGCACCAGCCACGCCCCGCCGGGGCTCACCGCCATCCCCTCCGTCTGCGAGCATCCCGACTGCACGCCGCTGATCATGCGCGGTCCATGGGCGTCGACCCGCGCGACCTCGCCGTGGTTGGAGGCGACCAGCAGCACGCGCCCGCGGTCGGCCAAGTGGGGGCTCAGCAGGCCGCCTGGCTTGGGCAGGCCCACCACCGAGCCTGCGCCGAGGTCGACGAGATAGAGGCGCAGCGCGTCGTCGAGCACGAGGAGATCGTCGTCGAGCACCGCGGCCAGCTGCGTCTCGGCGCCCGCCGGGCACTCGATGCTCACGCGCTCGGGCGGCGTGTCCACGTCCGAGGACAGCGCCTCCACCCACGACCACCGCCACAGGTCGCAGCTCGGGTCGGGCGTCCGCGTGTAGACCGCGCGACCGCTCGGCGACAGGCACAGGCGATCGCGGCAGCCGCTCAGGTACCTCGAGCCGGGGCTGGCGTAGGGCGGCCCCTCGAGCACGCCGCGCGCGAGCGGGCGCAGGTCGTCGACCACCGGGCCCTGTCCTTCCTCGCTCGGGTAGGCGAGCGCCAGCACCTGCCCGCTGACGGAAATCTCGCCGTCGTCGATCTCGGCCAGCACCATCACCGGAGCATCGGTCGCGTGGTGCAGCGCCCAACGTCGCGCGGGCCCGGCCACCGTGGGTGGGCCCACCGTGTGCACCCGCAGCCCGTCGGGCCCGCTGAGCGGCGCAAACAGCCACGCGGGCGGCAGCGAGGCGTCGACGGCCAGCGCGCGCAGGATCCCATCGCCGCTGCGGGTGAACGCGAACTCGGTCGCCACCAGCTCGGAGCGCCCCACCGCGGCCGCGTTCATGGTCACGCGGCGGCCCGAGCCGCGCTCGACCCAGACCGTGGCGTCCGTCGCCGACACGGCGATTCCGCGCGCGCGCGCGTCGACCCCCACCTGCAACAGATCGATGCTCGAGCCCGGGATGTCGGGGACGACCGAGAACACGTCGCGCTCCCCGGCCTCGTAGAGTCGCACCGGGCGGTTGCCGTCGTCGTCGCTCACGCTGTCGACCCACAGCGCGACCACGTCGGCCGCGGCCTCGCCACAGCCCGCGGCCGCGACCAGGCCGCAGCAGACCACGGTGCGCGCCAGCGCTCGCGCGCACCTCGCACTGCCGCGCAAGAAGCTGCCTCCGCCCGTGCTCGCCCGCTTGCGGCCCATCGCTCGCCCCATCATGCCCCCGCCGTCGCGCGAGCGGCACCCTTCGCCCGCAAATGCACGCCCGTTGCCACCGTGGGCTCTCCTTGCACGCCTCGGGGGCATGGGGCAGGCTTCGCCCTCCATGGCAGGCGAAGACGACGATACCCCGCAGCAGGACACCGAGGCACTCCTCGAGCAATCCAGCGAGGCGGACGAGGACGAGCTCGACGAGGACCTCGACGAAGAGGACGAAGAGGAAGCAGCCGAGAGCGCCGAGGCCGCGCAGTCGGTCGAGCTCGTGATCCTCCCGATCGCCTGCACCAACGAGGGCAAGGGCGCTCCGCTGGCCATGGGCGTGCAGCGCTGGTGGGCCCAAGAGCTCGCCGCGCGCGGAGCCAAGGCGGCCGCGCCGGTGTTCACCGCCCTCGCCGAGCAGGACGGCCGCAAGGTCCCCGCGCTCATGGTGTTTCGCGAGGCGTGGACCGACGAGCGCGCGCTCGAGGGCATCAAGCGCTTCCCCAACGCGAAGCGAGGCGTCATCGCCAACCTTCGCGTCGACGACAAGGCCGTCGCCTACGAGGCGCGACTGGTCGAGCTGGGCGAGGGCGACACGCTGGTGGAGCTCGACAAGCTGAGCTGGGCCGGCGACACCGAGGGCCTGCCCGAGCAGATGTTCACGGTGCTCGGCAAGCTCGCCGCGCGCTACGACATCCAGCTCGACAAGGCCGACTGGAAGGAAGCGTTCGCCACCGAGGACACGCAGGCGCTGATCTCGTTCCTGGTGGGCCTGGGCAACCTGTCCGCGCTGCAGGGCCGCTGCGTGCCCACGACCCCCGAGCAGCTGCTCTCGCCGTTCATGGACGCGATCCGTCGCGATCCCAAGATGGACCCGGCGGTGCAGGGCCTGCACCTCATGGTCGACATCCTCGTGCGCAACCCGGTCGATCAGACCGCGATCCCGCTGTGCCTGCAGGCGCTCAACATCGCCGCGCAGCAGCGCAAGGACGACCAGGGCCTGTTCCACCACCTCGCCACGCTCTTTCGCCAGCTCGGCGACCTGGGCTCGGCGGTGCAGGCGTTCAACCAGGCGTTCAACCTCGATCCCACCAACGCGGCGGTCACCAATCAGTTCGTGCAGACCCTGCGCGGCGCCGGTGACAAGGCCAACGCCATGAAGGTGGCCCAGTTCGCGGCCGAGAAGGGCAACGAAGACCCGGGCCTCATGGCCCACCTCGGCTCGCTGCTCATCGAGGACGACAAGTTCGACGAGGCCGAGCCGTTCCTGCGCCGTGCGGTCGACGAGGGCCAGGTGGCCAGCGCCTACGGCGATCTGGCCAACGTGATGTGGGACCGCGCCGACGACGACGACGACCAGGGCAAGGAGGACCGCGAAGAGGCGATGTCGCTGCTGCGCACCGCGGTCGAGTCCTCGCGCATCGCCAAGAGCACCCTCGACATGCTGCTCGACCTGCACGAAGAGGAGAAGAGCGAGGAAGCCACGCTCTTGCTGCTCAAGGCCGCCGAGAAGCACCCGACCAGCGCCACGGTGCTGCGCTACGTGGCCACCATGTACCTCGACGGTGACGACCCGCCCAAGGCGCGCGACACCCTCGAGGCGATCCTCGCGCTGCCGCGTCGCAGCCTCGACGACGACGCGTTCGCGCGCCGCGGGCGGCTCACGCTCGACGTCGAGGATTTCGACGAGCGCTACGACGAGGCGATCGAGCAGGTGCGCTCGGGCGACTCGGGAGCCCAGGCCAAGGCCGCCAAGTTCCTGCGCGAGATCATCGCCAAGGACGAGCGCTTCTGGCAGCCGCACATGATGCTCGCGCTCGCGGTGCGCCAGGCCGAGGGCGACGGCGCAGCGCTGGCTCACCTCAACAATGCGGTGAAGCTGCGGCCCAACGACCCCGAGATCCGCAACCTCATCGCGGCGATCCACCGCAAGCAGGGCCGGCCCCGCGACGCGGTCGAGCACCTGCGCGTGGTCGTGGCCCTCAACCCGCGCGCCGTCGAGCCCGTGATCGCGCTGGCCTCGTGCATGCGCGACGCCAACCTGTTCGGCGAGGCCCGCCAGGTGTGCACGGCTGCGCTCCAGATGATGCCCAATCATCCGGAGTTCAAGCGCATCCTCGACAGCCTGCCGGCCCCGGCCCCGACCAAGAAGTAGCGGGCGAGCGCAGGGCGTCGCGCGGCGGTCAGCCGCGTGGCGCTGCTGCGGCGGCCTCCATCGCGGTGGCGAGCGCCACGTCGCGGTCGGTCAGCCCGCCCACGTCGTGGGTCCACAGCACCACCTCCACGCGATCGTAGACGTTGGTCCAATTGGGGTGGTGGTCGAGCCGCTCGGCCTCGAACGACACGCGCACCATGAACGCGATCGCAGCGGGGAAGCCCGCGAAGCGAAACGTCTTGTGGAGCTTGCCGTCCTCGACGGCCCATCCCGGCAGCGACTCGAGGGCCGCGCGGAGCTCGGGATCGGAGAGCGAGCTGTAGCTGTGGGGCATGCCCGACGATACCGCGACCGCGAGCTCCCCGCTCCAGCTCTCGGGCTCGGGCTCACCGCAGGTAGCGGTGCAGCGAGCCCTTGCCTTCGTCGAGGATGAACAGGAAGTCGACCTCGATGAAGCCGCTGGCGTCGACCATCTCGGCCGGTGGGTTCACGAACGGCGCCGCCTTGTGAAACGCCCGAATCGCCTCCTTGTCGAGCTCGCTCACCCCGCTCTCGCGCGTGACCGTGATCTTCTCGATCGCGCCCTTGGGGTTGAGCCGGATGTGGAGCAGCGTCGTGCGCGTGCGCCGGCCATAGGTGCGGCCATCGGCATCGACCCGCGCCATCGTTCCGTTGGGATCCCAGTGCTGCGCGACCTGGTCGCGCATGCGGTTGAAGAACGAGGCGAAGCGAAAGCGGTCGGTGTTCAGCAGGGTCTCGGTGCCCTCCTTCACGCCTTCGAGGCCGTCGATCGTGCCCGAGCCGCCGAACGTCTTGCGCATGGCATCGGCGCTGCCGCGCAAGCCTGGCCGCAGCGCCCGCGCCCCCGCCTCGCTCGTGGCCCCGCGGTCGTCCCCGAGCGGGAGCTCGCCCGGCGTGCGCTCCCCGGCGTCGGTCGCCGGGCCTTCGCTCGGGCGGCCGAGCGGTAGCGCGTGCGGGGGCGTGTCCTCGGGGGCGGAGCCCTCGCTCGCGCTCGAAGGCACCCCGGATTGCTCGCCCTTCACCCGCGGGTCGTACTTGGGCGCCGCGCGTCGGTTGGGCGCCTTGGTCTCCTCGTCCACGCGACTGTCGCGCTCGGAGATGCGCCCGCTGTCGTGGTCGGGCGGACGCTCGTCGGTCACCGCGTCGAGCTTGACGAGCTCGCCCGGCAGCGCGTCGGGCTCGAGCAGCGAGACCTCCATGAACTCGTCGGTGGGCGGCAGCGGCTGGAACGACCACGCGCGCTCCAGCACCTGGTTGCCCAGCGGCCACATCAGCAGGTGGACCCCGATCGAGGCGACGATCGTGGCCACCACCATCGGCCAGGGCGACGCATCGCGGCGTATTGGCAGCGGGCCGGGCACGGGTCGGGCCAGTATAGCGCGCCGCTGTGGGCGCCGGCCGCTCAGCGCGGCGGCGAGGGCTGGGCTTCGGCGAGCATGGTGGCGTAGAGCACCGCATCGTGGGTCAGCGCGGCGGGCGGGGCGGCCACCAGCACCACCGAGACCCCATCGCCGAGCGCACGCTCCAGCACCACGCCCACGTCTCGGCCATCCCTGCGCAGCACCGTGCTGCGCAGCGCGGCATCGGCCGTCTCGGCGGCGATCGGGCTCATGGCGCGGCGCCACGCGGCTTGCCACGCCTCGGGCGGCGGTGCGGAAACCTCGAGCAACGCGTGCCGCAGCGTGGGATCCACCCGCAGCAGCGCACTCGGACCCGCGGGGTCACCCGTGGCGGTGATCAGCAGCTGCACGCGATCCCCCACCCGCTGGGCCAGGGTGTCGTGCAGGCCGGGGTAGAGCGGCCACGGAGCGGCCACGGGCTCCGCTCGTCCGTCGATCACCGCGAAGCGCTGAGGCACGCGCAAGCGCAGCCCCTGGGCCGACACCGGGCGGCGGTGCGCGAGCGCGAAGCCCTGGGGATCTTCGTAGGCGACCAGCGCCGCCGCCACGCCCAGCGCCACCGCGAGCGCGGCGGCCACCCCGCGCAGCACCGCGGCCACGGGCCCGCGCGGACCGGCCACGGCCACCCCCAGCATGCCCACGGCCGCCGCGACGGCCATGCCCACCGCCGAGACCTCGAGCCCCGCGCCGCTGCGTGGGATCGTGACCGCGAGCGCGAGCAGCAGCAACACGAGCGGCAGCGCGAGCACGCGACGCGTGCGGCGTGGCAGGTTGGTGCGCGGCGACAGCAGCACCCACAGCGCGCCGCTGACCAGCCCGGTGGTGAGCAGCGCGCCGCCGCCGAGCACCGTGGCGGGCTCGGGCGTGAACGTCACGGCCGCGGCCAGCCCCGCCACCCCGGCGCCCAGCGAGACCAGCAGCGCCCGCCCGCGGCCATACACGCGCTCGACCAGCGGTCCCGCCAGCCACACGCCATAGGCCGAGAGCAGCAGCGCCAGCGGCTCGCACTGGACCGCCACCCCGGTGAGCAGCCGCCCCCACGATCCCGCGCGCACGAGCTCGGGCGTGGCCGCGCCCAGCCGCAGCAGCCCCGCGCCGCCGCCATCGAGCAAGAGGACCGCCAAGTAGCCCGCGCCCAGCCCGAGCAGCAGCGCCGGGGTGATCACCAGCGAGCCGGGGCGACGCACCGAGGGGGTCGCGGCCAAGAAGCCCTCGAGTCGATCCGCCACGCGCTCGGCGTAGCTGCGAAGCTCGGGGGTCAGCGCGGGCACCGGGTCGGGCACCTGCTCGATCGCCTTGCGGCTGGCGTGCACCACCCGCTCGTCGCGCGCCCCGGCCAGCCCCTCCACGCGGCGCAGCTCGTCGTGGGCCGCGTCGGCCTGGCCGGCCCGCAGGAGCGCAATGCCGCGAAACAAGGCCCCGCTCGCCGCCGAGAGCCCCAGCCGGCGGCGGCGCTCTTCGGTGAGGGCCGAGGCCACCGGATCGGTCTCGCCCGCGTAGGCCAAGAAGGTGAGCCGCGCCTGCGAGACCACCCCGGCCGCCCGTGGATCGCGACCGAGCAGCTCTTCGATCGCGCGCAGCAGTCCCGCCGCGCGCACGAGCTTGCCCGACTCGCCGTAGGCCCGCAGCAGCCCCAGCGCCAGCGGCGGGCGCTGGGCCGCGTAGCCCGGCGGGAACTGGGCCTCGTAGTGGGCGATGCCCTCGCTCCAGCGCTGGCCGAACAGCAGCATCGAGACGATCTGCTCGTGGATCACCCGCAGCTCCACGTCGTCCTCGGTGTCGTGGGCGAGCGCGCGAAAGTACGAGAGCGCTCCGTCCACCCCGCGCCGCTCGAGCACGAGCAGCCCGTGCAAGATGGCCTGCTGGCGATGGAGCCCCGCGCCCAGCATCAGGGTCGCGCGCACGCCCGCCAGGCGCACCGCGAGCGCGAGCCGCTCGTGCGCAAAACACGCACGCACCAGCACATCGAGCAGCCACGGCAGCACCACCACCAACAGCGAGACGCTCACCGTGACGATCGAGAGGAATCGGTCGCCGCGCAGCACGGCGACCACCGCCGCCATCGAGACCGCGGCCAGGACCACCTGATAGCCGCGCTGCCCGGGGTCGCCGCGGCGGAGCTGACCCACGAAGGTCACCCCCACGACGATCGCCATCAGGAGGACCAGCTGGCTCAGCATTGCGCCGAGCCTCCTAGCCGTGCGCGGGTTGGTGCTCGAGGTGGCCGATGTTGCGAAACTTCTGGTAGCGCGCGGCCAGCAGCGCATCGACGGGCATTGCCGTCAGCTCGTCGAGGTGGCGCGTGAGCGTCTCGGCCACCGCGGTGGCCGTCTGCGTGAACCCGCGGTGCGCTCCGCCCACGGCCTCGGGGATGATCTCGTCGCACACGCCCAAGGTCTTGAGGTCGAGGGCCGTCATGTGCAGCTGCTTGGCCGCGGCCTGCTCGGCCTCGGGGTCCTTCCACAGGATCGACGCGCAGCCCCGCGGCGAGATCACCGAGTAGACCGCGTGCTCGAGCATGAGGATGCGATCGGTGACCCCGATCGCGAGCGCACCGCCCGAGCCGCCCTCGCCGATGACCAGCGAGATCGTGGCGACGGGCAGCACCGACATCAGCTCGAGCGAGGCCGCGATCGCCTCGCTCTGCCCGCGCTCCTCGGCCCCGATTCCGGGATAGGCGCCCGCCGTGTCGATGAGGCACACCACCGGGTGACCGAACTGCGCCGCGAGCCGCATGAGCCGCTGCGCCTTGCGGTAGCCCTCGGGCCGCGCCATGCCGAAGTTGCGGTAGAGGTTTTCCTTGGTGTTACGGCCCTTCTGGTGGCCGATGAACATCACCACGCGCTGGCCCAGGCGGCACAGGCCGCCCACGATCGCCGGATCGTCGGCAAACGCTCGATCGCCGCGCAGCTCGATGAAGTCGGTGGTGATCTCGCCGAGGTAGTCGAGCGTGTAGGGGCGATCGGGGTGCTTGGCGAGCTGCACCTGCTCCCACGGGGAGAGCTTGGCGAAGCGCTCGCGCTGCAGCTGCCGCGCCTTCTGCTCGAGCCGCTCGATCTCGGCGGCCATCTCTTGGCTTCCGCCGGAGAGATGCTTGAGCTCCTTGATCTTGCCCTCGAGCTCGACGATGGGGCGCTCGAATTCCAGGACCTTGGTGCTCATGACGTGGCGTCCACGAAGGCCGCGATCTGGTCCCAGGGACAGAGCGCAGGGTTGCGTACCGTGATCACCCGAGCGCCCGAGGCCTCGGCGCCCGCCGCCGCGAGCTGGGTGCGAAGATAGGTCCGCTGACGACGCGCGTACTGATGCGTCGCGACCATGATGGCCTCGCGTGCGTCGGGAAGGGACTGGCGCCCCTCCACGACCTCGAGCAACTGCTTGTAACCCAAGCTCCGCATGGCTTTGTGGCGCGCATCATAGCCGGCCTCACGCAGCTTTTCGACCTCGGCCAACCAACCCGCGGCCAGCATGCGATCGAGCCTTCGCACCATGCGATCGTGCAGCTCTTGCGGCTCTGGATCCACCACGACCAGCATCAATTGAAGCCGCGGACGGGGTGGGTCGGCAATCCGAGCCTGGCTGATGGGCCCACCGGTGCATTCACACAGCCACAGCGCCCGGAGCGAGCGCACGAGGTTGTTGGGATGGATCGAGCGGGCAGTCTCGGGATCGACGGCGTGCAGAGCGCGACACACCGCGCCGGGCTCGGCCTGCTCTCGAGCCCGCCACTTGGCCTCGAACGCCTGGCGCTCGGGGTCCGCGGGAGATCGCTCGAGCCCGGCCACCCCCGCGGAGTGGGTGAAGGCCACCGCGCGCAGATAGAAGCCCGTTCCGCCGACGAACAGCCCGCGCCCGCCCGCGAGGTGCGACCAGGCGAGCCGCGCATAGTCCCCCGCGGAGAACGTCGCGTCGGGGTCGACCAGATCGAGCAGCTCGTGGCGAACCTCTGCGCGCTCGGCCAGCGTGGGCTTGGCGCTCCCGATGTCGAGCCCGCGATAGACCTTCACCGAGTCGCAGACCAGGACCGGCAGCGACAAGCGTCGCGCGGCCTCGCGTCCGAGCGCGGCCTTGCCGGCCGCGGTGGGACCCATGAACGCGACCGCGCGGGGCTCAGCCCTCGGCATCACGAGCTCCGACGAGCGCACGCGGGCTCCAGCGGCACAGACCCGGGACGGCATCGAGCGCCACGCCTTGGTCGAGCAGCTCCCGCAGCCAGCGACGGGCCAAGCGCGGCGCTGGATCGGGGGCCGAGGTCTCGGCCATCGCCTGCATGGCGCCGACGAGCGCGTCCATGTCGGACGGCGGCTCGTGATCGTCGCGGGGCTCGTCGTGCCCGCGCATGCGCAGCCACGGCAGCACCCGCGCGACGAGGTCGGCGACATCGGGCTCGCCCACGCAGTGCCGCAGCGAGGCCGGCACCGCGCGCACGAGCACCGCGTCCTCGCCAAAGCCCTCGAGGTGCAGGCCCACGCGCGTGAGCGCGGTCGCGCCGCGGATGCAGCAGCTCACGTCGGCCGCGGGCAGCCGCACCACGAGCGGCGGCAGCAGACCCTGCGCGGCCACCTCGCCGCCGCCGAGGTCCTCGCGCAGGCGTCGCAGCACCAGGTGACTCCGCAGCACGCGTAGATCCACCGCCAGCAGCTCGCCCTCATGGAGGTACAGACCCACGGGACCCGGCAGGCCGCCGAGGTACTCGGGGCCGAGGTCGAGCGGGGCCGGCACGACCGGCGCCGCCGGATCGGCGACGCGGTCGTCTCGCCACGCCTGCTGCAGCACCTGCGCCTCGGCGCGCAGCGTGTCGCGGGTGCTCGCGTAGCCGACGTCGGCGGCCCGCGTGCGCAGGCGGTAGCCGGGCGAGGTCTCGCGCGCCACCGAGGCGCCGGCGTGGGCCGCCCAGCCCTCGAGCACGGGCCCGAGGCTCGCCCGCACGGGGCTCGAGCTCGGCCGCGGCGCGGGGATCGACGAGGGCTCGCCCAGCACCGCCCGCACCGCCGCGTACACGCGCTGCGGCGCGCCGAAGCGGATCTCGGCCTTCTGCGGGTGCACGTTCACGTCGACCTCGCCGCGCGGGGGCTCGACCACCACGCAGGCGAGCGGGTGCCGCCCCGTGCCGAGCGCCTCGCCGTAGCTCGCGGTCACGATGCGCGCGATGTTGGGCTCGCGCACCACTCGGCGCCGCACGACTACGGAGAGGCCGCTGCGATCGCGGAGCGCGGCCTCGGCCGGGGCGAGCCACGCCTGCACGTGCACGTCGTCGTGCTCGCCCTCCACCACGCGAAGGTCGACCCGCTGCCCGCGCGCGAGCACCTGCTCGACCCGCGCCGCCGCCGAGCACGCCGGCAGGTCGAGCAGCCGTCGCGCCCCGTGGTGCAGCGACACATGCACGCTCGGCTGCACCAGCGCCACGCGCAGCACGGTCTGGGTCACGTGCCCGACCTCGGTGGCCTCGCTGCGCAGGAACTTGCGCCGCGCGGGCACGTTGCCAAACAGCCCGCGCAGCTCCACGCGCGTGCCCACCGGCATCCCCACCGTGCGCGCCTCGGGCGGCAGACCGGGGTGGCAGCGCAGCTCGGTCCCCAGCTCCGCGCCGCGCGGGCGGCTGCGCATCGACAGGTGGCCCACCGCCGCCATGCTCGCGAGCGCCTCCCCGCGAAACCCCAGCGTCGCGATCTCCACCAGATCCTCCGGCCCGTGCAGCTTGCTGGTCGCGTGGCGCGTGACCGCCAGGCGCAGATCGTCGGGGTGGATTCCGTGGCCGTCGTCGATGACGGAGATCGAGCCCACGCCGCCGTCCTCGAGCTCGATCTGCACGCGGTGCGCACCGGCATCGATCGCGTTCTCGAGCAGCTCCTTGACGACCGAGGCGGGGCGCTCGACCACCTCTCCGGCCGCGATCTGATCGGCGAGCGCGTCGCCGAGCAAGCGGATCCGCGAGGGCTCGGTGGATTGCGTCTCCATGGCTCGTGACTCGAGATCTTCGCCGCCAGTCCCGCGGGTGCCAAGGCCACCGGCGGCGAGCGCCAAGACCACCGGCGGCGACGATCCCTGCGGGATCCAGTGCTCGGGATCCCAGTGCTCTGGATCCCAGTGCTCTGGATCCCAGTGCTGAGGATCCTAGTTGTCCGAGTCGACGAACACCACGCGGTTGCGGCCGGATTGCTTGGCCCGGTAGAGGCGGGCGTCTGCCGTCTGCACCAGGTCGTCCGCATTCGAGAGATGAGGCTCGAGCTCGGAGACCCCCACCGAAACGGTGAGCGGGATCTGCCGGCCTTCGAACACGAACTGGGTCTGCTCGACCATCTCGCGCAGCGTCTCGGCGAACTTGGCCGCGCCGTGCAGATCGATCTCGGGAAGGATCACCGCGAACTCTTCACCGCCGTAGCGCGCGACCACATCGACCTTGCGGGAGCGATCGCGGACCAGCTCGGCGACCTGGCGCAGCACGTGGTCACCGGCGCGGTGACCGAAGGTGTCGTTGCAGCGCTTGAAGTGATCGATGTCGAACATCATCAGCGCGAGCGGACGATCGTAGCGCCGCGCCCGCGACAGCTCGCGCTCGAGCGTGTCGGTGAAGTAGCGCTTGTTGAAGATCTGCGTGAGCCCGTCGACGGTGGAGAGCCGATAGATCTCCTCGTGGTACGAGCTCTCGATGTTGTCGCCGGTGAGGAACTTGAAGATCGAGCGCCCCACCTTGATGAGGTCGCCGTCCTTTAGATACGCCTCGTGGATCTTGTGATCGTTGACGTAGGTCCCGTTGGTCGACTCGTTGTCCTTGATCTTCACGCCGCTGTCGTCGGCGGTGATCGTCGCGTGCGTGCGCGAGACCGAGTCCTGGCTGACGCAGATGTCGTTGACCGTCGCGCGGCCGATCGTCATCTCGCGCCCCTCGATATTGTACTTGCGGCCCAGCTCCGCCCCGTAGATGACGACGATGCAGGCATCCCTCCTCCGGCGGGTGATGCCGGTGTCTTCCACCTTGTGGATGACGGTGACGATCGTTTCGTCGCGCATGCGTCTTACGCTGGCTCGGGCTCGCCGCTGAGGGGAGTCAGGTTAGCAGACGGTACACGCCCGGCGGAACCGTTGGATCGACGTCGCGGCGTGGGCAAACCATGTACCGGCACGTGATTTGAGCAGGTGGCTCCCGTTCCTACACTGTGCGCTCGACCGGGTCCAGAGCCGCTCCAAGACGGCCCAATTGGCCTTCCAGGCGCTCTTGCGGCGCCCCAAGCGGTATATCGAGGGGTCGCCGGCGGATCTCGCCCCGGATCTGGGCCCGGACTTCGACGGTAGTCCCCCGGATTTTTGCCCGGATCCCGCGACCTTGCTATAGCCGGAGGCCGTGTCCGTCGGTCGTTCGACACGAGGCCGCCTGGGCGGTCTCGGCGCGCTCTTCTTCCTTGGGTCGCTCGGCGCCATCGCGTTCTACGTGCAGCGCCAAGAGGTCCCGCAGTCGCGTGACGAGGTGCGCAAGACGGCGACGATGCTGCCCGAGGTCGTCGACGAGCCCGCGTCACCGACGCTGCCGTGGCAGGATCGCCTCGAGCTGAGCGAGGCCAGACTGCGGCCGTTCGGCACCACGCCGACGCCGGGGTCGGCCCCTACGCCGCCCGTGGATCCCAAGGCCGCCAACCCCGCCGAGGTCAAGGTCGATCCCGCCAACGCGCGCTTGGTGCAGGACATCAGCGACGGCCATCGCATCCTCTTGACGCTCGACCCGGTGCTGCAGGACTCCGCGCTCACGATCTTTCGCAATCGCGAGGTGCCCTACGCGGCGGCCGTGGTGCTCGATCTCCGCGACAACGCGGTGCTCGCCTTGGTCGGTCACTCGTCGATGGATCCGGAGGTCGACCCGCTCGAGGTGGCCACCTCGGCGTGGGCCCCCGCCGCCTCGACCTTCAAGCTCGTCACCGCCGCCGCGCTGCTCGACTCGCAGACCGCCACGGCCAGCACCAAGGTCTGCTTCCACGGCGGCCTGCACGGCATCGAGGACGCGGACCTCCGCGACGACCCGGCGCGCGACACCCAGTGCGAGACGCTGCACGACGCGGTCTCGCACAGCCACAACCTGGTGATCGGCAAGCTCGCCATGCAGCACGTGCCGCAGGACACGCTGCTGGCCATGGCCAAGGCGCTGCAGTTCGAGGTGGAGATCCCGTTCGAGATCCCCGTCGAGCGCAGCCCCGCGCACATCCCCTCGGACCCCATCGAGCTGGCCAAGGTCGCCGCGGGGTTCTGGAACGTGGACATGAGCCCGATGCACGGCGCGGTGCTGGCCAGCATCTTCGCCCGCAGCGGGATCTACCAGCCGCCGCACATCATCGCCCAGGTCATCGGTCCCGACGGCACCGATCTGAGCCCTGCGCCGCTCAAGGCCGGCCGCGTGCTCAACCGCGACGTGGCGCAGGCGGTGGGCGAGATGATGATCGGGACCACGCAGAAGGGCACCGCGCGCAAGAGCTTCCGCGACGACCACGGCAACGACTACATCCCCGGGGTGAAGGTGGCGGCCAAGACCGGCAGCCTCACCGGCAAGCGGGCTCCGGCGCTCAACTACAACTGGCTCATCGGGTATGCACCCGCCGACGCGCCCGAGATCGCATTTGCCGTGCTGCTGGCCAACGGTCCCGCGTGGCGCATCAAGGCCCACTATGCGGGGCGTCGCTTGATCCAGATCTACCTCGAGCGTCGCGGAGAGATCGCGCGGCAGCGCGAGGCCAGGCTCGAGCCCAACGCGCTCGTGCTGCCCGAGCGCGACCCCAGCGGGGCGCTGTTGTCGTCGTCGGGCGTCGGGGCCAAGACCGCGCCCGCGTCCAAGCCGACCACACCGCCGCCCGTCGAGCCCGCACCGGTGCCCGCCGCCGCCGATCCGATCCGCGATCTCCCGCTGCCGCCAGTCCCCGGTGCGCTGCCGCCCCCGCCGTCGTAGCGGCGGCGCTGGCTCGCAACGCAGCGGCCTCGAGCCCGCACGCGGCGAGGCGCAACGCGAGCTGATACGCTCGCCAACAGTGAAGGCCACGCGTGCAGGGCGATGCCTCGCAGTGGCGCTGGGGGCCGTTGTCGGGGCATGGGGGGCCGGGCCGGCGTCGGCCCTCGCAGCGCCCCCGCACGAGCCTAGCGCGAGCCCCGACCCCGCGGGCACCGAGGCCAAGGCCGCGATCGGCCGCGCCCGCGAGGCGGTGCGCGCGAAGGACTACGCCCGCGCGCTGCTCCACTACGAGGAGGCGCTGCGGCTGCTGCCCTCGGCCAAGCTGCACTTCAACATCGGCGTGTGCCACCACCGGCTGATGGCGAGCCAAGAGCCGGGCTCCCCCGCGTATGAAGCAGAGCGCAGCGCGGCCGTGACCGCGTACAACCACTATCTACAGGCGGCCCCCAGCGCGCCCGACACCGACGAGGTCGCCGCGATGATCCGGGCGCTCGGCGGCACGCCGCTCGTCGATGATCCCGAGCCGTGGACGATCGAGCTGGTCGAGCCCGACGACGTGCCCGCCGCGCCCAGCTTCGCCGACGACGAGAGCTCGGGCTGGAGCGATGGATCCGACGCGGCGAGCGAGGCTCCTGCGATCGCGCCCCCGGTCGTGCCCCCCGTTGCGCCCACGCCGGTCTACCGCGGTCGCTTTGGCGTGTTCGTACCGGTGGTCTCCGTCAACCCGCGGCAGCTCGCCGCGAGCGAAGAGCTGCGCCCGCTGCCCACGCTCGGCCTCGGGCTGCGCGGCAGCGCATTCCTCGGGCCGCGCCGTCGCGTCGCGCTCGGGGGCGAGCTCGCGCTCGGCACCCAGCCCGTGTCCGCCCGCGCGCGCCATCGCCTCGGCACATCGTGGGCGGGCGTGCTGATCGAGGTCCGCCATCCGCTCCGCGACGGGCGCTTCGAGATCGGCGGCGGCGGAGTGGTGGGCCTCGGCTCGCAGGGGCTCGTCTACACCGGCAACGATCGACTGCGCTGCGCGGTCGGTCGCGAGGCGAGCCGGCGCAACGGCCTGTGGTCGGGCGTGCGGCTCTACGCGGCCGCGCTGCTCGGCCGGCGCCGCAATCACGAGCTCTCGCTGCGCGTGGGGCCAGGCCTCGCGGCGTTTGCCGGGGGCACGGTCGCCCGCATGGACCCCGACGAGAGCTCGTGTGAGGGCGAGCCCTCGGCGTTCGCGACCCTCGGTCTGCGCGAGGGCGCGGCGCTTTCGGCCACGGTCGACATCGGCTACGCTCCGCGCTTCTGAGCCCCCGTCCCCACGCCCCGTGAGGCGGGCCTCGCAAGCACTCGAGAGCCGGAAATGAGCCCCTCGCCGCCCGGCCACATGTACACGCGCTTGGCCGCTGCCGTCGCCCGCAAGGGCACCGCACGCTCGGTTCATGGCCCCGAGAGCACGCTCTCTCGCCACGGCTTGCTGATCCGCGCCGACAAGCGCGTGCGCGAGCTCCACGGGCTGGGCCTGCGCAAGGGCGACCTCGTGGCGCTCTCGCTCGGCAACGTGGCCGAGCTCATCGTGATGCTGCTGTCGTGCAGCAAGCTCGGCGCCATCGCCGTGCCGGTCGACCCCTCGCACGGCGAGCGCCTGGTGCGGGAGACCGCCGGGCGCCTGCCGCTGCGCGCCGTGATCCGACGCCCTCGCGGCCAAGAGTCCGCGGCCCCCGACTACGGCGTGGGCTACGTGTGTCGCTCGCGACGGCGGCTCTCGGGCTCGCTGCTGGCGATCGACGTGCTCGATCCTCCGGCCGCGCTGCACGAGACCGTCGTCGTGCCCGCGGGCGCCGAGCTGGTGATGGAGGCGCGGGGCATCGGCGGGGTCGTCCGCGACATCTTCCGCACCGGCGCGCATCTGCAGGCGGTGGGCGAGGCGGCCGCGGCCGCGCTGCAGCTCACCCCCGGCGCGCGCTTGCTGTGTGCCCAGCCGCTCATCGTGCCGCGCTTCTTCGATCCCGTGATCCTGGGCTGGCTCGCCTCCGAGGCGCAGCTCGTGATGGCCGAGGGGCCCGCCGCCGACTCCGTGCTCCCGCTCGCGGCCCACCACGAAGAGCTCGTCGTCGTCGACTCGCTGCGCCAGCTGCTCGAGCTGTCGCGCGCGCTCAAGGCCCGCGGTACCACCCTGGGCCTCACGCCCGTCACCCCGCAGGCCACGGTGCCGCTCGGCACCGGTCGCGCGCTCGGGCAGACGCTCACCCAGCCCGCGCGGCAGCTGCTGCTGCTCGAGGAGATCGGCGTGCTCGCCCACCGCCTGCTCCAGCGCGGCGCCGCGTTCGAGCCGGCCGAGGGCGTCACGCTGCGCGCGGGGGCCCCGATGCAGATCGGCGGCCACGAGGTGCTCGTGAGCACCGCGCAGTTCGCCGCCTGCCGCCCGCCGATCCCCGACACCCAGCCCGGCTCGGTCGCCGAGGGGCCCTGGCGCCACACCGGCTACGCCGGGCGCTTTGGCAAGGAGGGCCAGCTCCTCGACGTGCTCGGGCGCGACGACGGGCTCGTCAACCTCGAGGGTCGTCGCGCCTGTCTCGACAACCTCGAGGAGGTCATGCTCGAGCACCCGCGCCTCACCTGGGTGCGCGCCCACGTGCAGACCGACGCCGATGGTGATCCCTCGCTGTGGGTCGAGTATCGAGCCACGGGGCACACTCCCCTGCCCGATCTCGAGGAGCACGCGATCGGCCAGCTGCCCCCGTTCATGGTCCCGCGCCGCTTCGAGCGCCTCGAAGAGTAGCGATGGGCACGCGCGCGTGGCAGCGGCTCGACCGCGTCGATACCGAGGAGGGCGTGCTCGAGCTGCGTCGGCGCGGGGACAGCGATTTCCTCATCCTGGTCGACGGGCGCGTGCTGATGCAGAGCGTGGCGCACCGCTCCGAGCTCGAGCTCGCCGTCGTGGCCTGCCGACCGCTGCGCGAGGCCGCGCGACCGCGCGTGCTCGTGGGCGGACTCGGCATGGGCTACACGCTGCGCGCCGCGCTCGACGAGCTCCCCGCTGCCGCCGAGGTCACGGTGGCCGAGCTCACCCCGCAGATCGTCGAGTGGTGCCGGGGGCCGCTCGGACCGCTCACGAGCCACGCCGTCGACGATCCACGCGTGCGACTCCACGTCGGCGACGTCGCGAAGCTCATCGCCAGCACCGCCGCGCCCGCGCGCTGGGACGCGATCGTGCTCGATCTCTACGAGGGGCCGTACGTGGCCACCCAGCGCCGCGATGATCCCTTGTTCGGCAAGGCCGCGCTCGCCCGCACTCGGGCCGCGCTCGCAGCGGGCGGCGTCTTGTCGATCTGGTCGGAGGATCACGAGCAGGCGTTCGAGCGCCGCCTGGGCGAGCTCGGCTTTGCCGTGAAGGTGCTGAGCTCGGGCCGCGGCGGGCGACGCCACGTGATCTACGTGGCCACCCACGCGGCCACCCCCGCGGCCACCCCCGCGCGCGGGCGAGCGCGCTAGGGGGTGTCCCTCATTGTCGCGCGGGCGGGAACGCCGTCAGCGTCCCGCAGACCAAGGCGCGAGGAGGGAGTTGGTCGGGCACCAGTGACTGACGAGCAACGCCGGGCTGCGGGAC